>JBHLPR010000008.1:0-64612 GCA_048939245.1 Promethearchaeota archaeon | reverse complement strand
TATTTTCTGATGTACAACCCGTTCCTGATTATAAGCAACCCGGAGAATTTGCTCGGTGCCTTTCCATCAATAATACGCTGATTCCAGTTCGTGTTATTCAAGTGCGAAAGGGAACTCGTCCAAGCCTTCAAGTGCAATGGCCTCCTCAATTTGGAAGTCATCATCGGGCGATTACAGATGCAGTTGGATGGCTTTTAGGGTGGGATGTTGATACACAACCAGTGTTAACAGCAATTAAAGAAGATCCTGTAATTGCCCATCTGGAAAAACCATTGAAAGGGCTAAGACCATTTAGTCAACCAAGTTTCTTTGAAGCTATTGTGAAAGCAATTTTGCAGCAACAGGTCAGTTTTCGATCAGCAAATCAGGTCACGCGCAGGTTTGTTTTACAATATGGTTCAAAGTGCCGTATCGATAAGCAGCAATTATACGGGTTTCCCACTCTTGAAACGCTAGGAGCATTATCTGAAGCTGACCTAAGATCCTGTAAACTTGGTTACAAGGTTCCCTTTTTGCTTGGGTTATTTGAATCGATTTCCTCTGGTTCGTTGAAATTGGGTGAACTTGCTCAATTGGATACGGTTTCTATTCTTAATCGATTGGACTCGATTCGGGGTATTGGTCGATGGACTGCTGAATTAGCGGTTCTCACCGGTTTACGTCGATTAGAGGTTTTTCCGGCAGATGACTTAGGGATTCGGCAAATCATCTCCCACTTATATCTGAATGGTAAACCCGCAAAACGTCGTGATGTTGAGAGTATTGCTGAGCGATGGGGGGCTGTAGGTCCCTTAGTATTGTATTTTCTCATGTGTGCCCAAGTTTTGGGTTTTGTTTAGAGGGGCGGTTGGGAAGCTTAAACGATGCAAAGGCTTATATTTAGGCACACCTAAATTTGAATCTATGACTCCTGAAACTCAAACCCAACCAGAAGTCACAAAAGAAGACGCCAAAAGCTCTTCAAAGAACTCCACATACAACTTACCCAGCGCAAGTATTGAGGAGTATCTCGAAGCGATTTTTCGCCTGCTCCAAAATAATAATCGGTATGCAAAGACTGGTGAACTTGCTCAGGTTTTGAACGTGAAACCTGCAAGTGTGACACAGATGGTACAAAAGTTAGCAGCGAAATCCTATTTGAAATATGTAAAGAACAAGGGTGTCCGCTTAACCGCGAAGGGACGTAAGCTTGCGCTTGACGTGTTGCGTCGCCATCGAGTTGCAGAACGACTTCTTGTTGATCTTTTGGGAGTTAGTTGGGAGGAAGCTCACAGTGTTGCCTGTGAATGGGAACATTTGCTTACACCTGAGCTTTGTAACAGAGTTCTCGAAAAGCTCGAAGGACCAGTTACCTGTCCACACGGAAATCCCATTCCAGATACGGATGGAACCGTGGAACCATTACCTGAATTGACTTTGGCAGATCTCGAACAAGGCGAATCAGCAGCTATTGAATGCATTAGCAATGAGAATGTCGAACTACTTCGTATGATGTCTTCGATGGGTATGCTTCCGGGTGAAACCGTGTATGTTGTCCAGGTTTCACCTGTAGGTGATACTCTGCTTATTGAAGTAGGAACAGCTCAATTTGCCTTAAGTCGTGACCTCGCCAAGCTGGTTAGGGTCCACCGTGATGTTGTAGAATAATCACAACGGAGCAGGAAACAATGAACGGTCCTCGAAAAAGGAAATTCCGTTGGTCAAGACGATTACCACAAAAGGATCATTTTCGAATAGCCCTAGTGGGCCAACCCAATGTAGGGAAGAGTGTTATTTTTAATAATTGGACTGGACTTGGTGCTATTGTCTCCAATTATCCAGGCACAACGGTAGAAATTCTAGAAGGAACAGTCTACCTTTCTTATCATGAAGTCTACTCCCCTCGGTGGCATCCTGGAATCAAGAACTGGGAAATCCAAGAATCGTCAAAGGATGAAAGGATGCAAAATCCACCTGAAAAAAAGCGTTCGCGAATTAAACGTGGGCGAGGCTGGCGGGTTGGTCAACGGTTCCGAAAATGGGCTCATAAAGACTTTGATGAGACCTTCGAAGGTGTTCGCCTTGAAATTGTAGATCTGCCTGGATCCTATACCATTATCAGTCCATCAACGGATGACGAAAAAGTTACTCTCCGCTATTTGCAACAGGATTCTCCTGATGTCATTGTCAATGTTGTTGACGCAACAAATCTTCCTCGGAATCTCCTTCTCACGATAGCACTCTTAGAATTTAACATTCCAATGGTCGTGTGCTTAAATCAAGTCGATCTCGCCCGGCGCATGGGTATTGAAATTGATGAAAAGAAGCTTGAGGCTTTGTTGGGTGTCCCTGTTATTTCTACGGTAGCAATTTATGGAACCAACTTGAAACTTCTACTTCGAACTGCTGCTAAAGCTGCAGCCTTAGAAGGTTCTCAACAACATCAACGGCGAATGTTATTTCCTGATGGAATTGAAGCAAAGCTTCGTGCATTAGAACAGCGTCTAGCGAAAATGCAACTTTGCCCCTTGAATCTACCACTGAGAATTGTTTCACAGCAATTACTCGAAAAATATGCTCAATGTGCGGAATGTATTGAAAGTAGGCTTGAATCGGAAGATGCAGTGAAGCTAGTTGAAACACTTAGAAAAGATATTGAAGAGGAATTTGACGCCGATATTGTTCAAGTCTTAGGAGAGAAACGAGCACAATACGCTTTCTACCTCACCGAACAAGTACAAACTGGAAAAGGGGAACGAGTTCCGCTGACTGAAAAAATATCAGCCGTTCTTACCCATCGAATTATCGGGTTACCTGTTGCTGTTCTAGTTCTTATTGGATCCATATTGTTAATGTTTGCCGTGGGAGCTATTTTCGAAGCGACAGTAGGGGAGTTTTGGGAGGGCTTCATCAATCCTTCAGCAGAATATCTCATTACAACCTTCATGCCTTCACCTATTATTCAAATTATCCTCTACTATGGGTTGGTTCTGGGAATTCAAGCCTGGGTGTTTATCGCCGTTCCCTTTGTCGGAACTTTTTACATCATACTTTCCGTCCTAGAAGATACAGGCTATATGGCCCGCATCGCTTTCCTCCTTGACGCGTTTATGCATCGCCTAGGGCTCCATGGCCGTGCAATTATTCCTTTGCTAACTGGAATGGGATGCAATGTCCCTGCTATTCTGGGAACACGAATTCTTACGACACGTCGCGAACGACTTATTGCTGGCTTTCTGGTTGTACTCGTACCCTGTTCTGCTCAGCTAGCTGTTATTCTGGGTACCGTGGGACTATATTCTTCAATCTTCCTCGCCTTCATCATTCTCGCACTCATCTTCGCAATTATCATCGGCTTCGGTGCTTTACTGCAACATACTCTCCCTGGAGCTTCGCATGGGCTCGTCATGGAAATACCGCCGCTCCGAGCCCCTCGATTGCGACCGACCATAAAGAAAGTGTGGATTCGTTTTCGAGAATTTGTCTATATAGCACTCCCGCTTATTATCATTGGCGGGGCTATTCTGGGGCTCCTTCTCTATTTCCCAACCCCTGACTTCTCTTACTTACATATGGTGAGCATCTGGGCTGCTCCACTCGTCGTGGGGTGGCTTGGGCTTCCCCCTGAAACAGCTGCCGCGTTCGTCTACGGTATCTTACGTAAGGAACTCACGGTTGAACTCCTTGTCATCCTTGCCAACGGTCCCATCGACACTTTCATGAATGTCCGCCAGATGTTCGTCTTCGCCTTGGTTACGACAATCTATATTCCTTGTATCGCCACCATCGCTGTCCTCGTCCGTGAATATCATTGGAAATATACACTCATGCTCGCATTCTCAACAATAACTCTTGCCTTCTTCATTGGTGGCATAGCAAACTGGATACTACTCAATATAGGATTTCCATAAGCTTCAAAAGGCAAATCTAGTGTAGGGTTTGTATCTTGAATAACAACAATGGAGGATTCCTATCATGAGCAAATATCGCTGTCCAATGTGTGGTTCAGTATTCGAAAAAGCTCAAGCTACAGGATGTGCTGGTTGTATGATGGCTCGTAGCTGTGGTGCAATTGCTTGCCCGTCCTGCGGCTATGAATTCCCGGCTGTTCCGGAAGAAGCCTGATCTGCATTTAAACTCATATTTCTGAAGGGCGCGATTGCACCCTTCGAATACTTTTTCTTAAGATGTTTCTTAGAGCCAACTAGAGTTGATGCTATGACCTTGCGGGTTCGAAGCAAGTTAGCCCTTGGAATCCTGTGTACTTTAGTTTTCGCGATTTTCTTTCCGATGGTTATTCCCACATCTGTATCATGTTTTTCAACAAATGATATCCAATGCGCTGCCATTCCCTCTGAAAAGATCCAGCTCGACTCTGTGAGGGTCAATGAAAGCAGGGAGAGTATTGATGGACGTGCTCTAATGAACACTCCTTACCCTATCACCAACTACACAATCTTTGCAGTTCTCCAAGATTGGAATCATATTGTCATGGCGAACACAACAATTGCCTACGTGAACCAGGCTGATGTATCATTTTCGGAATTATACTTCCATTTATATCCTAATGCCTTTCAGCCCCTTGGATCGATTGAAGTTTTTAATGTTAGCTATAATAGTCACTCTCTCAGTTACTTGATAACTGGTGAGGATCAAACAATATTGGAAGTCGATCTCGTCAGCGGGTCGGGTCCAGGAGTTCTCTCTCCAGGTGGTATTCTAACCTTAGTTATTTCCTGGCAGGTCACTGTCCCTGAAAGTCAGGATAGATTTGGTTGGTATGAGCGAACAGACCCTTTTGACTTCCTAGGTTATAATTTAGGCAATTGGCATCCAATTGTTGCTGTTTACGATGAACGCGGTTGGGATACCAAACCTTACTCTTTCATGGGAGAAAGTTTCTACAGTGACGTGGCCACTTACAATGTGTCTCTCACTGTACCGGACGATTACATCGTTGCAGCTACCGGGGAACTTCAAGATATTACCGTTGGTGCTTCGACAAGGGATTGGCATTTCACAACCGGGCCTGTTCGCGATTTTACTTGGTGTGCAAGTCCTGATTATGAAACAGATAGTATTCTCACGCAGAGTGTAAACGTGACAAGCTATTATGTTTCGAATCACGCATCAGGTGGACAGCGTGTCTTGGAAGTGGCGCAGCAGTGCTTGGAAATATACGGGAATTTATTTGGTCCCTATTCATGGGATAGTCTTGCCATTGTTGAAACTGACATTTGGGCAGGGGGAATGGAATATCCGCAGCTGGTTATGATTGGGCAACCACTATACACCTATTCTAGTGGTCTTTCATCCCTTGCTGCTGTAACCGCTCATGAAATCGGTCATGAATGGGTTCCCTTTACCATAGGCACTGATAGTTACACAGAACCTTGGATTGATGAAGGTTTTGCCTCCTATTGCGAATATGCCTGGGTCGAATATGTTTATGGAGGCACAGCACGGGGTGATTATCGCCAAACAGATTATGATGGCTATTGGGAATATGTCAACACAGAAGGCGATAAGAGCATCAATCAATCAATGGACTATTGGCAAACTACCGACTGGTATGCTTATGGACGCATCGTTTACGTTAAAAGTGCTCTGCTCTACGATATGCTTCGCCATCAACTTGGCAACCAGACATTCTATGATGCATGGCAATATGTCTATGTAGAAGCAATGCATCGAAATCTTCGTGCCTATTCGCTTCAAGAATTATTTGAAGAGGCGATAGGGGAATCACTCGATTGGTTCTTTGATCCTTGGGTATATGGGAGTGGTATCGTGACCCTTGGGCTTAGCAGTTATTCAATTCAAGCAGTTGCCTCAGGTTGGCAGATTAATTTCCAGATTCAACAATACCAACCAACGCCGGTACGGCTAAGGATTCCAGTGAGTGTAAATCATGGGGCATCCACTACGCAAACATGGATTTGGGTAGATGCTCAAACTAGTTCCTCTTGTGTAATTTCAACTCCTGAACTTCCACTCTTTATGGCTCTGGATCCAGGCCGGGTACTTCTTTGCCAGTACCGCTCGGATAGTGCCATTCTCTCCTTTGCGTTGGGTTCACCGATTCCTCTCGCAATTGGGATTGTAGTTGGTGTAGTAATAATTACGCTTGCTGTTGTCATTTATCGCCGACGACAATCATCAATCTCAGATTTTTAATTTCTTCTTAACTAATCGCATGTCCTCTTCGAGTTTTTCGATCCGGACTTGTAATTGTTGGATAATGGCAATTATATCATGATTAATCGATTGTCTGGGATCTTTGGGATGACGGGATCGTGGATCGCGACGACCGAGGGGATCAAAATCTTCGGGATCAAGGCTCACGTGAATACCACTCCATTGATATTTTAAGCTAGGTTGCACAAACCAACGAGTTAAGCCTTTTCCTATAATCCCCTTACATAATCAGGGCGTAACCGGCTTGATATATTTGGATCAGATAACACAGAATCAATCGTTTTGAGTAACCTATTACGATCCCGGGACAGAATTCCACGTAAAGGTAAATAATTGGATGCATGATTAGTTCTAAACACACATTCCGATAGGTCTGTTAGGTCCTCAAGGAGAAGTCGAAGCTCCTGTAGAATTTCAAGGGAAGTTAAGGGTTGAAAATCACCCTGTTTCATTTGGGTATGCAGCTCAGTCCCTGGAACCAACATTAGAGTTAAGGCCGCTAGATAGGACGGATCGATGCTATTGATGGTTTTGGCTGTATGGATAGCGTGCTGGTGGCTTCGATCTTTCCCTCCCAGACCCAAGATGATGATTGGTGATACTGTAAATTTTGCTTGTTTCAAACGGAGACAGGCAGTAATATGATCTTCGTTTGTGATACCTTTGTTAACGTTTTTCAGGACAGTATTATCACCTGATTCTAAGCCAATATAGATCATTTCGAGTCCTGCATTTCTAATCTGGTCTAGCTCTTCGCTTGATTTCCGCTGTACGTTTGTGCCGCTAGCGTAGATGCTAATTCGCTCTACAGTGGGAAATTCGCGTGTAAGCAGGTTAAGGATTTCTAATAGTTGGGGGGTGGATAGAACAAAAGCATCACCGTCAGCTAGGAAAATGCGGCGAGGCTGAAGTTGATATTGTTGAGCAAGTTGTTCCACCTCTTCTCGGAATTTGGTAAAGGGTTTTACTTTGAATTGTTTTGTGCGATATGAGCCACAAAAAGTGCACGCATTATGGGAACAGCCAAGCGTAGCTTGTAGAATTAGACTATTTGCTTCACTGGGAGGACGAAATACCGGTGGGTCAAGATAGTTGGGGTAACCACGGAATGGGGGCATAACTTTCATGTGTCGTGATAAGCGCTACTTTAAGAGATTTCCGCCATGATAAGCAAAATACCGCTAGTCCTCTTACTTGATAACATCAAGAAGTAGTTGTAGCGCTACCCGACTGAAGTTCAGTTTATTGTCATAGCGCGTTCCTACAAAGTGGTGTTGTTGGGTAACCGTTTCAAAGGAATGGTGAGAAACAGCTACAAATACAAGTCCAACAGGTTTTGATGGCGAGCCTCCAGTAGGACCAGCAATTCCCGTAGACGCTAAACCATAATCGGTGTTCATCCATAATCGAACACCATTCGCCATAGCCGCCACCGTTTCATGACTAACAGCTCCATACTTCTCCAAAGTTAATTCAGGGACCTGTAATAATCTGTGTTTGAGCTCGTTTGAGTAGGCGATAATGCCACCTTGATAAAACTCTGAACTTCCTGATATCTGTGTAAGAAGATGCTGAATTAAACCTCCTGTAGCGGATTCTGCAACCATCAGGGTTGCTTTCTGTTTAACGAGTCGATGTGCAATATGTGCGATAATTTCTCGTGATGTTTCTAGTAAATTAAACTCAGATGGTTGCTGGTCAGCCATAATAACCCCCCATCAATATACTGAATATCGATGTAGCTCTATTTGGATGTAGCCATTCTAATATAAAGCGATGGAAAAGGTTTTAGCATACTCCTTTCCTTAAACGGATTACTTTTCAAATGGTGACTTGTGATATGACTATCAAAATTCTGCCTGATGAAATGTCCATCAAGTCGATATGTCTTGATTGTAAGCATTATGATCGAAAGGTTGGCGTTTGCACAGGTAAAAATCCGTTTGCCAAAACTGGGGAAACCAATTATTTACTCCTTTTAGACAAATCCTCCTGTTATGGCTTTGAGAAGGCTTAACTTAGCCATGGGCATATTCAGACTCCAGGTTCCAGTCTTTGGGTAATACTTCTTAAAACTAATTTAACACATCCTGAATAGTTCCCTCAAGAATCCTTTGATGGCTAAAGATGACTTTAGGGCCAGGCGCCAGCGCCAAATTTAGAAGTATACTTCCAGATGTTCCCACATTTATCGCATTTTCGTGTGATCTCATGGCCATAAGCTATGGGAACTTTTCGTAAAATGGTTGTTGCATCACTTCGACAGCGAGGGCACTGATCAGGGGCGAGGGGTTTTTCTTCAGGTTTCGGTTCTGCTGGGGGTTGTGGTGGAGGAGTTTGTGGTGGTGGAGGTCCAGGGGGAGGAGATTCTGCCAAGCTAATTATCACCTCAAGGGTAAAGACCATTTACTGTATGGGCTTTTCCCTTAATAATCTACAATGATACCATACACGCAACGGTTTAAAATTTCGTTGGTTGAATAGTGCATAAAAACTACCAACCTCAGATAAATAGCTGAATGGAGTGCAGAATCTTGGCTGATGTGCAAATTCTCTTTGAACCAGATGGGCGGCGAACTACGGCTAATCAGGGTGAAACCATTGACAGTGTTGCCCGTCGTATCGGTTTACAATTACGAAGTGAATGTGGAGGCGAAGGTTCTTGTGGGAAATGCCGCGTTCATGTTGAACCCTTCTCTGGCTTATTTTCATTAACTTCCGCTGAAAAATCTCTTCTCTCTAATAAGCAGCGTGGTGCGGGATTTCGCCTTGCCTGTCAAGCTCGCGTTAATGGAAAAAAGGATTTAGTGGTTACGATTCCCACAGCTACACGGGTATCACGGCGCCGCCTTCAATTAAAGGGCATCCACCGTCATATGAAGCTCAACTCAGCGTTACAATCCCTTCTTCTTCAGGTCCCAGGAGTTGACCCAGACAACCCTTGCCCGGATACCGAACGTGTTCTTTCTATTATATCCCAGAATCCACGCTTCAAATCTACCAGCCGTTGGGAATACCCGCTCCCGGTGATTAAGAAAACACCGCAGGCTCTACGAAAAGCAAGAGGTGAGGTGACCCTTGTTATTCGGAACCGAATACAACTTCTTGATATTCGTGCGGGAGATGCTAGAGAGAGCATCTATGGGGTTGCTTTGGATATCGGAACATCAAAGCTTGTCGGCAGTCTGTACTCACTCGTTTCCGGGGAACTAATCGCCACCGAAGGGATTGAAAATCCTCAATTGTGTTTGGGCGAAGATATCATGACTCGGCTCAGTTATGCTGCCGTAAGTGAAGAAACCAGAAATGAATTACAGGCAGCTGTAATTGAGGGTGTGAATCAAATACTGACCGCGTTAGTTGGTAATCGAATTCCATCTCAACAAATCTATGAGATGGTTGTGGTCGGCAATACAGTGATGACTAGTCTTTTTTTAGGATTAGATACCACTCATCTTGCCTATGGACCTTTTGTACCCCCTTTCCGTGGTCCCATTGAAGTATCTGCTGATTATCTGAATCTCAGACTTCCTCCCCAGAGTATCATTCACATACTTCCCAATATAGCAGGATACGTAGGCGCTGATGCTATTGCAGATATTCTTGCTACGGAATTACACAAAGCCCGAGCCCCTTGCCTACTCATTGACATTGGAACAAACAGCGAAGTTATCCTAGGAAACAAAGAACGGATCTCTGCAACCTCCTGTGCTGCTGGTCCCGCCTTTGAAGGAGCACAAATTGAACACGGAATGAAAGCAGTAAGTGGAGCCATCGAAAGAATCCGTCTCGACACAACCTCAATGCAGTTTAATCTGACCACCATCGATGATAAGGATCCGATTGGCCTTTGCGGTTCTGGAGTGGTTGATGCTATCGCCGAACTGGCTAAAGCCAAGTTATTATCATCAAAAGGGCATTTCACTCAAGCGGCTAGACCCTACATAACCAAAGAAGGAAAATCCCAGTACATCACACTTTCTGAAGGCTCAGTTAAAAAGGGGTCATCACCGATAACACTCTCCGAACAAGACATCTCACAATTGCTACTCGCTAAAGCTGCCATCCAGACAGGTTTTACACTTCTCCTCCAACATCAACAACTGGAACCCGAGGATTTAGGTTATGTCTACATTGCAGGTGCTTTTGGAACCTATCTAAATACCGATAATGCCCAACGAATCGGTCTAATACCTATGCTTTCTCTTGATGATGTCTCTTTTGTTGGAAATTCAGCTCTTACTGGAGCGCAGCTCGCTCTTCTTTCAGTCTCGCAACGACGTCAAGCTATTGACCTAGCAAAAAGCGTCGAGTTCCTAGATCTGGCCAGGCATCCTGAGTTTTCTAAGACTTTTGCTGCTTCATTATTTATCTGAACAGGTATATGGCTTTAAATTGTGTCAAAACTGATAACTTCCCTTTGGAGGATTCCAGGATGGAAAACGATCAGGTTCCTGATGTCGAATCTTGTGATGAAATGCCTACTGAGCGCTGTGTGATCACTACTTTTGGCTCAGCCTCATTTCTGAACGATATGGGTTCTGACATAGTCTTTTCTATTTGGCCAGTTTTTGTAGCTCTCATCGCCCCTCCCGGACTTGCACCATTGATTCTTGGGCTAGTGGATGGCATTGGGGATTTTGTAGTGAACATTTCAAAAGGCTTCTCCGGTTTTATTTCGGATAAGGTGCAAAAGAGGAAGGTCTTCATCTGGTCCGGTTATACAATGGGTGCATTATCTCGGATCATTTATGCTTTCACTCCTCTTTGGCAGTGGCTAGTCCCTGCCAAAATTCTTGATCGCGCTGGAAAACTTCGGGGTGCTCCTCGTGATGCGATCGTAGCTGATGTGTCGAGTCATGAAACCCGCGGCAAAATCTTTGGTATTCTCCGAGCTTTAGATAATATTGGAGCAACGGTTGGTGTGTTAATTACTATTGCGTTTGTTACCTTCGTTGTTCCATGGTTAACTCTGGCACTAGGATATGATTTGCTAACCAGTTTGCGCCTTCTCTTCGTTTTTGCTTCTATCCCAACAATCATTGGTGCAATCCTTGTTATTTTTAGAATCTCTGATTATCGAAAGGAATTAGGAAAACCTGTCTTTCGTATTTCTGGTATCAATCGTAGCCTTGCCATCTTCATAACACTCAGTATCATCTTTGCACTAGCTTCGTTCAGCTGGTCGTTAGTCACTTTGTATGCTGGAGTATTTCTTGTCATTCCAATATCTCCCTACCTAGGAGTTCCTGTGGCATACCTGATTTTCACCCTGACCGCTGCACTCACCTCAGCTCCTCTAGGCAAACTAGGCGACCGTATAGGACGAAGACCCACGATGCTTATTGGCTTCATCTTCTTTGGAACAATGTGCACAATTTTTCTATTTGTACCTAATTTCTGGACCGTATTATTTGCTCTAATTTTCTACGGAGTAAGCATTGGAGCCACCGTACCTATGCAATCTTCACTGGTTTCGGAGCTTTCTCCTATCGAAGTTCGTGCTAGTATGTTAGGTTTATACCAAATGCTCATCGGCATCGCTCTTCTCCCCGCTAGTCTTATTGCTGGATATCTCTGGGTCTTACTCGGCCCGAGTTTCACCTTTGGGCTTGCCCTCATTCTGACACTGATTGCCGCGCTCTTACTCCCATTTGTCCACGAGTCTGACTCCTATGATTAATCTTCAGGGAAGACTTCCTCAGATTCTACTCAAAGATATCGGTACTCTTCAGGAATATCTCTTGGTTCCACATTCGCAAATATGAGGATGCCCAAGATTACAAAGTTGATTACCAATGCCATTACTAATAATGGTATGGCTCCAAAGAGCGTATAGATAATACCTGACGGAATCGGGGTAATCAAGAATGAAATGCTTACAACAATCCAGAAAATACTAAGCATTTTTGCAGTTTCGGATCGGGGAATTGCCTTTCGTAAATATGTTAGTATAAGAGTCCACCAAAGAATATCATTAATATTTTTCATCGCCACGGCTAGGAAGGCTGTACTCATCAAGGGCTCGGTGATAGGGAAGCTAGCGATTAACGGACCTGCGATCGTTACAGGGAGCCAATAGGGAAATATTGGGGCAAGGATGAGTAAAATGAGGGTAATCGGCATAACGCTATAAACGATAAGGATTGCTCGCCGGCTTCCTCGTTGATCAAAGAAGCTTCCTACTGTTACTGAGAGTGGTATTGAGAAAGCGAGAACCACAATCAGCATTATGCTAATTTCACCGATTGAAAATCCTAATGCTTCATTGAGGTACAAATTTGTGCTAAATCGATAAAAACCATCACTCAGCGCGTCAAGAATTAAGATTGCTGTAAAAACAGGTAAAATAATATAAAGTAATTTTAATGCGTTGAAATTCTGCTTCACGAATTCAAGGGATTTCTTGGTTTCTTGTTCCTTACGAACGATTGGTCGGGGTTCGGCAAGGAAAAGGACACGGATAACTGTTGCCGCCATATAACACATTGCACCAACAAAGAATACAACCTGAATGGTTTGAACGAAGGGCACTCCCATTGCTAATAACCAGGTCACTACCCCCAGTCCGATAAGCCCGAAACCACTACTTGTCTGGAATATGCCCATGGCTAAGCCACTATTTTCTGGTTCCATTTGCTCGTAAATGTAGCTCGTTGATCCTGCTCCAAATAGGGAACCTCCTGCCATAATCAGGACACCGATGATTAAGCCAAGTAGATTGAAACTAAATGCAAAAATCAACATAGCTATTCCACTCACAAACATCGTGAGCACTGAAAGCCATTTCCTATTGTAATTATCACCAATATAGCCAGCAAAAAATCGAGCCACGAGCTCAATTCCCATGAAGGCCAGAATGACAGCCCCAATGGTCACATATACCAATTCAATTCCAGGGACATAAAGGAGAATAAAATCCCGAAGAAAAAGGGTGAGATAATTTTGCATGATGATGCCAAAAATACCGAGTATCCACGAGGTTACTAGATAAACAGAATAGCTCCCATAATTGATTACTGATTTCAACCTGGAGAAAAAACCCCGATCTGGTTTCTCTTTCCTTTCTGGTGGAGGAACCTCTGGAGCGGGTTCTAAATCCCCCGTAATTGGGTCCCCGGTTGCTGCAGCTGATTCATCGTCTAGGTCACAGGGCTCGTTTGGGTCATTCAAAGCAATCACTATGTTATTCTCTTATGGTCATTACAGATATGCTATCTGTGAAATAGTGACCAGAATTTTGGTCACTTCAGCATTGGCTATGAGTACTTAGGTATTATGCAAACGCTACTACACTAGAAATCCAGACTCCTATTCTTAAGCTCAACATGAAATCATCAGAAGATTTAAGATGGGAAATCACACAGAGCGCCAACCGCTCGTAATTAGTGGGAGGCATTCTAGATGCTAGATGATGTTGATGGACTAATGGAGCATTATGAGGTTGACGCCCTCTATCTCCAAGGCAAAAGCCTGATGAAATCTGATCTCTACTACATGACACGTTTTCTTGCAGTTGATGACTTTGCCTTTGTGAAGCTTCCCAACAAACCAGGCATCTTAGCAGCAACGGATATGGTTTGTGAACGCGCCAAAAAGTACTCGTCAATTACCCTTTTTCATAGTCTGAGTCCGACATACAATAAAGCTATCCAAGAACAGTTATCCCGGGATGAATTCATTCTTCGAATGTTAGAGGATTTAGTGAAGAATCTTCTCCCATCAAATGGGACAGTCGGAGTTCCTCGCGATATTGATGCTTTACACGTCCATTATTTACAGAAACTTGGTATTGATGTCAAACCCGTTCAGAATTTATTTTTAGAAGCTCGTGAAACCAAAGATGAAGCAGAAATTAGGGCTATAGAACAAGCTAGGAACGCTACAGAGGCAACATTCAACCAGGTTATCGATGTCCTTCAGAATTCTGAAATCGGCGCTAATCGCATTTTACATTACCAAAAAACACCCTTAACTGTTGGACGAATCAAGCGGATTATCGAACATGCCTTAGTTGACAATGATGCAGAAAATAGTGAAGAATCAATCGTCGCTGCAGGATCAAAGGGAGCTGATTTTCACTATCTCGGAATGCGTTCTGATGTCCTTTATGCAAATGAACCGATAATTGTAGATATCTTTCCTCGGCGGCTAGATGAACGGTATCATGCAGACATCACACGAACAATCGTGCGAGGCTCGGTTTCAAAAAAAGTTCGAGAATTGTTCGAAGCTGTTGCGTCTGCATTGGATGCAGTTGCAGACGCATTGCAGGGAGGGGCCACTACTGAAGACCTTGTAAACGCTATGGCGGATTCTTTCGAACGAGATGGGCATTCATCAGCGAACCGTACTCCTGGAATTAAAGAAGGGATGTTACATTCTTTGGGGCATGGTATTGGTCTTAATGTTCATGAAAATCCTTGGCTCTCGCTCCATCCCAATCCGCTAAAACCTGGTGCAGTGATTGCGGTAGAGCCCGCGCTCTATTATAAGAATGTCGGGGGAATCCGAATCGAAGATGACATGGTGGTAACATCGAAGGGCGGACGAAATATCACCACGTTGCCAAGAATGGTTTTTCTCTAGTTCGATTCTATGTCGTCAATGGCTGTTTATTTTTGAGAACTCCGTATGGTCGGAATGGTGTTGAGTAGTTGATGCGGACTCAATCTGATTTTACAGACCGGGCAAACGCCTTTAGCCTTAAGAAATTCCAACATGTGTGCCCGGTGTCCCTGCGCATGACAGGAAGGACATAACACAACTAGGTCCCCTGGATCTACCCAATAGCCACACACCGCACACCTTTCCGCGGTTTCAAATGTAAAAGTCTGTGGCTGTACACCTGCAAGAGATACGCCACAGTTCCAACACACTGTATCGCTTGGGTTATTCCATTTTCCACACGAACACACTAACACATCCACTTGGTACTCCGAGGGTTCCCAAGAGCGTTCTCGGTCCGATTGCACTTCAACTGGCCGCCAAGGATCTTGTGCACTTGTTCGCATATAACTACGGGGTCGCGAATCACGACTATCCTGAACTGCAACGCACACAATACAGGCTGCAAGAAGTATAATTACAATGAAAATGATAGCAATGGGCCAAGAAAGTAGTAAAATCGCTTGCACGAGTATGCGCCTCCCTAATATTTAGATGAATCCCGACTAATTTCACCTCTTCTTGGGATTCCCTATATTTGAATCATGACGAAACTGCTGTTATTAGGGTTTGCTTTTTCGGCAAAAGACATGTTATTTTCCGCTTCAAATCAAGCCTCTTTGTTATCAGTTTCCTCTTTTCTCAGGACACCGTTTCATGGTTTTTACCGATGTGGCACTTTACAAGAGTGCTATTAATAAACTACAAGAAAGCACAATAGCATCATACATTCGATGCTTGAGAGTGCGTGCTATGCCATTTGCAGAAGTTAATGGTGTAAGACTCTATTATGAAATCGATGGGAAAGGAGAACCTCTTCTTCTCATTCACGGCGTTCGTGGATCGATTAGAAACTGGGGCTTCCTCCGTTCACATTTACAGGAGCATCTGCAGCTTATTTTACCGGATTCACGGGGTCATGGTAAATCAACAGAACTTACTGAACCCAGCACGATAGACATATACAAAGACGATATGCTTGCACTTCTCAACAAACTCAAAATCGATCAATGTATTGTCGCTGGTCATAGTATGGGTGGATTTATCGCTCAGCAAATCGCTTTAGATGCACCCGAACGGCTCAAAGGGCTCATTCTCATTGCTACCGCTCCTATGGTAGATGTGGAAGGTGCCTTGGCACAAATCGAATTAGGAAAACTCGCATACGGGCTTGAACCCGAAGAAGCGGCAAGGAAACTTATCGATTTCGAATTCTATGATCCTGATAAAATTCGAAATACACCTAAAATGCTTGATCTTTTGATTTATTACGCCAAAGAAAATATACGCCTTGCGAATAGCCATGGAAGTGCACAAGGCGCCTGTGCAAAATTCAATATTCAAGATCGTGTCAAAGAAATCCAAACACCCACACTCATGATTAGTGGGAAACAGGATAAGACCTTCCCACCCCGGTGGCAAGATTTCTACAAAGAAAATCTTTCCAATATCACCACAAGAGTAATTGACAAAACCGATCATAGCATCCAATTCGAACAACCTGAGGAACTTGCCAAAGTAATAATCGAATTTGTGAAATCACTCTGACGGATGTGATGGTCTTCAACCATGTTTCCTGCAGTTTTTGCTGTTATTTTGTTTGTGGCGATTCTTCTGCTTATAATGATGGATGTTATTGACCACACGGCTGCAGCCCTAATTGGCGCAACTATCGCCATCTTTTATATGGCGACAATTTGGCCATTGTGGCGCGAAGCAGTTATCATCGCGCATCCCGAAGCCAACTATGACCTGTTACCTCCGGTGTTCAACTCGTTCGTGTTCGCGTATTTTTTTAACAAATGGATTGATCTCCCGACCCTCATCCTCATCCTTTCAATGATGATAATCACAGAAATCTCCAAAGATTCGGGAGTTTTTCAATTCATTGCCGTAAAAGCCATTAAATTTACCCAAGGCGATACCCGAAAGTTGCTCGTCATTCTTTGCGTACTGAGTTTTGCTATGACCACCGTTCTTACACAAATAACAACTATCCTGATAATGGGCACACTGACGTTCTTAGCCTGCGACGCCTTAGAGATAAATCCCACTCCCTTCCTCATTTCCATCGCTTTAGCAGCTAACGTTGGAGGAATAACCTCCATGATTGCAAGCGTCCCTGCGATGCTAGTTGCGGGGGCGACCTTGTATAGTTTTCAATGGTTTATCATCAACATGATGCCCTTAGGTCTAATGCTCTTAGCTGTCATGCTCTTTGTTTCTCTTCGACTTTTCCGCAAGAATCTAATTACACCTAGGAAAGCTCGAATCGACGATTTAATGGATCTTGATCCATGGGAAATGGTGCCAAATCGCGTCGTATTTTACCGCACAACGATTCTACTTATCCTCATAATCATAGGATTTATTGTGTTAGGTTCTGCAGGTCTTACTTTTCTGGTTGCACTGGGAGGTGCTTTACTTTTCGTGGTATTAAGTGGATTCCGTCCTGGTCAAATCTTAAAAGAAATCGAATGGTCGGCTCTCTTCTTTTTCATTGGCCTCTTTTTCTTGGTTGGGTTGATGGAAGAATTCCAGGTTTTAGAGGTTATTGGTCATGAAATTCAATTGCTGACTTTAGGTAACCCCATAATTACCTCCACATTGATGGTATGGATTACCGGTCTTACAAGTGGATTCATTGATAATATTCCAATAACATTAACGTTCATACCCGTGGTAGGAATTCTCACAACAGGTCCCATACCAATGCCAGAAGGGGGCCTTTGGACCGCATTATTAGCGGGGGCTGTCTTAGGAGGGTGCCTTACGCCGATTGCTAGTGCAGCTAATGTTTTAGTGGTTTCTATCGCTGAAAAAGAGGATCGTCCACTACCCAGAGGACAATTTTTGCTGGCTGGAGTTATCATTACTTTGCTCTTTCTCCTCATTAGTACAGGCTATGTGCTTCTACGACTCTTCATTTTTCCAATTCCTGCTCCCTTCACTTCATGAAATTACTGGAAAAATCGTCAAAACCAGTGAAAAGCTTATTTGACAAATGTCCATAAAAGAACTATAAGACTTAGACTGACAGTATAGTTATGTGGTCAAACGTAAGGCGACCCAAAAATGCTAATGATCTATCCCGCTGTCTTCATCATCCTAATATTCATCGCAGTAATTTTGATGATAACGTTTGACATGACCGACCACACCATCGCGGCTCTTATCGGCGCATCCATAGCCATCATCTATTTCGCTCAAATCTGGGAGCCCTGGCGTCTAAATCAAATTCAAACCTACATTGAATATGCGAATAGGTTCATACCTGGAAGTCCCGACTATGAACATTTCATGGAACTTGCTCTAACCTATCAACTTCTGCCCCCGATATTTAACGCAGAAGTCTTCGCCCACTTTTTTGGTGAATGGGTCGACCTGTCAACCATCATCGTCATCCTCTCCCTTATGGTCATCACAGAGATCGCAAAGGATTCAGGGCTGTTTCAATTTATTGCCGTGAAAGCTCTTAGTTTCAGTAAGGGATCACCCCGGCGACTGCTCCTGATTTTTTGTAGTCTTACCTTTGCTATGTCGACGGTGTTGGCAACTACAGTACTCATTATCGGTCCCTTGACTATCTTAGCCTGTGATGCCCTCGAACAAAATCCTACACCCTATCTAATAGCAAATGCCATGTGTGGGAATGTGGGTGGGATTACCACGGTCATTGCGAGTGTCCCTTGTATGCTTGTTGCAGGAGCGACCTTCTATGATTTTATTTGGTTCGCCACCACCCTCCTTCCTCTAGGGCTAATGCTATTAGGTGTAACTGGGTTTGTAGCTTTACGGCTTTTTCGAAAATCCTTCTCTATTCCTCGTCCTAGTCGGGTTAATGATTTAATGGCGCTTGACGCTTGGACCATGGTCGAGGATCGTAATGTCTTCTACCGAACTGCCATCTTATTCATTGCTATGATTGTTGGATTTGTTGTGTTTGGAGTCTCTGGATTTACCTGGGTTGTGGCCTTCGTTATGGCTCTCCTTTTTGTACTACTCAGCGGCATTCCAACAGAGCGGATATTCAAAGAAGTAGAATGGACTTCATTGTTCTTTTTCATTGGGTTATTCATTATTGTTGGGTGCATGGAAGAGTTTTGGGTCTTATCATTTATCGGAGGGATAATTTCTACTCTCACTCAAGGAAGCTCAGCTGCAGCTACCGTACTTATGCTTTGGTTAACAGGACTTACCAGTGGCGCGATTGATAATATTCCCGTCACCGCCACCTTGATTCCTGTTGCTGATTCGTTAACCCAATTCCAACTAGCTCAGGGGACTAATCCTGGAGGAACGATTTGGACCGCCTTGGTTATAGGGGCTGTTTTAGGTGGTGCACTGACACCTATTGCAAGTGTGGCGAATGTTATGACCATGACAGTCGCAAATAAAGAAAATCGTCCAATTTCCTACGGAACTTTCCTACGGACCGGCGCGCTCATGTTTGTGTTATACCTTCTTATAGGAACAGGGTACCTTCTCTTTCGTCTATTCTTACTTCCTATTCCCCTTCCGCCTTCTTATTTCATCGAGGGGTAAAGCTAGAATCTAATGGAAGAAGAACCAGAGTATTCCTCCGAGTCCACCAAAGGCAAACCAAACCACTGGGAGTGCAATGGCTTGTCCGAGTCCAAGGAAAAAGAGAACCAAGAGAAACGGTCGAGAACCCATAATCGTGGTAACTAGGTCTAAGATGTTCTCCGCCCATTTGAAAAGGGTAAACACGACCACACCAACAATAATGAAAATCCCGATGAGAATATATTTGAGCGGAATTTGCTGGGTGATGATTTCTGGAATTACTGGCGCGAGTGCAATCACTGCAATGACAGCGATCAAACCAGCGACTAATCCAATAAGCGCGGCCCATGGCAGTTTATTAATAGGTGTAAGAAAAAGCGCAATTCCCATCCATGCCAGAAGAAAGAGGGTTAGAGGATCACCCCACAGACTTTGACCTGGAGTCAAGAGAATAGCAGCAAAGGAAACAAAACACAAAATACCCATTGGGATACCAATCAGTCCAACAAGTCTGACAAGGCCACGTCGCCAATCAATGCTGGGTTCGGATTCGCCTTTTCCTTCCTCGTCATCTTTACTTGCGCTGCCTGGACGATAGGTATCGCCCATGAGGTTATCAAGGAACCATGCGAAAGATGCCATGGCTCCTAACCCGAGGAATAAGGGTGCGAGATTTGCTAAAATAATAGTCCAAGACATAAATAATGCCTCCAGTCTAATGGTCGTTTGTGAATTGAACCTAAAAAGCATTTGCAGTCCGGAAATCGCTCAGCTTCTTTCTCCAGTTTCTTGAATTCATATCCTACTGCTCTTAGTCAATAAGTACCGGCACAATTTTCATCTCTTTAGCATCGACAACGCCCTTATCAGTGATTTTCAGCGCTGGAATCACTGGAAGCGCCATGAAACTCATTGTCAGAAAAGGGTGTTCAAGTTGGCAACCTAGATCTCGTGCTGCAGCTCGAACAGCTTGGAGTTTTCGAGCTACTTTATCAACTGGCTCATCAGTGATAACTCCTGCAATTGGCAAAGGCAGGTTCGCTAATATTTTTCGACCCTTTATTGCGGCAATTCCTCCCATTGTTTGAGACACAGTGCTAACTGCCATTAGGGCGTCTTCAGGGGATGTAGCAACAGTAATGATGTTGTGGCTGTCGTGTGCAATGCTACTAGCGATAGCCCCTTCCTTCAATCCAAATCCTTGGATGAATCCTACTCCGATGTTTCCTCCTTTCATGTAGCGTTCAGTGACAGCAATCATTAGGATATCTCTCTCGGGATCTGGATGTACATAACCATCGGAAGCTTTGAGAGAATGAATTGCAGCTCCGGTGATTAGACTTCCTTCTCGTGCGGTAATGACCCGGGCCTTATGTTTTCCATCCTTGGCTGGTAGCATATAGTTTAGCGCAGTGGGAATGCCGCCAAACCGAACTGTGCTTCTCATATCTGGGGGGTATTCGTAGTTGGGGAGTTTTACTGTTAATCGTCCTTTCTTCGCTACTAGCTGCCCTCGCAAGATGACTAAATCAACATTGACATCCTTTAGATCATCAATCAGAACGATATCCCCTGAATTGCCTGGAGCTAGGTGTCCGATACGTGGTAAGTTGAAGTAACTAGCAGGATTAGATGTAACAAGTTGGATTGCTACTAATGGATCAATACCTGCATCGATAGCTCGGTGAAGGCTTCGGTCAAGATGTCCTCGATCCGCTAGTTCAACGGGTGATAAGTCATCTGAACAGATTGTAGCTCGTCGAAGGTCCCGTCCTTCTCTATAGAGGGGAAGAAGGATATCTAGCATATTCCGAACTATCGAACCTTCTCGTGCCATCACGGTCATGCCCAGCCGAAGCCGATCTACGGCTTCTTCAGCTGTTTCACATTCGTGGTCAGACATGATACCTGCAGCAATGTAGGCGTTGAGTTTCTCGCCTTTCAATCCTGGTGCATGCCCCTCGACGACTTTGCCCTGACTCCGAGCAAATTGAATTTTCAAGTGAATGTCTTCATCATTATTCAGTACTGCTGGGATATTCATGACTTCGCCTAAACCGATTACCATGGGATCCTGGAGTAATCTGTCTATCGTAAAGGCATCTAAACGGGCACCAGCTGTTTCTAACTCAGGTGACGCAGCGGGTACACAACTAGGAACCTCCATGAGAATGCGGAGGGGCAAATTTCGTGCCTCCTCCATGAAAATTTCTAATCCTCTGATTCCTGTAACATTAGCAATTTCATGGGGATCGATAATCGCAGTTCCGGTACCGTGAGGAATTACAGCTCGAGCAAATTCAGTAAGAGTAAGCATGGTACTCTCGACATGAATGTGTGATTCAATAAATGCGGGGGCGGCGTAGCGTCCAGCGCCTTTGATAACCTTTGTCTTCGCCCCAATGAGGTCTGAAATATCCCCGATTCGACAGATCATCCCCTCTTTTATAGCAATTCCCCCTTCGAGAATTTCTCGGGAGATTACATCAATCGGTTGCACATCTGTAATGACTAAATCCGCTTTGATGCGACCCATACTTGCATCAATTAGCGTACGCTGGCTCATCTTTTCTCATTCCTGTTTGAAGCCAAACCCCACCAAAATGAGGATGGTTCTAGTTACCGTCCCATTGTAACATTAAAGTCTAGCGATAGCACAAGTAGAAGCAATTTCACATTTAATCAAGTTGATAAAATTCCTGAAGCGGAGGAAGCAAATCTAACGCATCTTCGCTATTCACAATTGTGGTTGCTACATTTGCAACCTTCTCGTTTGATGGATTGAAGGCAATTGAGAAACCAGCGACCTGAAACATTGGAATATCATTTCGTGAATCCCCAACTGCTACACACTGTTCAAGAGGTATACTAAGCTCTTGAGCAATTTCGCCTAACACATGGTTTTTGTTATCAAACGCCACATGAACCTTGACTCCACAAATTTTCCCAGCAGCATCAGTAACTAATTCATTTGCTTTGCTAATATCTATTCCAAGACGATTCTGTACTCTCTCAGCAAACACAGTGAGACCTGAGCTTATAATGGCGGTTTTTATTCCATAACCATGTAATTTCTCAAAAAGAGTTTCCACATTCGGAATGAAGAAAAGACTTTGATCGATAGCGTTTTCAATTCGCTTAAGCGGGACTCCATGCCATAATTGAACATCCAACTCTGCCCAACGAATATAGTCAATTTTTCCTGCATAGTATTGGTCAGCGTTGGGTTTAGCAGCCTCCAGTGTTCCGAGGAGTTTATGGATCCAACTCCACGCACTCCAAATCCTGACAAGGGTTCCATCTAAATCGAAGGCTACTAATCCATGGGGTGGCACCGTACTTTTCCTCAGCCCTCTTTTTCCTCTGTTGATGAAATAAAGGTTTGGCACACCACCAGTTTGGTATTCTACAGCCATGGGAAGTAATAATTCGGATAATACCTTGGATAGAAGAAGAACACATAGAGCAGAAGATAGATGATTAGAACTAGAAATAGTAGGTAGGTGACTAAACGCCCCTGTTTTTGTAATTGATGAATTTGCGCCTCACTTGGATTCCTATGCTGTTGCCAAGAACGGAATTGCTGAAATAACGTGAAAAAGGGAAGACCCAAGAAAATAAGTAAAAAGATACTTTTGTATTTGAGCAACCCATACCAAAACAGATGCGTATAATATCCCACACTCGCATAAAGTAACAGCAGTCCTATCCCAATGAGACTAATCCCGAGTTTCATTGCTTTTTTAGGTCCAAGAAAAACCGCTGTCGTATTGACCCCCGCTTGTGCGTCCGCAGACCAGTCAGAGGCCGTATGAATGCCATGCGTTCCCGCATAAAAGAAACCGGCTCCTAGTAGTAGGGAACTGGGTAAAAGTGGAAGCGGAAAGAAAAAGATGCTGGCACCTGCGTAAATCGCCCAAGCCGTGACAACCGCCCAACTACCAAATCCAATTCCAATAATCATTAAATCCAGAAATGGGCGACCTTTCAAACGGATTGGCGGAAACGAATAAAGCAGTGCAAACAAATACGTAATCAGGATGAGTAAAAGGAAAATCTGACTAACAAGTAGACTAAACACGAGACCCAGAAGAAAAAATCCCAAAGCAATTATTATACCCCTTTTCATTGATACCCGCCCAGAACTCACTGGTAATTTCGCTTTTTCTATATGCAGTCGATCGGTATCAATATCACCTAATTGGTTGATAATAAAAATCGCTGAGTTAAAGAAACAGATTGCGATGATCCCAAAGAAGAGTGTAAGCCATATGCGTGAGTCGTATAAAGAACTCCAGGGCTGGGTCACAAGTGGTGGACTTCCAAGAAGGACAAAACTAAGAATGAATAAGAATAGCGATCCCAACCAGACAGAAATTCGAGTTAACGCTCCAAGAATCTCCCACCAAGCACGCGTTTTGGGATACTGGCCATGCTTTTCCATATCCTTAACATCTCGTATTTTCAGGGCTAATATCTTGTAATTCAAGACCGCAAGCAAAATGAATACAACGCCCACTACAAGGATAATCCAGGGCGTAAGTGGAGGAAGGACAAACATCCATAATAAATTCATCAGAACGGGATTAGTTGCTTGCAAATAAAGCCAGGGATGGCCGCTTTGCAGCCCGAGAAGCGTTTGACCCGCTGAAGCCAGACATATTGTCGCTGCAATAAGGTAGATAATGCTGTCATAACGATAGAACCATTCACCAAGAAGGACCCGGCGTATGAAGATGAATCCCCCACCAAAGCACAAGCAGATAATAATTAGAAATCCGCCATTCATGAACAGGATTTGCATTATTTCACTCGGTAGATAGGCTCCAAGAAGAAATTCGCTCACCATCCCAACTATCACGGCCCCAATGCCTACAATGAAGAAGATTAGAGTCCTGATTTGGGAATTGGGTTTCATAGTATCTACTCAAATGGTAGAAGCCATATTTAACTAAACAAGTTCTGAGCCCGAAAATTGAAAGGTATTCTGTTGTCGAATAGCAGGAACTTAAATAGAGCCTTTCATTTCTTTATCGCAAACACAGAGCCAGGAATGTGGTTAAAGTTGAAACGTGATGCTGAAGAGCTGTTAAAGGAACTGTGCCCTGATTTGGATATCGCTAAAAGTAGTAAAGCGTGGATAGAACGTGCAGAACAGGTCGTTGCCAAAACAACGCAAAGCCGTGATATCTATCCTGTTGTTGATCATACCCAAGGAGAGGGTCCGTGGATATACGATTTGAAAGGAAACCAATATCTGGATATGACGGCAGGAGTCGCAGTGCGAGCCCTAGGATTCCGGAATACAGGTATCCAGGATTTTGAACAACGCATTAATGGTTATTTGCGTGAGGTGCCGGGTCACGATTTTGATGTTATCCCCCAGACCCTTTTGGCAGAACGATTGACGGGAATCACACCCGGAGATCATGAAAAAGAAGTCTTCTTTACCACTAGCGGAGGACGCGCAGTTGAGACCGCCGTTAAATCCATCATGGATACAACTCACAGATTCCGATTTATTGCATTTCGTCCCGCCTTCCATGGTCGAACTGGCTATTCACTGGCTTTAACAGCCAGTAAGCACGCTCATAAAGATTACTACCCTGATGGGTTAGATGTAATTCGGGGACCTTACCCCTACTGTTTCCGTTGTCCATTTGGGCAAGAAGAAAAAACTTGTAATCTCGAATGTGTCCAATACCTTCGTGACAGCATTGAGTATGGTGGCAAAGACATTGCTGCAATTTTCATTGAACCTATCTGCGGTGAAGGCGGAATCATTCCTGCACCAATCAAATGGTTCAAGGCAATTCGACAACTTGCCGATGAACTCGAAGCAAAACTTGTTAGCGATGAAGTCCAAGCTGGACTCGGTCGGACTGGAAAATGGTGGGGCGTCGAATATGGTGACATTGTTCCTGAATACATCTGTACTGCCAAAGCCTTAGGTGGCGGGTTTCCTTTTGGAGCCACCATCGGATCTAAACCCTTGTTCACCGATTTTAGTCGACATTCCGAAACCTTCGGCGCTGAACCTTACGTATCTCTACTCTCTCTGGCTGTTCTCCGCACCATCGAGCGCGACGGGCTTCTTGAAAACGCCACAAAACGAGGTCGTCAACTCCTCAAAGGCCTTAACGAAATCAAAGAAAAAAGTAACATCGTTGGAGATGTCCGTGGACGGGGTCTTATGTGTGCCACTGAAATAGTCACCGATAAGGAAAGTAATGCTATAGATCCCAAGAAACGTGATGCCGTTCTCAAGAACGCGGTGAATAAACAACGTCTTTGGATGCTAGGGGCAGGTCGAAGCAGCATCCGTTTTCTACCTCCTCTCACCATCACCGCTGAGCAGATTGATATCGCCTTAGAACGGTACAGTAAAGCCGTAAAATCAGTAAAATAGTGACACAAACAGCTGGTGGGATAAATTGCAGCTTAGGGCTGATAAGTTACTCTATATCGCAGTTGTCTTTCTCATTATAGGCATAATACTCTTCGTCACGGGTTCTTCACTCCCAATTCCAGCCATCATCATTTTCTCTCTCGCATCGATATGTTTTATCATTGGTTTTATCATAGTGATCCTTGCCCTCTGTTCGTACCAACGAGACTATGCCCAATCTCGCGGACGTGAAGTCTTCTAGCGTACATCCCGGTTTCTCTCCAGTCATACCATATTAGGAATTGGTTAAGCGATATTGAATGAGGTGTCATGATAATGAATTGGGTTAGTTAGAAGAGTGGAGAATATGCTGTTGACTAAAGAAAAAGATGAGTAGAAGGGTGGTCCAACCACCCCTACTCGAATCCACGCACCGTTAATAACGGTGAGTTCGTAGTAAATGTTTCAGAACATTTGACAGTTTAACCAAGTTTGAAGACGCTTTGGAGCTTCATCAGATGGGACATATCCCCTTGGCTCTTGAGCTTGCCTGACATGAATGCTGCAACGGCGTTGAGCTGACCATTGGAGATGGCCATCCAGTCATCCTTGCTGATGGTGATGACGAGGTCTGCTTTATCAGCAGGACCTTCGCCCCAATCGATTTTCTGGTCTTTGATGGTGATGTTATATTTGTTGTCGCCTTGGATGTCCATTTCGATTTTGCAGTCCCAACCTGCTGCAGCAGCAGGGTCAAAGGTTCCGACCATGGCTTCTAAGCCTTCTTTTGGAGTGTCTACCAAGAGTATTCACCTAAGACTTTAGGAAGTTCTGCCAATGTTGAGGCGGTATTATTTAAAAGCCTAACTTACCGTCAAAATTTCACAACAAATCCGATAATTAAGGGCGAGAAATCGCATAACGACAGTTATGTGCACCTTCTGCCATGGCTTGCTCATGTTCAACAAGCAGGGACTTATCATATTGGTGAATTAAATTGAAAATCAAACTCTCATGAAAACGGCATATCGTTCCAGGGAACGTTCCTGCAATCCCATTGTATACACAATTATTCACTAAAATATAGAAGCCCCTTTCAGAGGGTCTATGTCTGGCATAACACCCCTGCTCATTTATGTACGCACAGATGAATCGAACCATTTCTTCGAGCGTTCTAGGAATTGATTTCTCTTTTTCCCACTGGCTTGCTACGCGCTGCACCTGTGATTTCGCCGCTCTTTCAAGTATTCCAGCAACGTATTCCTGTCCCTCTTCTTGAGCCAATTGGCTGACCAAGGTTAATGCTAGGTGCTGGAATTGACGTGGCGGAATGAAAAGGGTCAACCCTTGATCGATTTGAAAATGGAACGCAGGTCGTCCTCGACGCGCGGGGCTCTCCACCTTCGTGGATTCGATAACAACACCAAGATCTCGCAGACGATGAAGGCTATTCTTGACAGCAGTATAACTTAGACCTGTTTCTTGTGCGATCCCTTCAATAGTTACCTGCGGTTTCAACGCGATGGTTTCAACAATTCGCCGATCAATTTCATAACGGTCCAATTCTCGACCGATTGCTCGTTTGGACATGAACACACCTGGCCTATAGCTTCTGGAAAAACTGACATAGAAGATGACGGCTGTTTATCTAAGTCAGTCTCTAGAATTTCTATTTCTTATCTTCCTACAATTAAATTCTTCTATTTTTCGAGCGCTACCCTTTCCAATTGGGAGACAGCGCTTGTGACCATTTCTGCAATAGCTAATTTCGATTCTGCTTCGTGTATCAAATTCAATTGGGCTGCTATACTTGGCTGTTTGGGTACAGCGAAGCATTTGCCCACATCTTTGCTTGAAACGTCATAAGTTCCGATTTGGCGGGCAATTTCCATTGTTTCGGTTTTATCCATCCCAATTAACGGACGGAAGATTGGGAGAGCCACAGCTGAATCAAGAATCGTTAAGTTGGTCAAAGTCTGAGATGCGACCTGCCCCAAGGTTTCACCTGTGACTATTGCCGTGGCATCCTCTTGAGCGGCTACCATCGCCGACATCCGGTACATCATCCGCTTACACAGAATACAGGTAATTTTCGGGTACTTTGGCATCTGCAATCTGTGTAAAATCTCATAGTAAGGAACTATCAATAGTTCCTTTTTTTTCACCGGAATCCATTCTGTCAATCTTGTTGCACTTTGTATAGCACGAATTCGTAATCCTTTTTCGTCGGGAAGATCAGTGTCAAAATACAATGGGATGACTCGTGCTCCCCGTTTCATCATTAACCATTGGGCAACTGGGCTATCGATTCCACCGGAATGAAGTCCGACAACCGTTCCCTGTGATCCATAGGGTAATCCGCCGGGACCTTTTATGATTTCAGTGAACAAATAGGTGAATTTTTCCCGTATTTCTATATGAACTTCAACATCTGGGTTATCCAAATCCACAGAAATAGGGGTTTGTTTGTTCGCACTCACTTCAATAATCGCAGCACCTACTTGCGTGGCGATTTCTTGGCTGGTAAACGGATGCGTTTTCAATCGGCGGGCACGAACGGCGAAGCTTTGTCCTTCGGAAAGGATTTGGGGGGCAAGCTGCTTCGCGAGCTTAACAATCTTGGTGGGCTTTGAGGAGGTCGTCCACACTGGGCTAGTTGAGACAACGCCAAAAACTCGTGAAGCGGCATGGGCCGCTGATTGGGTGTTGGAAGTGTGAATGAAAAAGCGTCCTCGTTCACGGGTGATTTTTGAATACTCGGTTCCAGAACGCGTTAACATAATCCTCAGGTGATTTCGAAGAAGCGTTTCAAGATATCGTCGAATCCCTAGGCTTTTTAATCCAATTTCGCCATAGCGCACGAGGACTTTATCAGGTTCAAAGGAATTCGACATTAGTGCAACATCCATTCTGGGAACTGCTTTGAACTGACATGCGATAGCGCTTAAAATTAACCTTTTCAATCGTTGGGTGAATCAAAAACAAGTCCTTAATAGTGTCTCTTACGTTTCATTCTCCATGACTTCTTCAGAATCTGTTGCGTGTTTCTATTGTATTGAATATGCGAAGATTACCAACCAGCTCAATTGCTGGTTAACATTTACAATAGAGCTTTTTTTCGCACTTCATTAAGGAAAATGTCCTCTTATCTATCCAAGCGCATCAATTTATTTACCTGCATGTTCTGTTGAAAAGAAAAAGAACTTCCTTCCTCGCTCAGGAGTCTCAATAACTGGAAGCGTGATTATCAATGGATTCGATTGAAACACAAATTGATCGTTTTTTCACCCCTCGAAGCGTAGTAATAATTGGAGCTTCCCGGCGGCCTGGACGAATCGGACACATCATTGTTGAACAAATGGTAGCTGCCAAGTTTCCTGGTCGCTTATACCTGATTAATCCCAAAGCAGCTCAAGACGGACGACATATCCTTGGCATTAAAACCTATGGTTCTCTGAAGGACTGTGGAGGACCCATTGACCTCGCCGTCATTGCCATACCCGCGAAATATGTCCCCGATGCAATGATAGACTGCTTAGAGAAAAAAATTCCTAATGTCATTATTGTCTCTGGGGGCTTCCGAGAATCAGGTCCAGAAGGCGAAAAGCTCGAACAGCAGGTTCTTGAGCTAGCGAAAAAAGGGAATATCCGCGTTCTTGGACCCAACTGCTTAGGAACCTTCAGTCCTGTCACCCATATTGATACACTCTTTCTTCCAGCATCCACGACTCCCCGTCCCGATGTGGGACGGATTTCCTTTCTAACACAATCAGGATCCGTCGGTGGCTCTATCATGAGCTTTGCCTCTAACGAAGATATCGGGTTCAGCAAATTCGCTAGTTTCGGAAATGCGATTGATGTGGACGAAGGAGATTTAATCGATTATATGGAAGACGACAAGGATACCCAAGTCACCGGACTGTATCTTGAATCCATTAATCGCGGTCGCAAATTCATTGATATTTGTAAACGCGCATCCAAAATCAAACCCATCATCGTCATCAAAGCTGGGCGAAGCGAAGCAGGCACACGTGCCGTCACCAGCCACACAGGGTCCCTCGCTGGCACAGACCGCATTTACGATGCCGCCTTCGAAGCCGCTGGAGTAATTCGAGTAAGAACTATCGGCGAATTTTTTGATGTAGCTCGCGCACTAGCTAACCAACCTCCGGCAAAAGGAAATCGAATTGGCGTCATCACCAGTGGCGGAGGGTTTGGCGTAATGACTTTAGACGCCTTAGCTGATTACAATCTTACCGCTCCAGAACTTTCTGACTCACTCCAAAAACGGCTCCATACAAAACTCCCCTATTTCTACTCGGTACGAAATCCCGTCGACCTCACTGGTTCAGCAACCGCTGAGCAATTCGCGTTTTCGATGAATACGCTCTTGAACGCTAATGAAATCGATGGCATCATTGTGATACCTCTCTTCATGACCCCCTTACTTGATGCAGAACAGGTAAGTCAGGCCATTGTTGAGGCTTCCGAGCAACGGAAAAAACCAGTTATTGTGGTCTCTGTTCCCTCCACAAAAGAAATTCGTGAGAGAATGCATAAGCTTCGGTTAGCTGGGGTCCCATCATATCATTTACCCATGCGTGGTGCTCGTGGTATGGCTGCCCTAGTTGAATATGGGAAAATCCAAGGTCGTTCCAAGAAAAGTTAATCACGCACTGAACGAAACTGGAGCAAGCCATTCAAATCAGTGATGATAAGATCAGGTGGTGGCTGTAAGTTTATTGGAGTATTTTGATTCGGGCGGTCAACTAAGACTGTTATCATACCCACTTGATTGCCACCAATGATATCGCTGCTCGAATCGCCAACCATCACCGCTTCCTGCGGCTGTGCTTCCAAATTGTTTAAGCATCGGAGAAAACCTTCAGGTTCTGGTTTGGCGATATTTTGCTCAACCGTTCCCAACATTACAAAATCATCAAAGAATCTTTCAAGTTGAAAGGCTTTGATTTCAAGCCACGCAATCTCTGGTGGAGTATTCGTAAGTATACCTAGTTTAAATCGTTCTTGAAGAGCTCCTAACACATCCACATCTTCGAAAAGTTGAATCGTTCCATTCTCAATCAACTTTTTTCTCAGTTTATAATCTAACTCATCGAAATACTCGATAAAGGCTGGATAGTTCTCGACTCCCCATTCCCTTAGTACCGTTTCAAATTCGCTTCCAGAATGCCAGATCACAGTCCGTGTAGCTTTCGGAGGAACGTGAACACGAAATTCGATGAGAGCCTGCACCAACAAGTCATCAAAAAATTCCCAAATCGATGGGAACTTCACCAATGTCCCATCTAAATCAAACAGTATTGCTTTGATAGCTCGTTCAAAAACCATCCTTAATTCACCGATTAACAACCAAAATCTTGACAGGGCATTCCTATTAAAAGCTCCCAAAACTCTTTTGGTCTTTAAAATTGACTATTATAACATTAGGGGGCTGGACTATGCAAATAACGATTGATGGAAACGTAGTCGATATCTGTGCTGTCCAAATGGAAAATTACAAAGTAACCATGATTGACCAACGCTGGCTACCCTTCAAAATTGAACTCAAACACCTGGATTCTTGGCAAGACACCGTCAAGGCAATAAAAGACCTAGTTACTCGTGGTGCCGGTTCTGTCGGTGTAGCAGGCGCCTTTGCCATGGCTCAAGCTGCACACGAAATTAGCACCACCTTAGTCTTAGAGTTCAATCACCTTCTCCAAGAAGCCGCTGAACTTATCAAAGGGTCTCGTCCAACAGCTGTCACACTCTCTGCTGCTGTATCAGCTTGTTTAACCGCAGCTGAGCAAGGATCAACCATCGAAGAAAAACGAGGCTATATTGACCAAGCAGCACAATCCATCCTGGCTTCAGATATTTATGCGTCCAAAAAGATAGGTAAAACGGGCGCAGCTCTACTTAAACCCGAAAGCCGAGTGCTTACCCATTGTAATACTGGTCCATTAGCGATGCAAGACTACGGTTCCGCCCTGAGTGTAATCCGGTTTGCCTACGAAGCCGGTACTTTAAAACTTGTGTACGTTTCCGAAACCCGACCATGGTTACAAGGAAGCCGGTTGACGACATGGGAACTCCAACAGGCAAATATCCCTCATCAGTTGATAGTGGATAGTGCTTGTGGATTTCTCTTCAGTCAGGGAATGGTTGACGCTGTAATCGTGGGTGCTGATCGCATTGTTGCCAATGGGGACGTGGCGAACAAGATTGGCACCTATGAAAAGGCATTACTAGCGCATGTACACAAAGTGCCTTTTTATGTTGCTGCGCCTCTCTTCGCGTTCGATTTAGACTGCCCTGATGGTAGCCAAATAGTAATTGAAGAGCGACCTGCTAAAGAAGTGCGTACTGTCGTTGGGCGAATTCCAACGGGAGGGATGGGGCCTGTACAAGTTGCCCCTGATAGAACCGAGGCCTTCAATCCCGTTTTTGATATCACACCTGCGAAGTATGTGACAGGGTTCATTACCGAGAAAGGTGTCTTATCTAAAATCAAAACCAAAGAAATCCGTAAATTCGTTGAAAAATCTAAGGATTCATCCTAAGAGAAAGGCATTTAGGCAATATCAGATGAGGATGCAACGATTCGGAGGATTTTCACCATGTCCGATCCTATGACTCGATTAACTCAAGCAACAATGGACCTGAAGAAATATACAAGTGTGTTCAATTATTGGGCCTTCCTTGTTATCGTCATCTACGTTGTGCTCCTTGTTGGTGGAATATTCTTTCCTGGGGTGTTTGTAGATCCCTTTCTGGCTATCATTGCTGGCATAACCCTATTCTTCGTTGTTCTTGCATTTGTTGCGGTGTTCTTTGTCAAGGATACCCAAAAAGGCATCATCCTGACACTTCTTCGGGCTATAATTGGAGCTTTACTCCCTCTTGCTTTGATCCTTCTTAGCTATCCACTAGGACCACTGGTGCTTTATCTTAGGATTCTGGGCATTATACTATTTCTTATTGGGTTGATCCTTCTTTATCTTCTCTTTCGACCAATATTGACCATGAACGCAATAACGAAAGAATTAATGAAACCCTCTAAGGCTGAGTAAAAGACTTTAGAAACTTCTAAAGGGAACGAGGGCTTCCTATTTAGTGAGCGTGCGGACGTTGACGATGACGAACATGCACCTAACCAGAGCCACTCATCATGGCGGATGACGGAACTGATCTGCTCGGATGTTAGCGTCCGCTGCTCGCAACTATTTCTTCCAGTTAATTGTCCGTTCAAAGCACCTCCAACCCTTGTTTTGAATGGATAAATTGTGGAATTTTTAGCTGTCAGAACTTAGATTATGACGCTTTGTAATCAGTCTCCCAGAATAACCAAATAGAGATTTTTTTACCGAATAGGAGGGGATTAAGATTTAGTGGGTTGCCGCGCTGTTTGAACTGCAAATTGGGAGAGTTTTCGGATTGAAAGGAACTCAAGGTTTGCTTTGTAAGCATTAGTGAGGGAATCAACAACTTCCTCTGGTAATCCTTTCTTATTGAGGGCTTTGCGAAATGCTTTGGTGCCCCGATTTGCCCAACGTTTCCCTCTACGAAATGCTAACCAGGAACGGATACCAACTTGAATCGCTAATGGTATTGCTGCGATGATTTCCCTTGCTGTCATTTCATGAGATACTCCTATAGCCATTTGTCTCTTGTTGGTTAAATGAGAACGAAGGTTGTTGCTTACTTAGAACCTGTTTAGATAACCTTGTTCTCTATATAACTTCAATTCTAGTCTTTTTCACGGTCTGCACGTTTCGTTTCAAAATCCCTTCTCACACATCGGTATCCAGCTTTTTGGGTGGCCGATCCAGTTTAATGCCTTTGCTCATGAGCTCCTTGATGTCAAGGACACCCATGTACTTTTCTGTCATCTCGCGAACTAAATGATCGGGTAGGCCCTTTTTCTTGAGATTCTGATAGAGCGTGCCAACAGCATCAGCAATACTTTCGGCAACTTCAGGAGAATAGACAGACTGAACGAGTCTACTAATTAACGCAGGAACGGTTTCTTGAACAGCTTCAAGAATTTCACGCATTTCATCTGCATCGGATGATTTGCTATCTTTGTCGGTCATAGTTATTATCACCATAGTATACTGGTGTGGTCAGCAAACATATACTATCTGCAGAAAAGTGACCAGAAAATAGACCACAACTCGACGATAACTTCATTGAATACCAAATAAATCAAATGAGGTCCTCAGCGAGTTTGTAATATGTTGCCTTTTTGTCCTTATGGGATTCTTGGATGATTCCCTGTTCCTGAAGCATTTGTATTCGTTCTCGAATGATTCGACGTGAAGCCGTTCCACGTCCGCGTCGAACTGCAACCGTCAGCTGACTAATATTCTGAGGTGTTCCGGATTCGAGAGCTTCAACAATGAGTCGGCTTATCTCATCTTTAGCTAAAATCGGATATCGTTTTTGCAATCGTTGACGACCGGAAAAACGTCCCATCATATCAAAGAGATTCCCATAAAAGTCCATACCATCTCGAATTAATCGAGTCGATTGTTGGAAATCACCCATCTCTGGTTCAAGACGAGCCAAAACTCGCTCAATTCGGGCAAGACGGGCTGAAATATCCTCGAGTTTTTCTTTAAGATCTCCTGGCTCCTGACCTTCCTCGGTTTCTGATTTTTTATCCTCATTTTTGGTATTCACAGGATTGGTCATCGAGTCCAGCCTATCTCCAATTAGAAGTTGAGCCATTTATACGTAATTATTTCTTCCTGATTTTTTCTTTTGGCATCTTTGTCCAGTATGGTTTCATTCCTGTGGGGCTGACAATAAGCTTTATAGAGCCAACAGATACCTAGCAGTATGGCAATCGTTTATGAATTCGTTTGGTGGGAGCGCCTCTACGAATTATGTTTTCGACTCTATGAGAAAATTGTAGATTCTGGTTATCAACCTGATGTCATTGTAGGCGTAGCACGGGGAGGTTGGATTCCTGCACGAATCCTTTCAGACCTTTTCTTCACACGAGACACCGCGAATGTGAAAGTGGATCTCTATCGAGGAATCTATTCCAGGAATCAATCACCACAAGTAAGTCAGAAAATCCCTATGGATATGAAGTGGGAACGTCCTCTCCTTGTCGATGATGTTTCCGATACAGGGGATAGTCTCACCATTGCAGGAAAGCACTTGAAGCAACGCGGCTACAAAAACCCACGAACAGCAACGATGCATATGAAACCCTGGACTAAATTGGTACCAGATTATTATGTTGTAAAAACGGAAGCCTGGGTCGTTTATCCTTGGGAGCTGAAAGAATTTACTTACAATCTTGCTACCCGATTAGCCAAGGAAGGTAAATCTCATCATGAAATAGCTGGGCATCTGTTCGAAGTTGGCGTACCCATTCAATATGCCAAAATGTTCCTCAATCAATGGATAGCACTAAAAGGGTCAGAGAAATCAATGGGTAAATCTTCATCAACAAGCAAAAGGAAGAAATCCTAATCCATTTAAGCCTACTTCGGTCTTGGTTTATCGACCTGTTTGAGTGTATACTCCTTATTCCCCAGACCCAGCTCTGTTCCATAGTCCAGTTGTATGAGATGACATTGGGTCGGCGTTTTTTCTCCGGTATGCGGGTCTGGCCACGGTGTAACGATTGCCAATTTATCCTCGCCAGGAGCAATTTCTCCGCAAGCTGAACTGGTAATTGGGAGGGCTTCGTTGAGAGCATCCACACTGGCTGCATCAATCGCTATGGGGTCACGAGACGCATAAATCCCAAGATCTGGCACTAAGGCTTGAGGACCAGCAGGCATGCAATCACAAAATTCACTGATATCCATAGCCACGTTGAAATAATAAAATCGGTTACGACCCACCCCATCGATAACTCCCAAGGCGTTTTCTATCATGCGTTCTACAGCTGCAGGCGGGTTCTCACCCCATTTCGCCGTGATCGCTTTAGATCCCGCTTGACGACAGGCCGAGACACAATGGATACAATGAATACATCGGCTAAAATCGATTTTCACCTTCGCGTCCACGGTGATGCACCGCGTTGGACAGACACGGACACATTTGGCACACTCGGGGCCTTTGCACTCGTCTGGTTCAACGATGGGGTTCTGTGGGCCATGCATCATGGTTTTACTGTATTTGCCAACGCAACCAATTCCTAAATTCTTCAAGGTTCCCCCCATCCCTGTGCCCCCATGTCCTTTGAAATGGGTCATAATAATAATTATATCTGCATCTCGTAGTGCCATGGCGACTTCAACCCGGTCAAGGTGCTTCCCTTTCACTGGTACGGTGAACGTATCAGTTCCCCAATACCCATCTAGTAATACAATAGGGGCTCCCATCGATCCAATGGTAAAACCGTTTGCCGCAGCCATCTTATAATATTCAGCTGCGGTGGTCCGCCCCCCGTATAATCCAGCACCATATCCTAACCCTGCACTCTCAGCTAGGATTGGCCACGCCTTCTGGGCTTTAACGAGATCTACAACTTTTCGCATTAGTGCAGGGCGCATGTACATGAGATTGCCATATGCGCCAAAATGGGTCTTTATAATCACCCGATCACCTTTCTTGATAGCTTTGTTGAGCCCGATTTTCTTCCAAAGGACTTCGAGTTTATCAAGCATTGAATATCGTGGCCACACGGTTCTGTCCACAAATAACACATCTGATTTCGTCATCGTAATATAACCTCTACAAGAGTATGAAATATCGTTCTTCCAAGATAATCTCACTTCCCTTATTCTCTTTCCTCTTTTTCTTAGAACTTCTCAAATGAGAGCATTATAAGGGGCAAAATGATGGTCTCATGGTTGTTTAAAGGGCAAGCTTTTTGTCAAAAGACAGTAAGCTACAACGGTAATGAAAGCTCTGTTTTTCTCAGATCTTCACAGCGACCAAGAGTCGATTGCTCGGATTTCCAGTCTCTTAGGGCAGGTTGATATTGGATTTGGATTGGGTGATTTTGCTAGTTTTGGAAAGGGTCTCACTGAAACCCTTGAACCATTGGACATCGGTACTCAGATTTATTTCGTGCCTGGGAATCATGATGATGCAGACGAAATGAAATGGATTTGCCGCGAACACGAGAATTTCCAGTACTTTCACGGAGAATCTGTAACCATAAAGGGGAAAACGTTTGCTGGATTGGGAGGAGGACTTCCTGGTTTCCCCTTTGGGCTAATCGAAGAAAAAGCGGAACAGATTTTGAAACGCTTTTACTATCTTGAAAAGTTGATATTATGCACTCACACTCCGCCTTACAGTACGGCAGTTGATTTAACTTGGAATGGTAATCACATCGGCTATCAAAGCCTCCGTGAATTCATCACTGAGGTGCAACCTATTGCAGTCTATAGTGGACATGTGCACGAAGCAGAAGGAAAAACCGATTTTTTGGGTATCACCGAGCTATACCTTGTCGGGCCTAATGGACGGATAATCGAAATCTAATGCGCAACAATTACATAGACTATAGAAAATCACTATGCAGTTCATAAGCAGAAACTTAGTATTTTTATACTCCTTTGAATCATTACAAGTTAAGCTCTCTAGGCAAAATCAGAAATAAGTCGGCTCAATATATATTTCTGTATTTTGAGACTAGACATAGTTTCTGAGAAATTTCCCTTGGAGGAGCCTAAAAATGGAACGAAGAACACTTTATGCAATCATTGCTATCATCATCATTGTTGGTGGCATCGGTGGAGGCTGGGTGCTTTGGACAATTTACATGCAACCTCCTCCAGAGAATCCTTACGGAGTAGCAATCGTGTTTGGCACTGGTGGACTCGGTGATTTGGGTTTCAATGACTTGTGTAATGATGGGGCCATAATGGCCCGGGATACACATGGGATTGAATACACTTACTCTGAACCACAAGCAATAGCTGAATTCGAACCATTGCTAAGACAGTATGCACTCCATATAGGATATTCGACACCATATGCTCTTATCATCGGTATCGGTTTTGAAATTGCTGATGCTATGACAGCAGTCGCTGCAGACTTTCCAGAACAGAATTTCGCCATTGTTGACGTATATTGGCTTAATACAACATTGTATCCTAACATCGTACAGGTTAACTTCGACGAGGAAGAAGGATCAGCTCTTGTTGGTGCCCTAGCTGGTTTACGGACGACACAAGATATGATCGCCTTTGTTGGAGGGAAAGACGAACCGCTCATCCACAAATTTGCTGCTGGTTACTTCTTTGGTGCTAATATTACCAATCCTACTTTAATGGTAACGAATGACACATCGCCTAACACCCGACACAGTTGGGTTGGAGCATGGGATGATCCAGATACTGCCCAAACCCAAACTGAAGGGCACTTCTCAGCTGGCGCAGACATCTGCTTTGCAGCAGCTGGAGGTTCAGGTGTAGGAGTTCTTGATGCAGGAATAGCTGTTAACGGAACTCTTGCATACCCAGTATGGACTATTGGTGTTGACGCACCACAAATGTACCTTGGAGTTCCACCTAGCGGTACCTACACCACGATTCTAACCTCAATGTTGAAACGTGTTGACATTGGTGTCTTCAAGGTTATCAGCGAAGCAACAGTTTACGCCAACTTTACTGGTGGTGTCAGATACTTTGGTCTAGCTGAAGGTGGTGTTGGTTGGGAATTAAATAACGACCTATTAGCACCTGGCTACAAAGTAACTACAGGGGAACAAGATATCCTTGCTGACATCGCTACTGCAATCATCAATGGCAGCATAGTTGTCCCAACAGACTTCAACTTCCTTTAAACATAAAAAGGGCCATTATGGCCCTCCTCATCTTTTTTTACAAAGATTTAACCATTCTGCGAAATAATTTGAATCTATCATTTATATTAAATATAACTTGGTCCTGACAATACCTAATTCCTCCTCTCATCAAAATTACTATTTAATCCTAAATCTGGAGGTTACCAGAATCTATATCATCGAGCTTGAAAACATCAGTAAGACTTTTCCTGGAAATGTATTTGCTAATCAGGATATTACACTTCGAATTAGAGCAGGAGAAGTTCATGGTCTCTTAGGTGAGAATGGTGCTGGAAAAACCACCTTGATGAATATTCTTTATGGGTTAATTTCAAAAGATTCAGGAACAATCAAGATTCGGGGTGAAGAGGTTAATTTCCAATCTCCTCATGACGCGATTCTTGTAGGGATTGGGATGGTCCATCAGCATTTCAAGCTCATTCCTCCTTTTACAGTAACCGAAAATGTAGTTTTAGGGTCCGAACCCCTTTTTATTAACCTTGAAAGTCGATTCGAAAAGGCTGTTATCCCTACAGATATTCCCCCTCGAAACTCTGCTCAATATCTCACTTACCAAGTTAAACAATATTTCAAGGGACTAGCTAGATCAATCACAGGTTCAGTTAATCGAATTTCTCCACTGAATCTGAAAGCGGCAGAGAATAAGATTCTCCATATTGCTGAAGAAAACAAGCTTCATATTGATCCTAAAGAGAAAATTCAGTACCTCTCCGTAGGTATGCAACAACGCGTCGAAATAATCAAAGTTCTATATAGAGAGGCTGAGATTCTAATTCTTGATGAACCCACTGCAGTTCTAACACCACAGGAAGTCGATGAGCTTTTTGAAACACTTGAGGAATTTCGAAAAGCTGGAAAAACAATCATTCTCATATCACACAAACTCCGGGAGCCTATCGCACTCTGTGATCGAATCACCGTGTTACGAGATGGAAAACTTGTGGGAACTGTAAACAAAGCCGACACTTCCGCAGAACAGTTAGCTGAAATGATGGTCGGACGCCCTGTAGTCTTTCGTGTATCAAAAACCAAAGCCATACCTGGTTCATCAGTTCTTTTGGTGAAAGATCTTCATGTCAAAGATGACAGAGGTTTTGAAGCTGTTAAAGGTATCAATCTTGAAGTACGCTCTGGAGAAATTTTAGGCGTAGCAGGCGTCGAAGGCAATGGACAGCAGGAGCTAGTTGAAGCCTTATGGGGGCTTCGTAAACCCACTAGTGGAGAGATTTTCCTTGAAGGAGAGCTGATCAAGAAATACAACCCCCGAAAAATGCATGAACACGGCATTGGATACATCCCACAAGATCGACACAAACGGGGTCTTATTCTAGATTTTTCTGTAAAAGAAAATTTGATTCTTGGCTCTCAATACCACCCCCCTTATAGTCGAGGCCCTCTTAATCTGCTATTAGATGGAAAACAAATAACCAATGATTCGAATCATATGGCAGATACCTACTCGATAAGAATTGCAGATATTAACTCAGCAGCAAATACTCTTTCAGGAGGAAATCAACAAAAACTAATTGTGGCTAGAGCCTTAGCAAAAGATCCAAAATTAATAATTGCTTCTCATCCAACCCGTGGCTTAGATGTGGGGGCAATTGAATATATCCATAAAGTGTTAATCGAAATGCGTGACAAAGGTGTGGCAGTGTTACTTGTTTCTGCAGAACTCGAAGAAGTTCGAAATATCGCCGATCGTATCGCAGTCATTTTTGAAGGCCAAATTGTTGCATTGAGAGATCCAGAAAAGACCGATGACCGGGAACTTGGGCTATTAATGGCTGGACTTCAATCTGAACAAGTTGGTATGGAGTCAGAACAATGAACGATATTCGTGGCTCAAGTGATTCAGAGGTTGAAAAGGTAATTAATGGCGGACAAGAACTTCGCCCTTTCGAAAGAACATTATTAGAAATTTTGAAAGAAGTGTTTTGGGCACTTGGTTCCATTATTCTTGCATTGTTTATAGCCGCCCTTATAATGATTGCAACAGGCTATGATCCATTTTTTGCTTATGCAGTTTTAATTCAGGGTGCTTTCAGAAATCCCGATCAGGTATTCTGGTATGCAACTCCTCTAATTCTAACTGGACTTTCAGTAGCTGTTGCGTTCAAAGCCGGTCTTTTTAATATTGGTGCAGAAGGTCAGCTTTACATCGGTGCAATGATAGCGACTATTCTTGGGATTTACACGTTGTTACCTCCCATTATCCATCCGATTGCTTGTTTAATTGCTGCTGCAATTGGTGGGGCTGCTTGGGCGTTTCTTCCTGGTTTGCTTAAGGCCTATCGTGGTGCTCATGAAGTTGTTACTACAATGATGTTGAGCTATGTTGCTATCCTTTTAACAGAATGGCTGGTAACATTTCCCTTGAAAGAACCCGGAACGCCATATCCCCAAACCTCTCCCATTCAAAATACAGCCATGCTTCCCAATCTATTAGGGTCCCCCTTTCTTCATGCTGGATTTATTGTGGCAATCATTTGCGCCATTGCTATTTGGTTTTTTTTGAATAAAACTGTAAGCGGTTTCGAAATTCGAGCTGTGGGTCGCAATTTATATGCGGCTGAAGCTGCAGGCATCAATCCAAAATATATGATGGTACTAGCTCTAACTCTTAGTGGCGCTCTTGCGGGACTAGCTGGAGCAGGAGAGATTCTTGGCTATCATCATCGCTTCATCAATGGATGGTCTGCGGGACTAGGTTTTGACGGGATAACAGTTGCTGTACTTGGTCTTAATAATCCGTTTGGTGTGTTTTTAGGTGCCCTGTTCTTTGGTTTCTTGAAAGCAGGCGCCGTTGTTATGGATTCAGTTGCTAATGTTCCCAGAGAGATGGTTATCATAATCCAAGGACTAGTCGTTATATTTGTAGCAGCCCCTAAGATAATCAAATGGTTGGCTTCTAGAGGCAATCAATATGCCAATTGGATAATCGAAGACCCTAAAAGTGCATTACCAATTTTTCTTACCGCGATTATCACTCTATCTGGGTCCATACTTGGGCTTTTCATTGGCTTTGCTCATACTCAAACCGATCTTATCTTCATGGCTCAAATGGTTAGTATTGGAATTGTAGCCCTTGTTGCCTTCGTAGGTATTTTTATGAGACGAATATGGGGTCTTCTTGTCGCCTTTGTTTCATCAATTTGTTGGATAGTTTTAGCAATATTGGTTTTTATATTTCAGGTAAACACCCTCACGATACCTCTTTTAGTACTTGGACTCATCGGAATCTTTCTTGTTGTTTCTTCTTATTATCTGACATTTAGGAAGGGAGTAATTATCGGAGGTGCGTTCTGATGCAGGATTCACTTTTTAATCCGCTAATAATTGCGTGGTTCATCAATTCTACTTTGAAATTTGCTACACCTTTAGTACTAGCAGCATTAGGTGGTATGTTCTCGGAGCGATCAGGAGTGGTTAATATCGGCTTAGAGGGTATGATGCTCATGGGTGCTTTTACAGGAGTAGCTATAACTTGGTTCACAAATAATCCTTGGTTTGGTCTACTAGCTGCTCTTGTTTCAGGAGCCTTCTTAGGACTAATTCATGCAATAATTTGTGTGAAACTAAAAGGGAACCAGATTGTAAGTGGTGCAGGCATCATTTTATTCGCTACAGGTTTAACGACATTTGGACTTTTTGCAATATGGGGGGTTCATGGTGTATCCCCTACAGTTCCACGTTTACCTGGAGTTGCGGTTCCTTGGCTAGGATATATCACACCATTGATTGTATTGATGTTTCTCATGCTTCCCCTAAGTCATTATGTCCTTTTTCGATCTCCCTTTGGGTTAAGACTACGTGCTTCAGGAGAAGATCCTAGCACTCTCGATACTGCTGGAGTGAGTGTGGAAACGGTAAGAATGGTAGGAGTCGTTCTTAGTGGCATTCTTTCTGCACTTGGTGGGGCTCAATTATCCATTGGGTCACTTGGCCGGTTCGTTGAATTAATGACTGGTGGTCGTGGATTTATCGCTCTTGCCGCATTAATCTTCGGAAATTGGACTCCACTTGGTGTCTTTCTTTCTGGTTTGTTCTTTGGATTTCTAAGTGCTATCGAATCCTCGATACTTATTCTACCTGAATTTCAGTTTCTCTCACAATATGTCCAATTTATCCAAATGATACCATACATCAGCGTTATTGTAGCATTAGGGATTATCCGCCGATCGATACCACCTAAGGCAATAGGTGTCCCTTACATCAAAGAAAAAGAAATTTGAGGTACTCCTTAACGAATTAATCTATGAGGAACTCCAAGAGAAACGTTTAATCATGAAGTCCGTAGGTATTAGAGTAATAGGAATGTGATATTTTGAGTTCTGATGATGTCTGTCAGGCATGCGGAAAAATGGTGCAAACCCCGATTAAATGCTCGAATTGTAATTCTTCATTTCACCGGGCCTGTATTTTCAAGAAAAAGAAATACAAATGCCCAGTCTGTGGTCACGAATCCGATACACATGAATTACGATTTGGCTAATTTTAGTCTTTCAGGTCACGTAATCAAAGGGATTTAAGTTTCTTTGCTGCTTTTTTAATTTCCATAGAAGCACCAGGAAGACCAGATGTTGTTATAACCATAGCTCGATAATTTCCGAATTGGTCAGCTGTAATGTCCATTTTTGAACAGACTTCTGAAACAAAAGCCTTCATATCTTCACCCAATTCGGTTGTCATTATAACTTCTGCAAAATCCTTAGCCGTTGGAGCCATTTTTCGTTCCTTGTCTGGTTCACCAAAACAGGCGAGAACATGCGAGATAAGTGTATCATTTGATGCCCTAATGTGAACTTCAACAGTCATTCCACCACGTTCAGTTACGCGAGTCTGTAACTGCATTGACAAACTGCGATTTTCATTAAACGCCCTAAGTCCTCCACCTATGTCTTCTTCTCGAACCTGTAATTCTAATCGATTCACAAGGCATTTGAACGCTTTTTCAGCAGGGGGGAATTGTTTGAATGTATATTTCAGTTCTTTAGCCACTATTTTCACCCTTTATGGTTACAATGTTTTTTAGGCAATCATTATAGCTTAAGTATCCTATATCAACCTTTCACGAAATGAACTAGACTCAAATAGAAAAATCACGAATAAATTCTGTTTCAATTATTTTCAAGCTTTTGTCGCCATGAAAACCCAAAATATCGGAAAATGTGATAGATTCTAATAGGAAAATGCTCCAGAATCGATACCATTGTACAAGACTCAACAGGAAATGTATTACAATGGATCGTTCCCATGTATTTAGATTATCTACAATAGCAGTTGTACTTAGCTTGCTGGTATTCACCCAACCAGTCTTTATACCAATGAGCTCACACAAACTTCCATTTACAATTCGAGCACAAAGCGGTGAGTTTGTAGCTAACACGACAACTGGAATAGCAACTGTAGACTGTTTCTCTTCTCCTGACTCCTCATATGAAATTACTTTAGATTATCTTCGGCGAGCTCAAAAAGAAATTCTTATGGAAATGTATGCTATAAGCAATGGGTTTCTACTAAGAGAATTCACTGATGCACTAGCTAGAAATGGTACCATGAATATACAGGTTATTGTATCTCGTAATTGGGCTAGTAGCTCGGAAAATTACTGGACACATGCTTCTCTTTACAATATTTCAAGTCTACCAGGATACGGGGCTAATGTACAGGCCTACTATTCTCGACCGGATCTCTATTTTGATCATTCGAAGTTCATTATTATTGATCGTGAGATTGTGATTGTTCAAAGTGCTAATTGGGCTAAATCCGGAATACCACCAATAAATAGTGATGGGAACCGTGAATGGGGGGTGGCAATCCGTAATCCAGATGTAGTTCAATACTTCCTAAATGTTTTTGCTAATGATGTAATCGCTGCAACTCCTTACACACAAGATGGTGATGATTACGTTTTCCTTTCTGCAAGCACTTACACTGGACCCTATCCAGCTCCGTTTTCCAATCAATCATTTACAGGTACAATGACTATTACCTCGTTAGTGTCTCCCAACGAATGTATTCCACCAATTGTTGCTTTAATTGACAGCGCAACCTCTACTTTAGATATTCAACAAATGTATTCAAAAATATCGTGGGACGGTTCATCTAATCAGTTTAATGATGCAATAATTGCTGCTGCTGCGCGTGGTGTGACTTGCAGAGTTATGCTTGATAACAGAAGTTCTGGAATGCAAGACGTCGCAGATATGTTCCTCGCAAATGGCGTCCAAGTCGCTTTCACTAATCAAACCTACTTTGGATGGACCCATAACAAGGGCGTTATCGCTGATAACCAACGAGTACTCATTTCAAGCATCAACTGGAGTAACGAATCAGTGAGTGAAAACAGAGAGGCAGGTGTAATAATTTCACATTCAGGTGTAGCAAATTATTTTTCACAGATTTTTCAGTGGGATTGGGAGGTCGGAGAATATCTAGGAACCCCCACGACACCACCTCCACCAGAGCCAATTCCTATAGAATACATCATTATTAGCATAGTAATTGTTGTCGCCTTAGCGGTTGGTGGTTGGGTCTACAATCGTTATATCAAAAAGTAGTACTTCTAGTGAATGGAAGGTTAAGGAGAGGATTCCCCCAGCGGAAGGGTTTCCTCTCCTCATACCTTTGTTTGAGCAATGGTTGAAAGCTTATTTAGTCGTAAAATGGGATATCCCCACTGAGAAATCTGTAGACAAAGCGCTTCAAGGCGGCTTCCCCTTCTTCAGTGGGTCCTGCCCGCCAGTGAAGTCGGCAAACATAATCTAATAATGGGCGAAGCCGTTGGACTTGGTCGGCTCGCAGAATTGCTGCATGTTGCAGCGGATCACGATGTGGTTGTAACTCGCGTAGTACTTCCCAGAGAATGCGATCTGATTCCGCTTGCGGTTGCATCAGTTGTGTCATGTTTTTTAAACCTCCACTTAGAATGGCTTCGAGTATCTGCTACTAAAAGGCAGAGAGGGGTTCGGATAAGTAAAGATCAAATGCTTCGCCCTTTACCATGGAAAGGATGTGAAACCACATCTTGGTGGGTTCGAAAAGAAATGTTGTTGATGGCGTATCTTATGCTATATTGTGGGAACGAACATCATAAGAGTAAGAGTCACTAACCCATATACTCTACAAGAGATTATTCAGAATAGGTGGACTACGGTGCCCAAGCTTCAAAACGTGATAATTGTTAGTCATACCCACTGGGACCGCGAATGGTACCTCCCCTTTGAGGACTTCCGTTGGCTCTTGGTAAAAACCTTAGACCAACTCATCGATTTAATGGAGACAAATCCTCAATACCGGCATTTCACCTTAGATGGGCAAACAATTGTCTTAGATGACTATCTTGAACTTCGCCCCGAAAACCACAATCGTCTCAAACAACTGATTACGCAAAATCGAATTCAAACTGGGCCTTGGTATGTGCTTGCCGACGAGTTCCTGGTTAGTGGAGAAGCATTAATCCGGAATCTACTACATGGGCATCGGATAGCTCGTCAGTTTGGAAATCCAATGGCAATCGGCTATGTCCCTGACACCTTTGGTCATATAGCACAGCTACCCCAGATTTTCAAGGGCTTTGATATTAATACAAGTATCTGGTGGCGTGGTCTGGAAGACGGGGGCAAAACACTTCCCACCGAACTGCGTTGGCGAGCACCCGATGGGTCTGAGGTTCTCTTAGTTCATTTACGCTCAAGTTATTCAACAGCCGCGAACCTGCCAAATTCAGTTGATGGCACATTGGCTCAGCTTCTAATGCCTCTTAATGTGCTAGCGTTGCGAGGGACTAGTTCAGCGGCCCTTCTTATGAATGGAAGTGATCATCTTGCACCGCAACCCTTTCTTCCAGATCTAATTGTTGCACTAAACAAACGTTTTCAATCCTCAGACATTTTACAGGGAAAAACGGTTTCCCAGTTACTTCAGGAGTTTGGGAAAAGTCCTCTTATTGAAGATATCACAGGCCTTGATGAATTAAGTCCGTTTATCGATCAGCTGTTTGCTGATTTCGTTCAAGAGCTGCAAGGAGTGACTATACACCATAGCACCTTTAACGAGTACTTGAATATCGTACGAAATGAAGCAAATCTTGCAGAATTACCAGTCATTGAAGGCGAACAACATGCTAGCAAATACATCCCAGTACTCCCTGGAGTCTTCTCTACTCGTCTATATCTAAAACAACAAAATTTTGCGACACAACAGCTTCTGGAACGATGGGTGGAACCCTTTGCCACCATCGCTTGGTGGCTGGGTGCCTTATATCCAGAGATCCCACTTCGCAGGGCTTGGCAGCTACTCCTTCAAAATCACCCCCATGACTCCATCTGTGGTTGTAGCGTCGACGCCACTCACGCTGATATGGAGCGCAGGTTTGCTTGGAGTCAACAACTTGGTCGACAAATCCTTAGCGAAGCCATCCATCACATCAACCAAAACGCATCTTCACAACCCCCTCCTGCCATACCACAACCCATTCAAGCCGCATTCCGTATCTTTAACCCCCACCCCTGGAATACAACTGACCTGATCCGCATCCTTCTCCAACTCCCTTCACAACTAAATGAAAACCCCCAACTAGCCCTCTATAATCAGAAGGGAGAAAAAATACCATTTCAAAGCATCGCTGCCAAAGACATCGACCCTGCTTACCAATCGCTCATTCATCTCCACACTCTTCCCCACATTTACAAAGGGGAAACCCAAATCCCAGATACTTCCAGACAGGTACTGATTACCTTCTCAGCACAGGACATTCCCCATTTGGGGTACACTACATTCTATCTAGCACCCAACACGCCTGATAAGCCACCACATTCAATGCCTGCACTATCTCTGACACAGGATGACGACAATTTTGGTATCACAAACCAATTCATCAGCCTACAAATTTCGAAACTCGATGGCACCATTAACCTCTACCATAAACCTACTCGAAAAAGATATTCACCACTTCTAATCTTCGAAGACACTGGGGATATCGGTGACGAATACAACTACTGCCCTCCACCAACAGATAAACGAATAACAACTCAGGATGAACCGCCACCCAAGATTCGCATCCTCGAACAGGGACCTGTAACAGTCACAGTTGAAGTGACTACGCATCTACTGGTTCCCCAAAAAGCCTTAAAAAACCGTCAAAAACGAAGTGCTAAAACAATAACAATACCCATCCAGAATCTCATTACTATCTCTGCTCAATCCTCTCGAATCGACATCCAAACCACATTCACCAATACAGCTGAAGATCATCGACTACGCGTCCTTTTCCCAACACATATTAACACAGATTCTGCATGGGGTGACACTCCTTTTCATGTCACGGAACGCTCTCTCAAACCTGCTCCCCAAGACTGGGAAGCCCAACTCTATCCCATGATGATGGACTACTACCTCAACTCCATCCTCAAACGACCCAATGTACCAGGCAAACCCATGGGTTGGTTCGAAGATTCCACCACAACCCACGCTCTCCAAACCTTCCTCGATGTAACAGATGGTCACCAAGGATTATCCATTGCTACCCGTGGACTACCAGAATTTGAAGTCATTGATAACCCCAATCGAACCATTGCTTTAACTCTTCTCCGCTCAGTCGGGTGGCTTTCCCGAGCTGACTTAACCACACGCCGAGGACATGCTGGACCAGAACTTCCCACACCCGGAGCACAATGTCTAGGTGAACATATCGCGCAATATTCAATCATACCCCACCAAGGATCATGGAAGAATGCCACAGCACTTGTGCAAGTTAGATCGTTTATCACACCCCTAAAAGCCATCCAAATAAACGAACTAGTAAACGGCCCTCTTACGTTATCACAGGGGTTCTTATCAATTGATAAACCTGGCTGTGTCTTAAGCTGTTTGAAAAAAGCCGAAGAAACCGAATCGACGATACTCCGGCTATTCGAACTTAAGGGAGAATCATCCCAAGCCCAAATCGAAATCTCATTTCCAATTGAAACCCCTTCTTCAGTCAATCTCGCTGAACAATCCATTCAAATCTCGCCAATCAACAAACAAACCGCCAACCAAATACAAGTGCCTTTATCCCCTCACCAAATTCGGACTTTACAATGGACGACTGGTTCAAAATTCAAAAGAATGAATAGTAGGTAACACCCAAAGGATTTATTCTTCATTTTAACATCATACTATGGAGGCAGAAGGCCTTTTCATTAGGTCCAATGATGAGGAGAAATTAAGTGGTTTCTTCCCGATATCTTCTTTCCATCGGGTTTTTTCTAACTCTAGTTTTAGGAATTGGATTCTACTTCGGGTCAATCCAGTGGCTCGATATAAATTATGACTTCTTCACCTGGCTTCTGTATATAGCAATACTACTATTCTTGCTCTCAGGAATATTCGGGATTACATCTTTTGGTGCATGGTTCCTTCATATCTCTCAATCCCAATCACGTGCTCGTCGCCTCCGTGCCTCAGACCGCATTCGAACCAAACGCCAAAGATGGCTACGTCGTCCTCGGGTTGAAGATGCTGTTTCTGTAACTCAAGAGCCTTCAGTGGTTGAGGCCACACAGAATGGCGAAATCGATGAGCTAGTTAATGATATTGATCGAGACCTTCCTGACTGGCTCATACCCCTTTTAAAAAATCGACCCATGGCTAGGGCCATTCATGAAGACTTAGTCGCCTCCGCACAGACTCAAGCTGAAAGCGAATTTCGCTTGCAGTCACGAATCAAAGAACTTGACACCGAAATCGTGGTAATCCGCTACCCAGAAGAAGACTACCACCAAACAAAAACACCCAGAAAACACGATGTAGGTGACACCATACTCCCGGAACCTTCTTCAGCTGTTTTAGAAGCAGAGGTTGAGAAAGAAGCCATCCTCAATTTACTTGGTGCCCTTGAACTCCAACACAATGAAGGTAGAATCACTAAACGTTTCTACAAGCGTAAACGCAAGCAACTCCGCAAACGGCTAGCTGAAGTCAACAAGCGCCTTGCATGATTGACAATATTAAGAACCCGGAATCAACTTAACAAGGATTGTGTGTGGAGTAATCCAGTTCGCTTTATTCGTTAAGATCAACGGGGGTTGGGTCCGAAATAATAAACTTGAAAAAGACAGCTTCCCGAGAATTCACCGTGAACTATTTACCTCGTACTCATATTCGCTGGTTCTTTTTCGCTCTTATGCTACTTGGCACCCTGTTCCCAGTATCTTGTTACATCTATGACTCAAGCTCTCGCGCACTTCAATCTGCGGACACTATTCGAGAAGGCTGGGCTGTTCTGATGGAGATGAATGACTATCCATCTGGCACCGATTTAGAAACAGGATATAGTGATACTCGCAAATGGAATAGCACACTACATGCCCTTGGCTGGCAAACCAACCATATTCTCATCCATCAAGGATTAATCAATCAACAGACCGGCGAAGCAGCGCTCCAATTCCTCGCTATGAATGCTGATGCAAACGATGTGGTGCTTTTCTTCGTTTTTGCTCATGGCAACTACCTGCTAGAAGAAGTGCACTGGCAATCATGGTTCCCAGCACAGTGGAAGAACCTTGTAAGCCAAGAAAAACTTCTTGTTGTTGCAGCTTGCACATCAGAAATTATGCTCCAACCCCTCTATGATGATCCTGTGCCCCATATCCACCTAGCCTCTACTGAAGCTGATGAATATGCTTGGGCAGGACTCCCAGAAGAAGGTTTACCAGTGATTGGTGAAATCTTTAGTCATTACCTCTCTAATGCCTTGGTTAATTCAACAGCGGATGTTAACGCAGATGGTGAGGTGTCGGTCGAAGAAGCGTTTATTTTCGCATCCCCTCTAAGTCAGAATTATATTTCTTCAGTGGTTTTTCCGGCATTTCCAGATTATGCAGAAATGTGTGATCATGTTCCTCCGCATCCGGTAATTGATGATGGATACACTGGAAACTTCTCATTGCAAGTCGAATTAGGTGATCCTCCTGCCGTTCCTACAGGTTTTCGTATTGAGGACGGATTAGTGGTTGCCGCTATTATCTTGGTTGCCAGTATTCTGGTTGGTGGGCTCTTGCTAATCCGCCAACGTAACACAAAAAAATAACAGCTATAGTTTTCCACGAAGCCGACCTGGAATTGGATCAAGGATTATTTGTTTCGTTCGACGGGCTTGGCGAATGAAATTAAGTGGTGTTTCACTTCGTAAGAGGAATCGGAGCGTTTCATCATCAGTGAAAAATCCTAGGGTGGGGGAACCGAATTTGTTCTTCACAATCTCTAAGAGTTTTGGATACTCAGTTTGCCAATCAGTGAACGTTATTCCAAGTGGTTCTAGTAATTTCGTGGTTGTGATGCGATTGATTTGTCCACCTACCGCTTGAATGATGAGACTTGCCCATATTGTATTTTCTTCGAAAACCGTAATTATACAAATAAAATCATCGGGAAGTTCATCCAAGACTCCGTGAACGCGGTGGAATAATGAGACTAATCCTTTATTCCAGAATTCTTTGGGCCAGACATAGAATCGTCGACCAAATTCTTCCTCCATGCTTGTTTGGGCAATTTTGAGGTATTGGAAGATATCCATTTCGGGAGTGAAAGCCGCTTGCATCTTTGCGATGAGATATACCACAAGCCCTTGTTCGATCATAAACACGGCATCAACGTCTTCACGCTTCTGCATCTGTTGTACCACGGTTGAAGGCGTTGAAAAGGGTCCTGTGAGGTCGGGTCTAGAACCTTGTAAGGAGTGAAATGCGTGAATTATTTCTGCCTCATGGTATAGAAGAAAAAGAACTCCTCGTTTACTTGTTAACTGGGGCAAGGTGGATAGTAAATTAGACCAGTGGGAAGCGTTCATATCAGAGAATTGGTAATTCTCGTTGAGACGTCTCATCGCACCACCTCAAATATGCGAAGATCATGAGGATTCAACGCAATCTCTTGGGGACCTTTTTGGGGTAATTGTTCACCAGTCCAAAGATCTCGAACCATAAGACGTTTGGCGATTTTCAAGGTCACAGATTGGGGTTGGTTAGTCGCATTAACTTGGAAGATAATGTTAGGGGCTCGGGTTCCCCAATGAATTTCATCAACTGAAGGATTCTGTGCATCACCGACAGCAGAAAGTTTCAAGTGTTTCAAGGATTTTGTAATCACTGTCTCAGATTCAATGGAATCATCCCGGTTATAAATGGGCGGTAGCGTGATTCCCAAATAGACAATCTTTCCTTTTCCTAAAGAAGTGATACCTCCAGCTGCACGAGTACCAACTCGCACTTTATCCTCTGTGAAGGTAAATGGGTCATGAAGTCCTACTAGTGGTCGACGAGTTGAGGTGGATTCGATACCAGCTCTTTCCGTTAATACGTTGCACCCACGCATGTCAGTGCCTAAGAATGGAAGCTCGGGTCCAAGAATAGCTGAACCTCCGCGTTCTACAAAATCGATGATTTTTGATTGAAGGTCCTCAGACATGAAATCAAAGGTTGGTATGATAAGGGCTTGATAACGGCTCAAAGCGGGGCGATCCATCTCGGTATCACCGATGGCAAACGGGATTTTGGAACGGGTTAAGCCCCAGTAGTATGCCTCCCACAATGCTGGATAGGCCTTTTGAATGGTTTCAGTATAGCTGAAAGTACGATTACTTAACAATAAATCATCAGGGATGCCCATTAGCTGTGATAACCAGTTTGAGTTGGTGCATGATCTTTGGAGCCGCTCATATTCGAGATTCCGAAGTAGGAGTACAGGGACATTGCGTTGTAGCTTATGGAGTTCTACCAAAGTCAAAATCTCAAGTAATCGTTTTAAAAAGGCTGAGTGCTCATCATCCATTTCCCCAGAGTTAGATATCGGGCTGCCTATCCATCGATTACGATCTACCAGCATATACGCGTTGAAGCCACGAAAACCATACATTAGCGCCACAAGCAAAGCGAACTGTTGATCATTAGACTGTAAAATGGGACCCCACGGCCATGTCCCCATACCACCTTCAGATAAAAAGGGGAATCGGCTCACCACGCTGAGATAAAGAGCACCTCGACGAATTCGATCATATTGCAATCGACCCAGGTAAAGACTTACACCTTGAAAATCGAGTTCTTTTTCAGTTCGTGCAATATTCAACGGTAACTGAGGAAAAATCGATCGTGTACTATGGAACGTGGGAACTCCACGAACACCACGAGACCATAGGAGGCTGGTCAATACGCTGAGAGCTAGACCAACATAATATTCTTGAAATTCCATCCAATCAATGAAGCGTGGAAGCGCTTCGCGTTCCGTTGCTGCAAGGGCACGTGGAGGCTCAATGTCCGTGAACTGGTTATATCGTGTCCGATAAGCCCGGTTTAAACTCCCTATTGACGGGTACTTACTATTCAGAAATTCGAAATACCAGCGAAGCGCGTGTGTAGAATAATCTGCACTAAATGGGCCATTCAAGAAAATTCGTGGTAAATCATTATCAATTTGAATTCCGATTATTGGTCCTCCGGGTGCTAAATATCGACTAATGATGGGACAAAGGACATCAAAGAATTGTGATATCTCCTCATAGAATTTTTCACTAGCATAGCTTGGCATCGGAAAAGGGTTAGGCGTTGCTGGGATGATTACTCGAGTTCCATAAGCACTTAGTGCTTGAATTTCCGGATCATAGAGAATGCGTTTTGGATAACCATAATAGGTGAGTTCTGCATCAACACAGGGCCCAGGTCGCACTATGGCATAGAGTCCTTTCTCTTGGCATAAGGTTAGGAACCGTTCAATGTCTCGTTGTTTATTAGTGGTGCCAAAATCGAATAGCTCACTGGCTATTTCATGGATATTCCATGGAATCGTAATTGAAATGACGCGGAACCCCACTCCAACAATGCGTTCAAGAATCTGTTCCCAATTTTCCGCCGGAACACGCCAATAATCTACTGAACCGCTGTAATATGGGACTTCTTCACCTTCAACTTTAATCGTATAGTCTTGCAGTTTCAATGAGGGCTGTATGGCTTGGCTCGGTGTCTCCGTACCGAAGTTATTCTGTTCCATCGCGCTAATTCACCGTACCCACACCAGTTCATCTAACCAAATCATATTAACCGCGTTAATTGCCAATCCAAGAACCAGTACTTATGCACCTTGAAATAGGTTACCCTGCAATCCAAATCTCGTCTATTACTTTGTGAAATCAAGTTTTTCGACGGGATCAGGATACATCTGTCCTGGTTTCATATATTCAATCTTTTTCGGAATCAGGTGAAAAAGTGTGAATTTCGGATCATTTGCTCCTTTGAAATATTTAGAAAAAAATGAAGTTGCCTCCGCTAGTCGCGATCGGGTTGGTGCATCCTCAATGATTTTTGCAACAGCACTAAAGCGAACATAACCTCCTCCTTCTTCAAATCGGATGAGCCGAACCACTTCAACCTTCTCATTCTTCCGAACCTGCGAAACCTTCGCATCCGCCGTACCAGTGAGAACGTAGAGCTTCCCTTCACTTTCAACAAGGGTTACCGGCCGAACTCTGGGCTGATCTTCCTCGACAGTAGCGAAAAATATGCTGTTTTCGCCTCTTAACAAATCTTCAACAGATGGAATATCCACGCTATTTTTCCTCCTATGATTGCCATGAATGAGTAAACCCGTATACCAGTTCTATTGCCGCCTTAATGTCGCTAAGTCGAAGCAGCGAGATTGCTGAATGGATATAACGACAGGGTACTGACACCACACCGGTGGGAATGCCCTTTCGACTTTGCGAGATTGGTCCTCCGTCTGTGCCCCCACCTAACGGTTGTTTGTATTGGAACGAGATTTTTTCTTTTCTAGCCACCTGCTCTAAAGTAGCAAGCACTTTGGGATGAGCAATTAGGGTTCGATCGGCCACAGTTATTGCGGGTCCTTTCCCAATCGTGGTCGGTGACTTATGTTTAGGAATCCCAGGCATATCTCCTGCTGATGTACATTCCAAAGCTAAAGCCACATCCGGGTCTAAAGTATATGCCCCAGTTCGAGCTCCTCGTCCTCCAACTTCTTCTGCTACTGCAAAGTTCACCGCAATTGAACATTTATGGTCCGCTGATTTCGCTAACCGTTTCAACACTTCAATAATTACCAGGCACCCTACTCGATCATCAAAGGCTTTACCAGATACCGTGTCATCTGGCAATTCAATAAAAGGCTGCCAAACGGTCATAGGGGTTCCAATCCGAATTCCCATGCCTTCAACGGCTTTCTGGGAGGTCACACCAATATCTACATACAAATCGTCGATCGCAATCACACTTTCTCGTTGCTTACTCGTTGTCAGGTGCGGTGGGGTTGCACCGATAACTCCGAATACCGGCTTCTTTGATTTAGACTCAGAAGGTTGAAGGCATACTCGATGACCAGGAAGCACACGTGGATCCCATCCACCAATAGGTGTTAACCGTAAAAATCCACTTTCATGAATATACCGCACAATGAACCCAATCTCATCCATATGGGCATCAAGAAGAATCCGTGGCTCTTCCTGTCTTCCCTTCCGAATGACCAATAGATTTCCTAAAGGATCCACCCAGCTCTCATCCACAAATGGTTCAACTGTTTTCTGAATAATCGCTCGAGCCTCTTCTTCATACCCTGAAATCCCAATCACTTCTGATAACCCACGGAGTAATTCTCGTAACGCTTTATCCGACATATCCACAACACCTGAACTATCGATGATTGCTTCTGAGTGTTTTGATGTCAATGTTTGATTTAAGACTACTGTCACATTTCAGAATACGACGTATCAGTACTTCCATAATGTGACGAATACTTTGTAACAACTCACGTAAGAAAATAAGGGTTATTTTCAGGATGCTCTTGAGTGAATAAGAATATCTCTTAGAGTCTGAGTGCACTCAGACAAGACCGGTTAAACTAGTCCTCTTCTGTGATTTCAGGGGGGATGAATATTTCTTTTTTGCCCCCACGGAATCTACCAATTGTAGTGCCTAAAACTGATCCGAAGTAGGGCCATAAGAGGGTAATAAAGAAGAGCATGAAGTAGGCGATGAATAAATTGAGGTTTAAGGTAAGAATTGCGTCAACCCACCCAAAGGAAGAGAGCACAAGGAAACTTGTGGGAAGTATTGGCCAGATGAAATAGAATAGTGCGATAAAAAGTGGTACAGCGATAAGAAGGTTGAGGACAAAGGCAATTTTTCTAGCTTTACCCCGACTGATAATCCCTGCAATGAGTCCAGTAATCATTCCCACCAATAACAGAAAGAAGTATTGTCCAAATTCTACATGCATATAACTGATGGGGAGCAAGCTGACAAAGGGAACTATATTCCAAGGGATGAGATTCATCCAACTGACGAACAGTGCGTATGGTGGGGTGGTTACCCAGGCTCGCACGAATCGAGCGGTTGCTTGGAAGTCCGCTAAACCAAGCCCAAAGATAAGTTGACCACCCACAGCCACCCCCCGAATGAAGGCCGCACCTAGTAATAGACCCAGGAAGACCACTACTACTAGATAATCTCCAGCCTTCATCTTGATTTCGTGAAGATAGGTTCTAGCTCGCAGGTTATATCCAAATCCTCGAGACTCGATAGCGGTGGCGATATCACGTGTTCGGCGCATTGAATTAGCAATAGATGGGATCAACATCTTTGTGAGAAGAGCCGAGAACCGTTTTGCGGGATTGCGGAATTGATATTCCCAACCTCTGGCTTGCTGCGCTTCCCTAATCCTGCGATTTTCATCAATTAAGACGGGAAGATAACCAAGACCGATGCTCACAGCCAGTGCAAACTCTGGAGGGACACGTAGCTTTGTAAGAGCAAGAATCAGGTCTCGAATAGGCGTTAACATTAGTACTGTTCTAATCATCACCAGAATAATGAGGAAGCGAAGGAGGGCACCAATTCCCCACACTACTGACTCAACTGTAATTGGAAAAAGTGGAGGAAATGTCCAAAATACTAAGTAGAACATGACTAAGGGATCAGGCACCCGAACGGGAGGAAGAATAAGGTTAAAGATAAAATACATAACCGCAACTGGAACAATTGAGCGAATGAAGCCGGCAATTTTACCCAGCGGAATACGCGCTAGTCGTAGTATAACTAATTCAAAGAAAAAGAGGGCAAGAAGCCAAACCGGATCATTAAACCATACAGACATAATGACAATGGATATCGCCATGAAGATTTTTGCCCGTGGATCACGTCGGTGGAAAAAATCATCCCCAGGAACATATTCAAAAGCCATCTGTATACACCTCATAAAAGCTTGGATACATAATCTGCCATCTCATCTACATTCAATGCGTTAATTGGCAACCCATACTCAACCAAAGCTTGACCAAACCGGGTAATTTGTGGAGCCTGGATAAAACTACTGGCAAGAGTCTCTGATTGTGAATATACATCACGAACCGGACCATCCAGAAGAATACGCCCTTTACGGAGAACGATAATTCGATTACAGTACTCGGCAGCAAGGTTCATATCGTGCGTGATAATGATTATCGTTTTACCACCTTGGTTTAAGCGACGATAAAATTCCATCATCTCATTACCCGTTTTGTAATCTTGGCCTGTTGTTGGTTCATCAACAATGAGAACCTCAGGGCGCATAGCAAGAACTGAAGCCACGGCAAGCTTCTGCCGCTCACCTTTACTTAACGAAAAGGGTTTTTCTTCTAGCAGTTCATCAAAACCAAAGAGTTTAGCTACCTCATCACGACGTCGATCGATTTCTTCTTGATTGAGTTTCAGGTTCTTTGGCCCAAATTCCATTTCATCTTTAACGGTTTGGCAACAGATTTGAAAGTCGGGATTTTGGAATACATATCCCACTTGAGTAGATAATTGTGCGATTGTTTTGTCCTTCGAGTTATCGCCCATTATCCATGCATCACCATAGGTTGGCAATAGAAGGCCGTTGAAGTGTTTAACCAGGGTGGTTTTTCCTGATCCGTTTTGTCCAATTATCCCAACAAAATCTCCTGCCTTGATTGAAAGATCGATGCCTCGAAGTGCTTGGACTTCGCCCTCTTCATAAACATGCCAGAGCGATTCCGTTCGTAAAATCTCTTCACCTAGCTGCACTGTCTTTTTTTCTTCTAATTTTATTGGCTGTCCGTCTCGTTTTTTCAATAGTGATTTGAATTGTGTAATAGCCTCATCTAATGTCAGGGGGAGTTCAGAGCCGATGTGTCCGCTATCAATTTCTGAGGCGAGAAGGGCAACTTGCGGTGGTTTGAGACCAATTTTCCCCATTAACTTAACATCTTTTAATAGGTCTCTTGGCGTCCCTTCAAGAATGATTTTTCCTTCATTGAGGATGATAAGGCGATCAACGATAGGCAACAATTCTTCCATCTTGTGCTCGACGATTAGCATGGTCTTCTTTTCTTCACGAACCATCTGGGTGATAAGTTCTAGAACCCGGTGACTCCCAATTGGGTCCAAGTTTGATGTGGGTTCGTCAAGAACGTAGATATCTGGATACATCGCCATGACCGCTGCAAGTGCACATGCTTGCTGTTCGCCTCCTGAAAGGCGGTGAGGACTTGTATTCGCATAGCGATCAAGCCGTACCAATTTTCTAAAGTTCTCCACACGGTTTATTATTTCATCACGTGGAACGCCATAGTTCTCAGCGCCAAAAGCAATCTCCTCGTTAACGGTAGGTGCGATTAATTGGGCCGCAGGATCCTGGAATAATAATCCTACACGCTGAGATAGGTATGCAATAGTATTTTTGCGTGTATTTTTTCCTTGAATTTGGACAGTACCCGTCATTGTACCACGAAAGAAATGTGGTACCAGTCCATTCAGCATTTGGCATAGAGTGGATTTTCCTGCCCCTGCTGGACCTGAAAGCATTATAATCTCGCCAGGTTCCATGCGGAGATTAATATTTTCAAGTGCAGGCTGGTCAGACCCTTGATAGGTAAAAGAAACATCTTCCATCAAAATATCGGCGTTGCCTTCCATTGCAACCACGCGTCCTAGGTGGCTCGTCTCGACTGATTATATGTTCAGATATTTAGCTGTTACATTGATACAAGATTTTAATCAAAAACAAGAATCAGTTATGCTCTAATAGTGAAAAAATCGCATTCTAAGCGAAAAAAAGGGACAAAACAGGTATTTTTCCGAGTTTTTCAAGGGTATATAAATGACCGTCAATGATTAATATTACTAGTTTATCATATCTCTTTTTCGGTGATTAAAATCACTGAATCAGAGTCATATCGTCGACCACTTTTGACGTCAAGGCAAGTTGCTATGATCGCTGCTTTTGGTGGTCTTGGATTTGCCTGGCGTGCTCTTGGACTAGTAATTCCATTATATCCTCCATACGTTCTTGATATTCGGGAAAGTATCAACGTGATCGCCGCCTTCGCAGGTGGACCTTGGGTTGCTGTCGGTGTTGGCATACTTATAGGCCTCCCATCGTCTGTACCGTTTTGTGATGTGATCTACTACCCACTAATCGGAATTATCCTATCGATTTTCAGCAAACATATCTTTGAGAAACGAGATGTAGCGTACGGCATTTATTCATTAGTCATCCTATCAATCGTCATAGCAGTAGCAGAAGCCATTGCACTAACCATTTTCAACTACGAATTAGCTATAGTGGGACTCGTTTCTTTCGAAGCTGAAATGATCGCATCCTTCCTCGGTGGAACCTATCTAATCTATGTTATACAAGCGATTATCCCACTCTGGATCATCCTGAAACTCTTCCCAGACTTCATGCGACCAGCTTGGTTATGGACTGGAGGCGAGGAGGAATAGATTATGTCTGAATTCTTTAAGAAGAATTGGTGGGCATGGTTTCTCATCATTATCATCATAATCATCATCCTCGCTGTGGTCAGGCTTCTCGGAGGAAGCACATGGGCTGATTGGTTTGGGCTGCAAATCATCAATTGGAATGTCTTTTGGGGTCAGCGCCCATTCAGTTACGAGAATATCGGACTATTAGCTTCTGCTGGAATCATGATCGCCCTGATCATCATTATCATAATCATAATCTTCTTCCTACGACGAACCTTCTTTAAAAAGGAATAGACGCTATATCGGGTTATCTCCCGTGTCTATTCCCTCCCCCTTTCTTTTTTCATATTGGCTAAGGTGACTTCTTGTAGCTCATGGAATTCTGATTGTATCGAAGTTTTTTGAGCGGGAATAATATTAATTTAGTGCGAGTATTTGTTCTTCATTCGAAGGATATGAGCTTATGACTTGGGAAACTATTGATTGGGAACTCGACTTGCTGGGAAAATTAGTGGCATTAGACACTACTAATACAGGTACTACGCGAAAGAACTATCCTGAATGTGCGTCTCTTATTAAGACCGAAGCTGACAAACTTGGGCTTAAAACCAAAATCATTGATGGAAAGAGTGCCACAGAAGATGGTGAATCGCGTCCGAATGTGATTGTTGATCTGGATACCGGATCCGATGTTACTGTGCTATTTGTGTGTCACTATGATGTGGTTCCGGTTGAACGAGAAAAATGGGAGACTGACCCATTCCATCTCACAATAAAAGGCGAAAAAGCCTTTGGACGGGGTGCCGCTGACGACAAATCAGGAATTGTCATCGGATTAGGTGCCATGAGGAAGCTGCTAGATAAAGATGTTGACATCAATTTACGTCTTTGTGCAGCTTGTGATGAAGAGACTGGTGGACCAGGGGGCATTAATTATTTGTTCAATCAGGCGAAAATAAGGGGAAATGCAGCTATTGTCGTTGATGCGGGCAACCAATATATCGGAATTGGAGCTAGCGGCTCGATTTGGGGCAAAGTCATTGTAAAGGGTGAAGGAGGACATAGTGGAAATCCTGATATCCTCGATAATCCAATCTATCGCGCGAGTCGTCTTATCCAAGCACTTGAAAACCATCACGAAACAATCAAAGAACAAACCACTAGTAGCCTTCGCGGACCCCCTGCGGCAGTAAAGCCCCAACTCTATGGACGATTATCAGTGAGCATGGTTAAAGCATGGCGAAAGGAAAATATCATCCCTGATAGTTGCGAGTTTCGGTTCGATCGCCGACTCACCCCTGAAGAAGACCCAGATGAAGCAGCCAAGAATATGAAAACCTTCATAGACGAGACCGCAAAACAACAGGGTGCAAAAATCAAAATGGAAATTATCAACAAAGCCTCAGGCTACTTTACAAAGCCTGAACATCCCTGGGTACAGCTTTTCCAAAAAGTTACCGAGAATACATTAGGTCGTGAATTCTATCTTGGTGCCGATTTAGGCTTCGATGATGGAATGTATCTTGCAGAAGTTGGTATCCCCGTTGTCACCTTTGGTGCCCTTCGGGATGGCACCCGCTATCATGGTCATAATGAATTTGTGTGGTTAGAAGATTTGCGGGATTGCCGTGATGTCTTTGTTGCACTAGGCCAACTCTCAAAGGACCAGTTTAAGTTCTAAAAGCGTGCCATATTCCTAACAATACCCTATTCCTTGTAGACAATATGGACTATCCATGCGCTACCTAGGATCCATCCTGCAACTCCTAGTAACACGCCTCCCAGGAGTAAAACTGATGCCCAAGGACAACCTCCCCAAAGCATCCACCAGTTAGCTAAGGTTCCAAGAAGAGCGGTGCAAATCCAACCCCATAAGCTAACAAAGACTAGCTGAAATTGCCAAGCCCGTTGTAGCAACTGTACTTCTTGCTCTTCAGTCATTGGTTGCCTTTTAAGACTGATAGGGAGGATTCGTGTCCGGAACGAATCAATTCGGGGAAAGCGCCACAGCCACCAACTTAACAGAAATAGTTGAAAAGATGCATAGGGTATGCCTGAACACAATAAGATCGTGGGATTCACCAACAGTGTAATGGCGAAGAGAGTGACACCAATTAGGGCATGAATAATCGCTAACACTTTCACGCCATATCCTGATTCAAATGAGAATCTGCTAGCCAATCTAATCCACATCTGGTTTTGTCAAATTTTAAAATTGTGAGAAAAAGAGGCGGTTATTCTGTAACACGCCCCCTCCACCATATTATAATGCAGATACCCAAAATAATCAAATAAGCTCCAACGCCCGCAAAGAGCGCAATAATCGGTCCCACAGTGGGAAAGACAACCACATAGACGATAAGGGGAACAATAAAAATTAGCAGTGCAAGAATACAAGGCACCATCTCTCGAATTCTATTCTCCCATGAAGAGGGCTTTTTTGGTGGCATAAAATAAACTGTGTTATCATATTATATTACTAATATCCTCACACAAAGAAAATACAATAGGCATTTCCAGTAAATCATTACACACGATATCAGCAAAGAGATGAGAAATCAAACACATTCCGCTAGGAAAAAGTAAGGCACAATAGGATTTGATTAAACCTTAAAATTTGAGTGAGGATAAAGCTTATTCTAATGATGTTCAATTGGTGGATATTATGCCAGAGCCATTTCGCGTAATACAAATTGGGTTTGGAACCTTAGGTAAATGGATCTCAAAAGCGATTATCGAGCGAAAAAACCTCGAATTAGTTACGGTGATTGATATCGATCCAGCCCTTCAGGACAAGCAAGTGGAAGATTTTATCAAGGTGGACCAAAAGACCTCAACGACTATCAGGGATGATTTGTCAAAAGTATTAGATGAAACCCGTGAGAATCCTCCCGATGTAGCCATCGTTGCTACTTCTTCACATCTACAAAAGGTGAAAGCGACTATTCTCGCCTGTTTACAAGCAGGTTTGGATGTGATTTCACTTTGTGAAGAACTTTCCTACCCTTATGAGCGGCACCCACAATTATCAAAGGAATTACATGATGCTGCATTAAATAAAGGCAAAACTCTTCTTGGGACAGGAATCAATCCTGGATTTCTTATGGACCTTTTACCCATTGTTCTAACTGCACCTTGTCAACAGGTAGACAGAATTCATGTGACTCGGAATATGAACTCCAGTTCACGTCGTGACGCATTTCAAAAGAAAGTAGGCACAGGAATGACTGAAAAAGATTTCAGGAATGCTATCGAAACCGGAGCCATTACTGGTCATGTAGGACTCGTTGAATCCATACGCATGCTTGGGGCTGCCCTCAATCTACAATTAGATCACATCGAAGAATTTCCACCCGAACCGGTAATAGCTACTGAAAAAATCATAACCACCTACACTACCGTAAATCCAGGAGAAGTCCGTGGGCTTAAAAGCCGAGGCATTGGACAAAAAGCCGGTGAAACCATTATAACTCATGACTTCAACGCTTACGCTGACGCTTCACCAGCCTATGATGAAGTGAAAATCGAAGGAAACCCAAATATCCAGCAACGAATCGAAGGGGGAATGCCAGGCGATGAAGGAACTGTTGGAATGCTAATCAACCTCATACCCCTAGTAATAACAGCACCTCCAGGTCTTCTCACAATGAAGGACATTCCTTGCCCACACAACACCGAACGCGTATGGAAATAATCACACTTACATCAAAAAGCTCCACAACAAAGGAGATAGGAATAGATGTTAGAGCACTATAAAGAAGTCACCAAAAAATCCAAAGCCGACTGGGATCGTTCCCGCAGAATATTCCCTGGCGGCATGAGCCACAATATACGAACTTTCGGGCTCGATCGGGTTCATGTTTATCCACCTTTTATACAGCGTGGCGACGGTAGCCACATCTGGGACGTGGATGGTAACGAATACATAGACTATTGGATGACCCATTTCTCTTTAATCTTGGGTCATAATTACCCCGCTATCCGAAAAGCCATCTTAGGCAGACTAGATTACGGAGTTCATCTAGGGGCTCTTAATGAACCACAGATTGAATTTGGTGAACTGCTCCAAGACGCGATTCCATATATGAAGCTATTACGTTTAACTACAACTGGCTCCGACGCCACGATGTATTCGACCCGTCTGTGCCGATTATTTACAGGCAAAAAATTAGTAGCCAAAGTCAATGGTGGCTGGCATGGAGGTAATGACTCCCTATGCTACCATCTCCACTACCCTTACAAAGATGAGCCTTTCTTCACTGGTGCCTATTTCGAATTCAACGATCGCAACAGCTTTGATTCCCTTCTCAAAGCCCATGGAAAGGAATTAGCTGCCATCATTATTGAACCGGTTCTTGGAGCTGGTGGAGGACTAGCCCCAGAACCCGAATTTCTTCCCTACCTCAGAGAAGAAACAGAAAACCATGATATCCTCCTAATATTTGATGAAATCATAACAGGATTCCGCCTTTGTTTTGGAACAGCAGGCAACAGAATATACGGAGTCGAACCCGACCTAGTTACCCTTGGCAAAATTGTCGCAGGGGGAATGCCTCTCGGAGTATATGGTGGTCGCGAAGACGTGATGAAACTAGCGGCGCCGGGAGCACCTAGTGGTCGCTGGGTTGGTGGAGGAACATTTTCTGCCCACCATCTCACTATGGAATCCGGAAAAGCCACCCTTAACGCTCTCAAAGCTAACAAGGATGAATACTCTCAGCTTAATCGGCGAGGAAACAAATTCCGTGAAGAAATAACAGCAATTTTCAACGACGAAGGAATACCCGCCCTAGCCACTGGGGAGGGTTCCATTGCTTTCCTCCATCTTCTCAAATCTCCCCTAACTGATAAATATCTCACCCCCTCACAAATCGGTGAAGTCTTTGATAAAGAACGCACCGACCTTTTGCAAGCCACCCTCGTCGAAGAAGGCATCTTTGGCTATCATGGGCTCGGAGCACTTTCTTTTGCACATTCTGAAGCCGATATTCAGCATACTCTAGAAGTAGTCCAAAGAATTGCCCCGAACTTCAAAGCCCACACGGACTAAACATACAGCCTTTCAGGTTATATTGTGCCACTTTGAATTTCCGCAATATATAATGCCAGATAGTTGCCTTGCAATGGTTAGGTGACTGTTGTGTCAAAAAGTTACATGCTTGGAAAAATGACTTGGCCCGAGGTAGAGCAACGTCTTACTGAATCAAATATCGCTATTATCCCTGTAGGTTCAACTGAGCAACATGGACCTGCCCTCCCCCTTGACAATGATCACTTCACAGCACTCGAATTTGCCAAGATGGCTGCAGA
>JBHLPR010000045.1:0-18166 GCA_048939245.1 Promethearchaeota archaeon | reverse complement strand
AGAAGATTAAGCGTTTCATTAGCGTAAAGCCAGCCGGTACCCGTAGTAACGATGATAAGCTCAGGTTGTTCGGGACCAGTATAACGGTTCCAAGGAGAAACTTCAAACCGCTCCTGAATCTGTTCAAGACGTTCAAGAAGACGTTTATGATTTCTATGAGGATGTGGAATATTAAGAAGTGGATTCGTACGATCAAAAAAGGCCTTTCGGGATTCTCGAAGAACTGGATCCAGTCGGAAAAGTTGCTGGCTATGCGCGAGGCGTGTAGTGATGCGAATCATGAAAGGTATTCCAAATCGTTCAGAGAGGTCAAGCGCGTAAAAGACCATGTCTTTTGCTTCTTGATGAGTCGAGGGCTCGAGCACAGGAATATTCGCATAGTGTCCGATGGCACGGGTATCAGATTCAGTGGTAGAACTATGAGCTTGAGGATCATCTGCTACCACCAGAAGCAGTCCTCCTTTCCCATGACCAGTATAGGCGACATTGACCAGAGTGTCAAGAAGCACAAAGAGCCCGTTTTGTTTCATAGAAGTGAGGGCCCGGAGACCACTCCAAGCGGCTGCAAGGGCTACCTCAAAAGCGACCTTTTCATTAGTACTCCATTCTACATAGATTTTCCAATTGGAAGCAATTTCAGCTAGGTTTTGAAGGATTTCAGACGCGGGTGTTCCCGGATAGGAGGTGGCTACTTGAACATTTGCTTCTAGTGCTCCTCGAGCAATGGCAGCATTTCCCATACCTAGTACCCAGGATTTTTCTTTGCCTGCCATAATGGAATACACCACGACAGAAACACTCCTTATCTATATCACATCTTACGGATGAACCGCTTTTTTAAGTGACGCATCATTGAAAGGAATGCCAGACTAGGGACACGAAACTTATAATCCTGCAATCCAATGATTTTTGTAACCATCCAGTAGGGGAATAGCCATGGCTGAAACGATTGACCGAGTGATTTCCGACCGTCTTGAAGTCCTTTCAAGATCAATTTTCCCTATCAATTACGTCTTTTCAAAAAGTTATGAGTTTGCTGCAAAGCACCGCGACTGTGCAATGACGATTGCAACAACATCAGGTACCCAGGTGAATTTTACAGAACCTGTGAAAGTCCATCCAAAGCTCTTGCAGCGGGAAGGCCCTTTTTCCTATGGAAATCATCTATACTATGTCAAAGAATTGAGAATCCTCGATAGCTACCTGGTAATTACCCATGACCAACTTAACCTTCCCCCAAAGGATGACCCCAAGGATAATCTTACTCTATTCATGAAGGCGATTCAACCCTACATTTCAGCGGTCGATGATATCATCCGGCGACGATTTGGAACCATCGTGATCCGTATTTCAACTCGTGATAAGCCACTAATATTACAACGTCAGACTGTGAAAGGAAAACAAACCCTCACGGCTACTGAACTGCTTGCCCAGATCAAGATACCGATGGAACTTCGACCAGCCATTAAGGAAGTGCTATTTCGAACCAAACCAGCACCAGGCCAGCCAACTAAGGATCGTAAAAAGAAAGATGCAAAAGAAGTGCGTGCATCCTTTTTCACTCTCGAAGATGGACGCATAATACTACCGTCAGAAGGAGCAATCCAGGCACAGGAATTCGTCGAACTTGGAAAAGTGCCGTACCAATTTGAGAATATTGAGGGGCCAGTCACATCCCGACGTATCATCACCAGTTTCCTCCAACTTGAACACCAAACTGTAGCTCACTTGCTAGATGAATACAGTGAACTTGCGTTTCTACCCTTCTTTTTCGACTTGTATTTAGAACAAGGTGGTCCACCGATACGGAATGTTGCACTTTTCAATGGCCAACTTATTATCGGTCGAAGCCCAGAATCAAATGTTCGGGAAGGTGAATTTGAGATTTTTATTGCCAAGAAAGGTGTCAGCCAGGTTTTATCTGAATAGCTAGTTAATGCCATTTCTTTCGCTACCAGCAACTTTTTGGGAATCCGCCCCCTTTTGCCAGTAAGGCGAATCTTATATGGCAAGTTCTTGGAAGATGGACGCACTGAATGCTATCTTTAATCCAACCAGCATAGTAATCGTTGGTGCATCTGATAAACCTCGAAAACTTGGTAGCCTCACACTGCGAGCATTGAAGGCTTCAGGTTTTGGCGGTAAGATTTTTCTGGTTCATCCCACCCACACAACGATTGGAGACAAAAAAGTCTATTCATCTGTCCAAGAGATTTCCGAACCAATTGATTTAGCACTTATTGCAGTTCAAAGCACAAAGGTTCTTGGAGTGTTAAAAGATTGCAGTGAGAAGGATATTCATGGAGCAGTTGTGTATTCAGCAGGATTCAAGGAGTTAGGTGAACAGGGACGAATCCTTGAAACACAGATTGCCCAAATCGCCAATAAGGCGGAAATTGGTGTAATCGGTCCCAACTGCCTAGGTATAGGTAATATTCCTTTGAAATTGAATGCCACCTTCTTCCCCTACCCCGCACCAATCCCAGAAGGAAAAGTGTCAATGATAAGCCAGAGCGGTGGAGTAGCTGGATTAATGCATTATGCTGCCGTCGATACTCAACTCGGAGTAGCGAAATTTGCTAGCATTGGCAACCGAGTCAATTTAGACTTCGCAGATTTTCTTGAATACTTCAAAGATGATGATGCCACTGAAATAATTTGCCTCTTCGTTGAGGGAACTGAAGATGCACGGAGGCTCATCGAAGTAGCCAAAGAGGTTTCACTCAAGAAACCAATACTTGCATACAAAGTCGGAAAAACACCTGCAGCTCAGCGTGCTACAAAAAGCCATACCGGAAGCCTTGCGGGTCGAGGTCAACTCTATAGTTCCGCCTTCCGACAAGCTGGCATTAAAGAAGTTGCAGGCATTTCTGAACTAATCGACACAGCCAAAGCCCTTGCGATTCTCAACGATTTACCAAAGGGGAACCGAGTTGCACTAGTAACGCACACATTAGGTCCAACGATAATTGCTGCAGAAATTTTAGAAGAACAAAAGATCCAACTGCCACCACCTAACCCAACAACGATTCAAGAAATTCAGAAGGCTATGGGGTTACCCGTGGATATTCCAATTGATAATCCAATTGATCTATTAGCACTAGGCTGGGCGCGCCCTGATATTTTTGCTGAAGCCTTGAAACTCGCGGCGCTTAGTGACCAGTATGATGCATTCCTTACTGTATTTGCTCCAAACTTCCAAGAAGATATTGGAGGAGGAACCCCCACCGAGGGATTACTCGAGGTGACAAGAATGTCCAAAAAACCCATTATCGCAATTCTAAATTCCCCAATCAGTCATCCTCCACCTGAAAAATCTCTACTTGAAGCAGGAGGTATCCCAGTATTTGCCTCACCAGCCAGAGGAGCAAAAGCTCTAGCGAATATCATTCACCTAGGCCAAGAACGCCATTGAATCGAGATATTTAATTTTTGATGAATTTCGGAATAATTATAGCCCACCGAAGCCTACTATTTGAAGGCACTATTCCACGATAGTGGAAGAGGAACTAGGCTTCAGATTGCGGGTGTCACGATGAGTAAATCCAGTCGAAAGAATCGACAAAAGGAGAAATTACCAATCCGGCGAAGTGCCAAGAGAGAAACGCCGGAGGAGTTACCAGAAGCGATCACCTGGCTTCGAAAAGTGCTAGCCACGTCCTATTCGATGAATGAAGAAGGAATCTTGCGATTAAAGGGTCAATTTGATCAGATTTTTGACGATCACATATCAGAATTTAATAAAAAACTCAGAAAGGCGAATTTTGAGAACACAGAGATGATTCAAGAGTGCTTAGCTGCAAAAGAAATTCTGGGACATCTACTAGCTGTGTGTAAATATTTAGAACGGATTTTAGATGCCAAGAAACTTTCACAACAGAAGCCTCCCCGTCAACGAGATTCTGATGCACTCTCACGGTTACTACATAGAGATTTAACACAAGAGTTACGGAGCTTTTCACGACGTTTAGAATATTTACAATCAGTTCCCATAAACTAGGGCATTATGTAGAGTAGGTCGTGTGCGAGCAGGCTTAAGGTGATGACTTCGAAAGATAGGCATCGATTTCATTCTCTACGTTGTCAACTCGAATAAAAAGTGAAACATTGGTCATAACCGTGGCGATGGAACTGGAAAGCAACCATTCATTAGGTCTGGCAGGTTGTCGATATCACGAATTGCGAAAAGTAGGTAGACTCTTGGGACTGAGACCAATAGGCAAAACCCTTTTGGGAATTCACTACAAATGAAGGTTTTAGAACTAGCTGCAGATATATCTTAAATAGTCAATACGCGATGCTGGATGGATGGAACTGATGACAGGTATTTCTTCATTAATTGGATCATTACAAAAAAATCGTGCAGTCATAGAAGAATTAGCGGTTTCCACTCAACGCGAATTATCCGCCATACTTACACAAATTACCCAACTCCAAGAGACGGTGGTGCATCTCCAAGACACCTGGGAAGAACGACAAGTGACAGAAGAAGAAATGACTCGGGAATCCTCAGCCCTTGAAGGTGAGCTTTCAGCTGAAAGTCGGGAGCGAGGTAAGTTAGAATCAACAAGTGTTGCACAACAGAAGGTTTTAGGGGAAGCGAAAGTGGAACGGGAGAAACTTCAGAAGGAGTTGGCTGCTACTGAAACTAAGCTAGAGGCAATGGAAGATGAAATACGCAATATTGACCGGACTCTTCGAGAGATGACAAAGAATATGGAGAAGGCTGATGAGCAACTCAGTTCTTCTGACGAAAGAATCGCCGAGAAGATACAATCCCTAAATAAACAAATTACTGAAGTTCGTAATGAAGCAGAACTTCAAGATGCTCAATACAAAGCATTACGATATCTGTTAGAACAGGGCGTTATCACAATGCCTGAAGCTAAAGTCGCTATAGAACTCAAAGGCAAAGAAACCACAACATTAGATCATTTACAAAAGACTACCTTCATTGGGCGATTTAAAGTGCGAGAGATTATTCAGCAGATGGTAGAACGCAAAATCGTGAATTTGGACAAAGGAACGGGGCAAGTGAAAGTACTCAAACCAATTGATTTGTGATAAGAGGTGAAAAGAGATGGCAGAGATTAAACAACTTCAACAGGTTCTTGAACACAATCAGGCGCGGATGAAAGAGTTAGGCGAAGTGTTTCAAAATCAAATGTCAATGATTGTAAAGGAAGTAACGAGTTCGTTACAAACGCTATCCCGAATTGAGCGTGAATTTCAATTATCTGATGCTCGATTGGATGAACAACAAGCGTCAATTAGTCATAGCCAAGAACAGTTAAACCAATTACGTGAATTCGGATCGGCTATGGAAGCGAAAATCGCTGGATTATATACTGAACTCGGTGAGATTCAAAAGGAGATAGCAGTTCTGAGAGCTACCCTGATGGAAAAATCAGGTAGATTGGAAACCGTTGAAGCCGACTTAGCTCAACGGAAAGCACGCCTTGAGTCACAGACCACACTCTTAGAGGAGAAACAAAAAGAACTCGGTCGCCTCCAAGCTAGCAAGGACCAGGAACTGGCTAATCAAAAGGAGACCCTCTCTGTGGCGAAAAAACAAGTCAATGAAGTAAAGAAGAAGAATCCTGTCGCAGATTACCTTCTTTCAGAAGCCCATGAGCCTCCTGAATTAGGCATTCTAGCGCTGTTAATTCATCAAAAAGAGGTTCCCATAACAGAGATAAAGCGCATGGCCAAATCGCCTCCTGCAATTACCACCCGTGTTCTCAAAGAGATGGAGAACAAAGGAATAGTTGAGCTCACTGGCTCAGATACAGCACGAATAGCCATTTCTCTCTAGTTGTATTTACCAAATTTTATAGCAAAGGCTTTAGAGTCCGAACAGCAGTTAATGAGAGGTGGATGGTCGGACTTTGCGTACAGAATTAGAAAAACAAGATACAAAACCGGAAAAGAAAGCAAAGTCAACATCTTATCCTGAACGACAACTAGCAAAGATGCTCAAAGGGCGTCCTCTGGAAATTCCGAGAACCAATCACCACTTAATAATCGGTGACAGTCGACAGATGCAAGAGATACCTAACGAATCTGTGCATCTGATTGTAACGTCTCCTCCGTACCCGATGATTGAGTTATGGGACGACTTGTTTTCACGGATGGGATGCACGGATTTTGATACCATGCATGTGTATCTTGCTCAGGTTTGGAGTGAGTGTTACCGTATCCTTGTTGAAGGGGGTATCGCCTGTATCAATATCGGTGATGCCCTAAGGAAAATTGATGACAATTTTCAATTATATCCGAATCATGTGAAGGTGATCGAGCAATGTGAAGCCGTGGGATTTACCACGCTTCCATATATTTTGTGGAAAAAACCGACAAAGCGAGCCAATGCTTTTCTGGGGTCTGGGTTCATTCCACCTAATGCATATGTAACTCAAGATTGCGAATTTATTCTTATCTTCCGAAAAGGGCAACCTCGACCGTTCCCACCTAAGGACCTAATTCGATATGCCAGTCATTATACAATTAGCCAACGGAATGCCTGGTTTACTCAGATATGGGAACTGCCAGGAGCACGGCAAAGGGTCCGCCAGGTCTCGCGTCGAAGTGCAGCGTTTCCAGATGAAATCGCATATCGATTGATTCGAATGTTTTCAGTTATTGGTGATACGGTGGTCGATCCTTTTTTGGGAACGGGTACGACAATGAAAGCTGCACGGAAGACCCACCGCAATAGTATTGGCTATGAAATTGATGAGAGACTTATCCCGGTCATCGAGCGCCGTTTTAGTGATGTTGATTCCTTGAAGCCACGTCAACGAAGAAAAGCTATCGAAGAGTTGCAGGTAACGCATCGTAACGATTAGTATGAGGGATTGACCAAGATTGACCTCTTCATTGTCCTCCCATTCATGTACCTGGTCAAGGTACCAAAGGCATTCATCTTTGATGTCAAAATAACCCACTGTCTCTAATCATCTATTTTCAGAAGTCTACTAAAGACTGTCGAGAAACAAGTCAGCATATAAAGACATATTACCGTAAACAGTTAGAAGCATACGGACAAGGGTAAAGTGATGATCTGCGCGATTGGAAATATTAACATGGATTGGATTTGTACTCTCCCACATCTACCAACTCCAGATGAAAAAAGTAACATCCAATCACTCACCATCTTCCCAGGTGGAGCAGCAGCCAACTTCGCTACTAGTCTTGCTCGATTGGGATCGAATGTAGGGCTTTTTGGTCATGTGGGTGATGATTCTGAGGGGCAAGCAGCATTACGGATCCTTCGGGAAGAGAAGGTGGATATTTCCCGGGTACGTCTTGATACAGGGCTCCGTACAGGCCTGGTCATTATCTTAGTTGGTGAAGAGGGACAGACAATGAAGCTACGGTATCAAGGAGCAAATTCACGTCTCTCTCCTCAAGACATCACAACCAAACTTTTGAAGGATGTCAGAATCACTTATTCAGCAAGTGTTTCCATCCCAATCGCTAAGCAAGTGGCAAAAGTCAGCAAGAAAGTTGGAGCACAATCTGCCATCGATATTGGTGAAGAGTTGACCCAACAATCACTTGACAAAGTACGAGATATGATTTGCAGTTTCTCCATCGTCTTCTTGAATCAGGTAGTCTTTGAACGAATTTTCAACGAACCACCAACCCTTCGAAAGGTTCAAGCTGAAATTGGAGGAAATCTTGAAATCTTAAACATTACATTAGGCAAACAGGGGTCAATAACAGCTACGAAGGAAACCGCGTTCAAAACTCCTGCTTTTGTCGTTGAAGCGGTTGACACTACAGGAGCAGGTGATGCATTTGCAGCAGGTTTCATTCACTATATGCACCACCACTTTCCGATTAAAGAAGCTGCACGACGAGCAGCCGCTTGTGCCGCATTACAAATCACTGCACCAGGTGGAAGAGCAGGTTTACCTACAAGCGCACAGGTTGAAGATTTTCTTCAAACACAAAAAAGCCAACTGTAGCTTCGTTAACTTCTTTGAAGTCTTTTAGGGTACGAAAGTAATCACAACAGCACTCGGTGAGTTTGACGCAATCTCTTGAGAGACCGAACCGAGAAAGCCTCCAAATCGTCCGGGTTTGTGATGAGCCCCCAGGACAATGAGATCTACATTTTCTTTTTCAGCAAATTCAATTGCTGCTTCCCCAACATTTTGTTTCGCTAAATGCATTGGTATCAGGCGCAGCCCGGTCTGCTCAGAGAAAATGGAAATGTCATCCATGAATACTTCACGGTTCACCTTTATTTCAGGGGAACCTAGAGGAGCAGACTCCATAATTGAAGGGAAGGGCATTAGATTCAACGCAATTAATTCAGCATCTTTACCAGCAGAACTTTCTTTCAGTGCTGCAGCTAAGCGAAGGGCAACTTGGTCCTTGCTAGTACTTCGAATCGGTAGGAGAACCTTTTTGAGAGTTGTTTGTTCATCCTTTGAAAAATCCTCAAGCCATGATGCGACAATGATAACAGGAATGTTGCTCTTTCGGGCAACCCGTCGAGCCGTGGAACCTAACAGAAATTTATGTTTCGGTTTGTTAGCCGCACACATTATTACTAAATCACAGTCGTTTTCTTTACTAGATTTGAGGATGGCATCTGAGGCCCGTACGCGTTTGACATACTCTTTATCAACTGGTACTTTCAACGATTTTGATAGGCGTTTTGCATATTGTGTTAATCGTTTAACCATTTGTAATTTTGATTTTCGAAGTCTTTCATGGCAATGTAAGAGTGATACGTTGGCCTTTGATTGCTCAGCGAGATTAAAAGCAAATTGGATTCCATGAACCTCACCAGGGAACCCTTGGAGAGGAACAAGGATCCTAGCTAGTTGTGGTTTTACCCATTCTTTTGTACATAGGAAACTCAAATGAACCGACTCCATATTAGCGCGTTGATGACGTGGAGTTAGTATAAAAAGTGTATTGCTATTATAAATAGAAAAGGCCCGTAAAAATTCAGTTCATCCTTAAGAGATTCGTCGAGTAGCATTCTTAATTGCAGAGTGAAGCTCCGTAAATGTGAGTTCATCTGAAAAGACCGGAACGTTGTCCATGTCCTCAAGGCTGATGGATAGCAGATACCAGATCGCTTTGACCATTGATTCGCGGAGGTTTTTCAAAGGAGTTTTAATGACATCCTGAAAAAGTTTGTCAAGTGTTCGGCTTGTATGGGTTGTCTTTTTTTGGCCATGAATTGAAAGATAGACAGGCGTCCATCGTTCATAGAAGAATTTCATTCCATCAGAGATATTGTTTGAAAAGAGATCACGTAATTGTTCATTTTCCACACCATTGGCTGCTGCGTTCACTACCTCATCAATACGAGGGATGAGAACGTCAGCAACGAATCCTTCAAGTTGGTCTGTGGGTGTGGTCATGAAAGTCCCCAGTAGTAATTAATAGGCAGAGATTATAGAAAATGGCGCCATAAAAATGCTTATGCAATACCTATAACTATTAGAAGACTAATTGTTTAAAACATAATATTTACTAATAATAAATAAAACTATTTTATACTAATCTAATTGCATTTATTTGTTATTAATTAATATTAATTATAATATTATTAAAAAATATTATAAAGTGATATCTATTACATAATAGATACGCCAAATGTTAATTATTTATAGCAATTTTTCTGAAAGATTTTCCAATTGCTTTCCCTTAATATATAATTATAAGTCCTGTTAATATACTACATTAACAATAATAGCATCTTATTTGATGTAAGATGCATAAATCTAGACCTATATGATGTAGCATTGACCAAAGCTTTCCGTGAAATTTTACTACTTTTTTCAGCGCAGACTCATTCGAGAGCGTTAAGAAACGCCTTGGTTTCTTCTCCTTCTTCAACGAGAACGATTTGTTGGGCCCCTGCTCTTTCATAGTCATATCGTCGGGCAATCAGCATGGCATGAAACTTTTCACGCCCAGTTGAAGAACTACCCCGCCAAAGATAGATCTTATCAAAGGTATCTAAGATGTATACATCGTCGGATTTCAAACTGTCTTTTTTCCGCGGAACTTCAATAAACAAATGAACGCCACCCACGATGTTAAGTCGGAACAGTTTGAATTCGTGTTTTTCCAATATGACCTTTTTGAGAATACCCTCTGTGTCTTGGTCAGTAATTTTGATTTTACCCTCAAATAACTCGAGGAAGTCGGGAGGCTCTTTTTGAGCTTCAACCGTGACTAGTTTTGCGACTCCTTTTCGTTCCTGATCGCGCCAAACCGAGGTCACTGCCCCGATAAAGCGTTCGTCAACTGTAGCCGTACTGCCACACCATAAGTAAATGATGGGACCAGTATCAATGAGGTAGCAGTCACCATCACCAAAATCATTGGCCATATCATCGGGGACTCTGATTACATGACCCCGCTGGATGTGGTACTTTTGGAAATCAGCCATTTTTCATTCCACCAGATTTGTAAGAGAGAACAATGTCTTTGATTTCTAGTGTTCCTCAGACATCCGTTTTTAATCTTCTTTCGAAACCGTCCAAAATAGGATTTCGTTGAGTTCCTAGGTATAGTTCCATTAGATAAAGGATTTAACCTTCGATTGCGGAACATGTGTGATGATGAATCCTATTCATCAGGCCTTGAGCTGTGTGGAATGGATAGTCGAAATCGTGTAGAGGGTTGTTTAATAACTGTGCTACTATCATTTTTGCTAGTCAGCCCAGTGGTAGTAGTGGCTAGGGCTCATCGAAGTTTCCAATCAATTGACGCAGGTATTGCATCAGCATATAATTTCATCAGTACAATCTGCTATGATTACAATTATGGTGGTCATTATCAAGAATTGGACCAGTTTGGCAACCCAATACAAAGAAATAAGTTCCTTGGAATCGAGGCAGCCGTCATATTAGGTTGCTTGAGATATTTTTACACAACAGGAGATTTATCTGCTCTAAATCATGCGATTGAAACTTTCAACACTATCGAAGCAAAAATGCGAAATCCAAGTCACACCTATAATGCACGAATGGTTGAAGATTGGTCGAGTGCAATTGTCTGGAATTCACGAACTGCAGACAATTCACACCTCATCTGTGCTCTTGTTGAGCTCTTTAAACACACAGGAAATACAACCTATTATGATACTGCAGCTTGGCTCATGTACTTCATCCATGATTTCCATCACAATTTAGATCATGGTGGTTATCATATTGAAGTGGATGGCTTTGGAAACCCAAATCTAATCTATTATCCCTTTGGTTATCTACCACCGATTGTTGCTTTGGCGTGTGGTGCACTGCTCAGCATCGATCCCTCAAATACTACCTTTTTAGAAGAGTTGAACTACGCCCTTAATTTTGCTCAAAGAGTATATTGGGATTCACCTTATGGCGGCTATTGTCAAGTATATACACCTTCTGGAGCAATATACGATAGCACTAAGCCCCTGCACGCACAATCGTTGATGATTCAAGCCTTTCTCATAGGTTATCGCTTCACTTTGAATATGACTTATTGGAACCATGCAAAGGAAATTGCTAATCATCTTTTGGGCTACTGGACAGACGCTAACCTCGGATTTATGACAAGGGTAACTCGCCAACTCGAACCAGAGGATTTTAATCGGAACTCAGCTTATCTAGCTTATACCGCGAAAGCATTTTTCGATCTATATCACTTGACAAAAAACCTGTCATATTGGGAGATGCATCTTGGTTGTGTGGAATTCATTAGAAGCCACCATTACGATCCATCGAATGTAGGCTTCTATGCTATATGTGATGCAGATGGGAATCCGGTTGATACAACTAAGAAACCAGGATATCAATCGGACATATTGTCAGCATTGATTCTTTCTACCCCAACGTTTTCTTTAGATCCAGTCTCTCAGCTAATTCTCGTCACGGGTGGAATCATCATCGGAATACTTGTACTCGTTTTAGTGGGATTACTTGTTCATCGACGGCGTAAAATGATGAAGCTGTAGTCGCTTGGAAGCAATGACTTTTGTCAAAGAACCCCTAGCCTGGAACATTCACTAGGTTCACGAAATTGCCTAGTTTGTGGGGCACAAATTGAAAAGGATGTTCAATTCTGCGCTTGTTGTAGTAATCGGATTGAAAGAATCTTGACTAGTTTTTGATTAAATGACATTAAGTTCTTTTCCAACTTTGTCAAAAGCTGTAATGGCGTCGTTGAGATCTTCCATTTTAAGCGCTGCATTCATAATTGTACGGATTCGAGCTGTGTCGCGTGAGACCATTGGGTAGACAATGGGTAGTGCGAAGACCCCTTCTTCGTAGAGCCGTGTGCTGAATTTTTGGGCTTTGTCACTTTCACCGATGATCACTGGGGTGATTGGAGTTTCACTCATTCCAGTGTTGAATCCTAGGTCATTGAGTGCTTTCTTGAAGTAGTTGGTGTTTTTCCAGAGGTTCTTGACGTGTTGGGATTCTTTTTCTAAGATATCGATAGCTGCAATACATGCTGCGGCTACTGGTGGGGGATGTGAGCCACTGAGAAGCCATGTGCGGGATTTATTGTAGGCGAATTTTCGGAGGTATTCACTGCCTGAGACATGTCCTCCGACGACCCCGAAGGCTTTACTGAAGGTTCCCATTTCGACATGAACATCTTTGTGTGTAAGATTGAAGTGAGAGACAATACCCCGACCGCCTTCGCCAAGTACGGCTTCCCCGTGGGCGTCATCCACATAGACCATTGCGCCGTGAGGTTTACATGTTTTCACGATTTGGCCTAAAGGTGCAATGTCTCCGTCCATACTGAAGACACCATCTGTGATAACGAGAATCCGTCGATAAGCGGGCTTGTGTTTTTTCGTTTCTTCAAGAACACGACCAAGGTCCGGGACATTACAGTGTTTGAAGATTGCCCGTTCAGCCCGGGTTAATCGGACTCCATCAATGATAGAACCATGGTTGAGTTCATCACTGATAATGATATCCCCTTTTCCTGCGAGTTGGGGAATGAGACCCGCGTTAGCAGCAAAGCCTGTTTGATACACAAGGCTTGCTTCGGCACCTTTGAATTGGGCAAGGCGGCGTTCGAGTTCTTCGTGGAGATCCATGTTACCAGCAATAGGACGAACGCTGCCGCTTCCCACCCCATGGGTTTTGATAGCGTCGATTGCCGCTTGTTTGAGTTTGGGGTGGTTGCTTAATCCGAGGTAATTGTTACTACAGAGCATGATGACTTCTTTGTTATCCACCATTGCCCTGGGAGAGCTGGGACCTTGGAGCTCACGGAGCCTCCAGTCCAGGGCTTGTTTGACCAGCTCTTCATATTCCTGTTTAAGAAAGGCAGTTGGGTCACGAGTCATTGTTTAAGTCACCGTGGGTGCAAATCTACTTAGAGACTTTTAAATGGTTACCGGAATGAGGAAAACTTGTGTCTTGACGACGCTGCTATTCAAAACACATCTCCCATCCATCAGTGAAGAGCTGTATGCTTGATTAATATTTAGTACGATGACAAGGAGGCAGACTAATGGATGATTTTGTGGAGAGAAAAACAAGATTTCACAACTCCAATAGGTTAGGAGCATAACGCTTTAGACCTTTCAACCAATTCTTTCTTTGACGAGTATGCGTGAACCAGCGGGAACTTCCTCATCACGCGTCGATTTCGGACGTGTTGCCGAGGATTATGAAGTCACTCGTGGAATCCCAGATGAATTCATGAAAGAAATTGTTAGGGACATTATTCACACATGCGAGTTAATATCCTCAAACCTTGTACTGGAACTGGGTTGCGGTGCTGGTCGGTTTCTCCGTGCCTTAGCTAGTCAGAAAATACAGGTGATTGGTTTTGATATTTCACAAGGCATGCTAGAACAAGCCTGCATCAACCAAGGTTCTTCAAAATTCCTTCGTTCCAATCTTGTCTTTGGGGATGCCGCTAGGTTACCTCTTAGTAGTGGCATATTCAAAGCAGTTCTGGCTATTCATTTGTTTCATTTAATGACTGATTGGTCTAAGGCGTTGAAGGAAGTCCGTCACATCCTAGGCTCGGAGGGAACGATCATAACTGGCTATGTTGGAGCCATCACTCATCAATCATATCTGAATAAATTGTACAGACAACGACGGAAAGAGCTTGGTTATGGGGTATCCTCATTGGGTGCAGATCCAGATGAGGTCATTGCGGAATTACAGAGACTGGGAGCTAGCGTGGAGACGCATAACTTCGAGACATTCGTTGAGGTTCCATTAGGTGTGACCCTATCCTATTTGGATCGACGAGTTTTCTCGTCAATGTGGCGCAATCTTCCTGACGTGGTCCATCGACAGATTATGCAAGATGTGCGTGCGGCAGCGACCACACAATTCAAGGATCTGGACGATTTAGAGAGAATTGAAATTACCGCTCAACTTCATTTTGTGAAGTTTGAGTGATGAACTGATACGCATTCAAGTTGAAAACTAAAGAAGACCAAAAATAATAGGGAGAATTGTGTCACAAACAATTTCTTCTGCTTGCTCTCCTAAAAGCCAGAAACCGCTTGGGAAATGCACGGATGAAGACCGATGCCGTTGGTGTGAATTCTACTTTCCAGATAAGCAGGAATAAATGCCAGTTACCATTGGGGTGTCAAACCGACCTTCGCTGCTTTTTTGGAGAGGATCAGATTAAACCCTTGTTCGAGATCTTTAATTGGTAACCGATGAGTTACGACCTGGCTGATTTTTTTACGGAGCTGAGGTCGGCGTAGAAGACCACGGACTTGGAACCACGTTCGGTACATGAGACGGCCACTGATACCATAGATGGTGGCGGCTTTAAAGATCATAAGTCGATTTAGGTCAACTTCGAAGGGGTTGGGGAAAACGCCAAGTAGACTGACGCGGCCACCGGGCGTCAATGTTTCAAAAGCGGTAACGAGCCCATCGGGGTGGCCACTCATTTCAACAGCTACATCGGCCCCGTTCCCATCGGTGGCATCATGGATGGCTTTCACGATGGCTTCTCGACCCTGTTCACGGGCACTGAATACCTCATCGGCGCCCATGGTTTTGGCAAGTTTCATGCGGGTTATATTTCGTCCTCCAGCGGTAGCAAAAACTTTGTCTGCGCCTAGTTCCTTAGCAACCGCTACGGCCATTAATCCAATAGGACCCATTCCAACGACTACAACATTTCGTCCTGCAATATCTTCCACATTATTAATTGGCAAAAGAGTGTGGACTGCATTTCCTAAAGGTTCCTGGATGGCTCCAACAATGGGATCCAATTCGGGATCATTTTTCCAAGCATTATGAGCAGGAATCGACACATACTCAGCAAAGACCCCGTCACGATCCACCCCAAGAATTGTCATATTTTGGCATACATGTTCACGGCCGGTTAAACACTGAAGGCAAGTTTGGTCGACAATATGTGTTTCAGCAGACACCATATCTCCAACAGCTATATGATGAACTTTTTCTCCAACTTCAATGACTTTTCCAGACATTTCATGGCCGACAATTAGAGGGGGTTTAATCCGGTTTGCAGCCCAATCATTCCATTCGTAGACATGCACATCCGTTCCGCAGATTGCAGCACCTTTGACTTCAACCAACACATCAGTGTCACCAATACTAGGTTTGTCTACGGTAGCTCGTTCAACGCCGGGCCCCGCTTTTTTCTTTAGAAAGGCTTCCATAATAACCAGCTCAATGTATAGACAGTGGATGTTGATGTTGAGTGCTATTTGTTTTTTTGTCTTGCTTAAAAAACGAAGACGAGAATAGAGTAAGTACTAACGACGGATACTTAACTCTACTCCGTCATCTCCCACCATGATGAAGCGACTCGTGTATAAGCCTGAGTCACGAACATGTTTCAGATAATTCTGCATTTTTTCATGGCTTTTCCCAACGTTATCAGCTATGATCATGCTCCCCCGAAATAGGAGGGGTTCGAGAGCCATCAGATAATCATAATATTGGCTTTTGAGTGCATCAATGAAGACAAAGTCGTATTCTTCTTTCAATGTGGGAATGATTTCTAACGCATCGCCAATTAGTACCTCGATTGTGGGTTCAAGATTTGCTCGTTTAATATTCTGTTTAGCTTGTTCTGCAAACTTAGGGTTAACTTCGATAGTTGTGATACGTGCCCGCTTCGGAAGTTCCTTACCCATGAGAATGGTAGAGTAGCCAACATTTGTCCCAATTTCAAGAATGCGTTGTGGATGGAATTCACTGGCAATCCGTACGAGAATATGACCACGTTGGGGACCAATGATATAGTGATTATTTGACGCCTCGATTTCTCGAAGAACGGCCTCAGCTTCAGCCTTATCCAAGTCACAGACCCCAGTGTTTCTAGACCTCGCCTTTCCATGAATGACTTTAATCTTTCTGTGATTCCATCCCTACTCGTTCGACTATTGAGATTGCTTCAACTGCTATTGTATCCGTTAATGTCCTTTTCTTCTCGGATTCAATTCACTTCTAAAAATAGTACTTCACCTGATGAAAAAAGGAAGAGCCAAATTCCGTCTATTTACGTATTGATAGAAGTAAACAAAAGGATTAACTATATTCACTCTCGACCAGCAATACACCAGAGTGTGAATAGTATGTTTGTACGAAAACTCACAGACTGCAAAGTCATCACGGCACTAGATGGAACAATTCTTCGGGAAGTACTGAATCCGCTCCGTGATGGACCAAAATTAAAACTGCGGTATAGTATCGCTCATGCACAAGTTCCCCCTAGAAACGCTTCACTTCCTCATCGCTTAACGAAATCCTCCGAAGTCTACTATTTCCTGGAAGGAACGGGGATTATGCATATTGATGAAGAATCAAGTGAAGTCGAAGCGGGTTCACTTGTCTATGTACCTCCCAAGGCTACGCAATACCTGGAAAATACTGGCAACCAAGACATCGTATTCCTCTGTATTGTCGACCCGTACTGGCGTCCCGAAGATGAAGAACTAATAGAATAGCTTGCCGAATAGAAAAGATAAGCAGAAAGAGAATCTTCAATTCACTAATTCTTGGTAAGAATCTGACTTAGAAGAAATAAATAAGAGATGCGCGGCAAATTGCCGCGTGAGAAGTTAACAGTAATCAAAGTATCAAGCGTCTTTGTGGCAGAACCACCAGTCGTAACACTCGATCTCTTTATCCTTTAGTCGGAGTTTTGCAGCATTTACATCCGAAGCAGGAGGAACGATGACCCGGTCCTTAACGAGTTCGTTTTCAGGCCAGTTCGCTGGCATGGCAACCTTCTTCTCATCTGCGACTTGGAAGGCTTTGATCACTCGTAGAATCTCATCGAAGTTCCGACCCAATTCAGGGGGATAATAGATGATGGCACGAATGATGCTGTTCGGATCAATGAAGAAGACCGCGCGGACCGTCGCCTGACTCTTATTAGGATGAATCATGCCCATGAGGCGACCGATTTTACCGGTTTCATCTGCGATGACTGGGAAGCGTACTTCTTCGCCAAGATTTTCTTGGATCCATTCAACCCATTTAATGTGTGAATAGACACTGTCAACGCTGAGACCAACCAGTTGTGTGTTCAGCTTCTCGAATTCCTTAAACCGTTTGGTAAAGGCATAGAATTCTGTGGTGCAGACAGGTGTAAAATCAGCGGGATGCGAAAATAGTACAACCCATTTTCCTTTGTAGTCATCAGGAAATTTAATTTTGCCCATGGTTGTTTGGACTTCGAATGTTGGTGCTTTATCTCCAATTAATGGCATTCCGGGAGTTTCCAATGAATCTAACCTCCTTCGGGCGAATATAGTGAATTCCTCTAAAAATGCTGTGGATTTCTTAACGGGGTTAATTCTAGCAAGAGAGTATGGTAATCCAAAAGCATTTTATGCATTTTTTATGCTACACAAGCCAAAATTTACCAACAATCTTAAAATGCGCCTTAAACGCTGTAGGCATATGGATGAATTCAGATTAATATTCGATTAAAATAACTGGAATTGGGAAGAGCTGAGAAAAATGGAAGCCCCGATGAAACCAAAAACAAAACGCGCCCCGTTAATCGTTCGAATTATTGCTGGCATTGACATCATCATTATGATATTGTTTGTATTGGTGGGGATTAATCGGTTTATTGATACCCATGCCTTTTTTGGACTTCTAGCCAGCCTCCAAGTAACGGACCCAACAGCCTATGCTGGGATTATTCTTTTTCTTTCTCTTGTTGGTTT
>JBHLPR010000044.1:0-18197 GCA_048939245.1 Promethearchaeota archaeon | reverse complement strand
AAAGTGAGGACTGTGAAGAGGAAGCCCGCCATAAGGCCGCCCACACCCGAAATTCGGGATAAATATATCAAGTAATTCGAATAATCTGGTTCTTGAGTTGGCAATTCCTTCTCACCGGAACTGCATATTCCTATGTTTGCTATTAACTATTCGAAATGCGCCAAGATTCCGTCAATATTTCACAACATGTTAGTATAGTTACATTTTGTGACCTCAGAAAGTGAGCCCAAATGGTGAGTCCGCCTTATATAACGCGGAGTCTTATGCTTTCTTCGGTGAAATACAAATTGCACAAATATCATTATCCTCAGGCCGCGAACAGGACACAAATGCAGGCAAAGGTTGTCAAGTATCTTCATTGGTTTGCTTGCCGCAACTAAGATCTGCAGTAATCCTTACGCGTGCCCAGAACTCTTGGGGCTCGAGCGATTGGGCACGGGTCCCACTTTTCTCTTTTCTACGAAAAATTACTGCTCTCTCAGAAGCCTCTGGGCCAGCTGATAAATTCATACCCGGGTATTTTATTGGGACTTTTTTCGTTGTCTAGCGGATTTCCAGAGAACGCCCGGACTATAAGCAGCGGGCATACCAGCGAATCCATGAGAATCCCGAGTATGCGGAATGAAATTCGAATCCGGTATCAACTCCTCTTTGGGGGTGAGGGTTTCTTTCCGATCTATGAGCCACTCGGCCCAGGTAAGTTTCGAATTCATTTCCAATCTTTGTAATTTCCGTTTGCCCATCAAGACCCCCTATGATTTAGTACAGAACTCGCGATTATAAACTCTCTTATGGAAACTTAATCCAATTTAAAAAACGCCTATTCATTATTCAGATCAGCATCTCACTATATCCGATGGTCATCTCGATTGTGGTCTTATCTAGGTATTAGGCATTTCTTCCATATAGGAACAATCTACCTGTCTAACTTAAGACATCTCCTGTTTTTCTGCAAGCACATACAGGTTATGCTTTGTAATGCGGGGAAGAAGACGAATAAACCGAGATTGGCGGTGGTAATGAGTTCCAACAAATGTGTGTGATTTAAGAGAGAATCCTGTTAACCTCAACAAATTTGTTAGCTCAGGGAGTCCCCATGCATTGATGTGTCCAGTAGTTACCGACGTCTTTCCTTTGAACGCCCATCGTACAAAACGGCGATAATACATAATATTTGGAATTGAACAATGTAAACGTCCAAGAGGTTCTAAACATCGATGAATTTCTCTAAGTGCATTACTTGGTGCTTCGAGATGTTCGAGTGTTTGAAAAATCATCACTGAAGAGAAGGAATCACTTCTGAACGGCATGGAATGAACATCAGCAATAACTTCGCAAGCTGAATTGGGGTTAATATCGATAGATACATCAGCTTTAGTTGGGTAGCGACCAGAACCGATATCTAATATAAGTCCAGAACGCCTCATATCTTAGACCTCCTCTTCCTGCTTTTTATTACTAACTTGATACATGAGCAGCGAGCAATTTTTCAAATTTACCCTTAAAATAGAAGCGTATTGGAGAGATTTACAAATAAGCTAACTCTTTTTCTAGAAGCTAGTCATTAGATGAGGTGATGGCCATGCCAGGAAAGTATGCGCAGTGTTCGTTTTGTTCGAATCCCGCCGAGTATGTCTGTGCCAAATGTGGTCAGCTAGCCTGTGCACAGGATATTCGCATTCGTGCTGTATGTATTAATTGTAACTCAGTTGAACAGCAGGAATACCAGATTCATCAGGCGTTTTGTGAGGATATCGAGTCCCTGAAGGCGCTGGTAACCCTGTTTTGGGGAGATCCAGTGCAACTAATGTTTGATGAATCCTTCACAGTGGTTGAACAGCCAGCTTTTGTCGCTGAGAGTGCTAACCAAATCGCAGGGTTTCTCTTCTATACACCTTTCCGTGATGATGCTGTGCTTATTGTGGCTGTCGGTGTACTTCCTGAATATCAGGGAAAGGGTATCGGAAAAGCGCTTATTGCACGTGTCGAAGTGTTTGCAAAGGATGCAGGTCGCGAACAATTACTTGTTGTGACAACCAATGATAATTTACCGGCTTTGGCGTTTTATCAGCGATTAGGCTTTCAATTGTTTGAAGTGGTGCCTGATATCATTGGAGAGAAGCTGGGAGGACTACAGCCGGGTGTTGCAAAGATTCCAATTCGGGACGAATTACGATTACGAAAACCCCTCAAGTGAATAAAAGAAAGGAATTTCGAGCCTTGCATTCGTTGCAACAGAGGAACCGAGGCATCCCATGATTGCTAAAGCTTAAGGAGTAGGATTTTGCAGGCTCAAATGAGTGGAACCGAGGTGACACACATTGCCCCTGCCTTCCTCCCCAACCTTGAAGAGGTGCTAGTCCAACGTGGTTTCTATAATCCAGGCGTATTACAGCTCTACAAACGGGGTCAAACATTTGGATTAGTGAAGCGCCTAAATCAGACCTTAGAGATGCACGTGCGGGGGTTTAGCGACGGGAGAGTGGACGCCGAAATCGAGATTTCTCGTGATTACTTTGAACATCTGGGACCGAATTCGTGTCGACCTGCCCAACCAGAATTGGAAGCAATTCTTGAAGAAGTGCAGATTCCGTTTACCCCAGCAAATGCCCCAGCAGACCCAGGATATGTGGTTATTCCACACCGACTAACAGAATGGCGCAAGGCGCTGCCGATGGCATTTGGCTCCCTCGCAGGTCTTGTGCCCATTGCACTTCTTGCTCTCCACCGAAGACATCAGAACAAAAAGTGCCGACACAAAACGTAACGATTGAAACGTCGAAACTACTACAATTATAAAAACTAAGCCTATCAACGGAAAAAACGAGTACAAGCTAAATGATATCCAACACATGCTTGATGGAACAAGTCAGATGCCAGTAATGCGTGATTGGTCGTAGGGAAGCAGGTTAACCCAGTATCCAATATTGGAAGAGATAGGCGATGATCATTCCAAAAAATCCCAACACCATTAACAATGGCAGCAGGGTAAGATGATTGTAAATGACGTTTTGGAGACCCATTTGTGCCCAATAGCCAGGGTAGGGCTCAATTGGAACCAATCCAGTGATGGGGCTCATCACCAAATACCACTGATTTTGGAAAAAAAGGCAAACCAAAGTTGTGATTGTTCCCATCCATGAAATAAGAAAGAGTGCTATAACACGGAATCTTTTATCTGGAAACATATCCATCGGAGTAACTACAGCGGAAAATGCGCTTCCGATAATGGCGAGAACAGGTACAAATTGAAACGGAAACCGACTAACTAGGGCTAAGTGGGTTTCTATCCCGCCTGGTGGCACGATGATGATGAGTGGGTGAAGGATCCAGGCACCCAGCATGAACAAAAGATTGAGAATTAAGACGACATCCAGTAAAATAAAGGTGCGACGCCATGGCCCCCACAGACGCCATCGGGTCTTCATGCGCGTCCAGAGTGGTGCTTTTTCTTTCGTATCCTCTGTTGACATTTTCGATTAAATTCCCTCAATAACCTCCACTTAAAATGAGGTTAATAAATTTCTCCTTTAAGAATAATAAAATTTGAAAAACAACGAGAAATAAACGTAAAAATCCAAACTAACTGGTTTCCAAGGATATTTCAACCATCCTGTCTTCAGATTCGAGGATAATTGATAGCCTTAACAATATCATGCTGAAAAGTACCACTTCATCGATAAGGTGTACTTCATTATGAAGGCAGTATCTGTATCCCGATTGCACTTCCATAATATGCTCATTGGTTTACTGGTATTTCTTTTAGTACTTGGGACTATTGTTGTTTCATTTCAAGGCACAGATGGTTCAATGGATTCTTGCACCATTTTTAGTATTTCCCGAGATGGACGAGTCTTCTTTTGTGATAATGAGGATGAAAACCTTCGTCATGGACGAATTTGGTTCTTACCTGGAACACCGGGGCAGTTTGGATTAGTGCTATTTTGTTATGGAATTCATCGTAACGTGATGATTCCGATAGGCGGGATGAATGACCAAGGCCTGTGTTTGGATGGAACAGTGGTCAGTGACACGGAGATTCATCGTGACCCAAGCAAACCAGATTATTTGGGAACTTTTTCGCTGGATTTGCTTCGGGTGTGTGCAACAGTAGAAGACGCAAAAGCATGGGTTCAGTCGTATAATCTGTTGATGCTACATTGGCAACAAGTGCATATCGCCGACAGAACCGGTGATATGGTAGTTGTGGGATTAGCAGACAGTGGGAAACTCTGGTTGACTAACAAGTCTGCAGAATACCTGATATCGGTACCAGTTAACCACGCCCAGAGCACACATGGTTTTGGTGAACGATATGACAGGGTCGAGGCTATGCTTAATGTGATGGGAGAGTTGACGCTTGAAGGGTGTCAAATGGTTCTTGAAACCGCAGCTGTACCAGCCACTATGTTTTCGTATATCTGTGATCAACAGAACGGCATTCTTTACCTGTACTCCCGTGGCGACTTTGACCGAATCGCAGTGTTGAATGTCACTGAAGAATTGGCAAAAGGCGAGCATTCCTATGATATCGAGAGACTGGTATCGCAACAGACTGGAGCGCCCAGTCCGGCTGACACACTTAATGAAAATTTGGGCATACTTTGTGTTGGGAGCATAACCATTTTTTCACTCGTTATTGTCTTTGTGATGGTGAGGCGGAGAAAACCAATACAAGAACGGCTAGGAAAGCAATAGGTGGTCGCAAGTTTGGAATATGGTAAGCGAACTGAACAACAGATCCAACCAGATTCGTCAGATACCGTAGAGAGTAAGCAGTCCATCTTTGAAATGCAAGCGCAGACGAAATTCATTGCGATTGCTTTGCTTTACGCCTTTTCTATTCTCGCGACCTCTACCTTTCTTCGACTTCCAATACTCATTCCGACACAATGGGTTTCGGTTGTCTTTTTTGTACTAATAACTCCTATTTTCCTGTATTCGTTTAGCGCCATGGTTCGACCGTTAATGGTAATCGCCATTTGTTTTCCGAGTCTGGCTCTCGGGGAGTTGTTATGGTGTGCACTCTTTGGGTGTGGAGGGGAACTCTTGGTAAACCTCATATTCACCTTTAGCACTTGGGGCATTGCCTGCCTTCTTATCTCACTACTGCGCACTAGAAATGAATTACTCGCTATGTTCACAGGCGGACTCTGGACTTTCCTCGGGCTCCTCGTTCCCGCCACTATCTATTATGCCTTCATACTCGATTGGAGTGCCCTTTACATGATCGTCTATGCCCTCCTCGCAATGAGCGTCCATGTTGTTCTAATTCCCTTCGCATTTATTCTCAACCGAGTCGTCCATAAACTGCTTGAAGTGCAATTCTTCGATGAACTAGTACTCCTTGAATAATAGGTATAGAAGAATACACCAGGTGCCAACGCCTCGAGAGCCTCAATCCCCTTTTATACATATAGAACAGTATTCCAAAAAACAAAGAGATCTTCAGAGGACGAGGTAGAAATGAAACCAAAAAATGATGTGTTAAAAATCGGAGATACCTGGATAGAACCAGTCCAGTTTCGTATAATCGTGGTGAAAGAAGGAGAGTGTCGCGCCAATCATAAAGTAGGGGAAGCCTTTGAGTTTACGTGGAATACACCGGAAGGGATCTGCTCCGAAAGTTTTGTTGGCATGTATCCGCTGCTATATTCATTCCGAGTCCTAGGCGATGTGCGGGAGCTCGGAAGTCCCCAGCGAAATATCCGGGTCTATACTTGCCCATCACGAGTAATCCAGTTTCAAATCGAAGCCATTTACCGATGTAACCTCTGCGGCGCTACATTACCCATTCAAGACAATGAAATCCTTGATCACACACTTGAAAACAGCGAAGCTAACATCCACTTACGTGTTTGTGATGATTGCTATAATAAGCACCAGAAGAAAACGATTATCTGGTAAACACCCTTCAACATAGTTCGCCATATACCCAAATATTGCAGGAAACCTTAGATACAGGTTGAGTTAGACGTCACATATTTGGGGTATTAACATTATAGCTTCAAACAATTCAGAAATAGGATGGTTTTGCTTTGAGCAATAACAACAGCTCCTTCAACCTCTCAAAGAGTCTACTGGTGAGAGTGATTATTTTTGCCCTAGCCTACACAGTTCTGGGAGTGGTGTTTCCCCTCCAACAGGTCGGAATCACTCTTCCCTACGTGATTGGTGTTGTGATTGTTGGAATCTTGTATGGCTTTCTTCTGGGAGTTGTAATGCTCCAACTAGCGATTTCTCGGAAAATGCGCATTCTCGTGGTGTTGCTTCCGTTATTCGTTATCCAGTTTTTCAATCCGATGATTGAAGGGTTCTTCTTTACAACAATCTTGGATAACGTGGTTATTCTTGTGGCTGGTGCCCTCTTTGGATTATTACTCAGTTTCCTGTATGCTCTCTTGGCTGGAGTCTTGTTTGTTCCCGTCGATGGAACCAGTTCATTCTCACATGAGTTGCGGGAGTATTTTGGGCAACGGAGGCCACTAGACTGGTTGGGGCGTTATGTGCTTGCGGCGTTTGCATGGGTTCTTATTTATTTCATCTTTGGAAACATCGTGGCTCCATTTGTTGCCCCCTATTATGCTGATCCCTCATCCCCATGGTACTTGATTCTTCCCAGTGTTGAAATTGTGTTAATGATACAAGTGCTCCGTGGTTTCATTTATTTGGGTTCATTGATTCCCTTACTCACAACACTTAGGCTTGAGCCCAAGCAGCTATTCCTTGTCATGGTGGCATTTCTCTATATTGGTGGGGGACTGGCCATCTTTGCTATCGTAGAAACCTTTCCGCTATTTCTGCGATTAATCCATGGCATCGAGATATTTGCTAGTTCCCTTTGCTTTGGAGCAGTAATCGCCCTTCTTCTAAAAAGGACCTCAAAGCCTCCTGAGACACAAATCACCTAGCAGAGGTTAATCAAGCAATTCTGAGAACAAACTAAATTGTCGAAAAAAAAGGAAGCGGCGGTGATTTGCGCGATGACCACTGTTGACACATATATCGAACAACAAAGCTCACCACAGAAAGAGATTCTCCGGAAACTCCGAGAAATTATTTTGAACACGTTTTCCGATGCGACAGAGGAGATGAAATGGGGCGTCCCAAACTTCCATAATGGCCGCTTCTACATTGTAGCGCTCAAAGACCACGTGAATTTAGGCTTTTCAATTAAAGGGCTGTCCGATGAAGAGTTAGCGCTTTTTGAGGGCACGGGGAAGACTATGCGACACCTCAAGATTCGCACGGTTCAGGAAATCAATGAAGAAAGAATTGTGGAATTACTGAGATTAATTGCTGAAAAGACCTGATTTAGAAAGTTCTGTGTCCGCTACATCATCGCATTTAAATGATTTAATATCATCCAGTGAGGTAATTTTATAGAGCTGAGTCATAGGAAAGGCAAGTGAATACTTTGGGTGTTAATTTCTGCGATTTTTCTTTCTCATGATAAGGACTAGTACGACTGCGCTAAGTGTACCGATCAGAATAGCGTCCCATGGAAAGCCTGGAATAAACCCATCGACTTCCACCCACCGATATCTTTCATACGTTCCTACAAGTTGAGTGGAGGTCAATGAAGGATTGAACCAGACAAAAACCCACGTCTGATTTGTGCCATATGTTCTATACGAGTCATAACCCGAAGTGATATTTTCAGAAGACACGTCAGCACTACAAGGCAATCCAAGTGACCAATTCTCAAAATTTTCTCCGGTAAACACATAGTAATTAATCGCGACAGCTCCTGAAGTCCAATTATAATCAAATTTTTCCTGGGAATGTTCGGTTGTTTTTACCGTATGATAATATTGCATACTGAACAACGGTTGATTGATGTACCCATTCAATACCATCGGATACCAGTAGCCATCTGCACTGACTGTTGGGATTAGCAGAAAGAGCATACCCAAAGTTGCTAGGAATAGAACAGATTTCCGTGTCACATCTCATCCCTCCAAGAGTCTTTTAGTCTAAAGCATAAGCTAACCGAAGAATTCACAAATAGCTGCGTGTTTCTCTAAGCCCCTTCACCTCCCTCAATACCACGTGTTCTTCTTTTTCGAATTACAAAGACAGAGATAACGATGGGAACAACGATGACTGGAGTAATAATCCCAATGAATAGAACATTATAACCAATGGTAACATTATATTCTGCCACCGAGCCTGCGATAAATCCCGAACCACTGAAGATTACTTGAATTCTGTATGATCCTGGAAGGAAATTAGCTGTATAATAGATTTGAGCCCATCCATTAGAATCGGTAGTTCCCACTCCCAGAATTTGCCATGCGACCCCATTGAAAATTGCAAAGGCCAATTCTTTACCAGCGATAGGTCTGTACCCCGTAAACATCCACCCATCATTTGCATCATAGGTCCATGCTAGCAATTGTGCTGACACTGAACCGCGTCCACCAAAGCTTGCACTTGTTCCAGGACCAGGAACAGGCGTTGTTATGGAAGAGGGGGCAAAATCGAGTGTGTTGTTCAGGTAGCAGGGATGGGTGAAATCATCTCCTTGGTACTCGATTAACAGCGGATAAGATCCTGGCGAATGTTCTGTGGACTCTACCTGCAGAAAGCCTCCCCCATTTAATGCGCCACCAGAACCATGTTGAATGATTGGTATGGAACCGAAATACTCGAATTCAGTATCCCACTTCACATAGTAATCAAGGACATACTCTCGACCTGAATGGTAATAATCGGAGAATCGTGGACCTTCCCCCCAGATTCTTGCAATGGCAAGAATTGAACCATTTGGATGAACTACCGTACATCCATGATAGGAACGGTTAACATAAGTTGGGGGTTCTAGGGTCAACTTCAACTTTAAGCGCTCATTACACACAAGAACACTATCCGCTGTGATGTGATGCGAATCTATGACTGTTGCAAGGAAATAGTTTGTTCCAGGAATCGACAGGTGAGAAGGAAATTCTCGACGAAACTCCGATGAAAAATCAGGGGGTTCAACAGAAATCGTGTGTATCCGAGCAACCCGCCCATGTAGTGAAGGTGAATCTGTCACGGCAAGATATGATCCGTATTCTTCATTATGAAGACCGACGCGGTGTCCATTGATTTCAAGTTCCATGAAATAGAAACCATGCCGTAACATGGTATTATTGCCCACAGGTCCAATCCATATATTCGCCCAATCAAATTCTTGGATTTGATTTGTTTCCCAAGTTGCTACAAGGCTAGATTTCTCAAACAAAACATAGGAACGTCCTGCAAGACTCATGAAACGAACTATCACGTTTACACTTTCTTTCTCCAGACCAGTGTTATTCACTGAAAATTGGATGCCGATTGTTTCCCCTGTTACGGAAATAAGGCAATCACTTTGATACCAGTGGTGAAGAAGCATGTCACCAAAAAGTCGGTTATAGTATGCATCAATTGCAGGCGTTTGTAAAAGCACTCGGGCGATATAGACTTTGTAATCTCCGCCAGCTTCAAAACCGAGTTGACCAGAAACCGTTACGGTGCCATCTGGGTTGATTTCAGAGTCCATGGTAGTGATAGGATATTCGTTTACTTCAAATTGTACGGAAGAATAGCCAACTTGGATTAGAGGATCTGTACCTAAATAACTGACAACAGCGGTATAGCTGCCTAAGGGTGCATCGAGAGGAAGCGTTAAGATTTGTCCTGTGTTATTGTGTTTCCACATCTCGTTACTTTGTATCCAGCCATTTCCACTCTCATGGTAGGCATTTGGATTATACACGTCTAGAAAATAGCTCCCTATGATGCCAAAGGCGTCGACCGCATATTGTTCCCCTCGCATGAAATGATAACACGGACTTCTAATAATCTGTGAGTGGTTTTGCATGGCTACTACGATGTCATCTATTGCGTCATTCGGTGAGAGAAATTGATGCCAACCGTTTGTATAGTAACTTAGCATATGCGGAGAGTCCTCCCAGTGGCTTCCAATTCCTGCTTCACTCTGACTATATGTCCATGTGAGGGGAAACATAGATTCATATCGCGCATGAATCCATCCAGGAGTTGTCGGTACACTTAAAGACGGAGATAATACCTCCCATGACACAGACGGAGCATCGATAGCTACAGAGAAGCTCGAAGTCATATTCTTTGTTTCAAAAACGGTTGCTGTAATCGTCCAATTCGCATCCATGTAATGATGGGGGTCTGGTCCGAATTCCCATGCAGTAGCCGTTGTAGAAAAATCAACAAGACCTTGTGAATCAAAATAGTGCTTCTGACTCGAAGCTAAATCTTTAATATACACGCCCGTCGGCGAAATCGGTATTTTTTCCGTCACAAAGAGCTTAATATCGCTCCAAGAGGTCGTAACAGAGCTTGAGGCGATCAAAGTGCAGGAGGTTGTGGATATACAGTATAGCCTAATTTCAAATGAGCCCCCCGAACCAATACGATTCGTGACATCAACATAAACATTCTCATAGTCATGTCCTCTTTGTTCACCATCAATATCACCATCAATGCGACCATAGTTGCGGTGCCAGATGGTCGAACCGTCAAATTTGAGTCGAACTTCGGTTTCCTCGACGTAAGTGAATGGGAGTACCTGTTCAAGAACAGTGAGGTCAAAATGCAAAAAGGCTCGCACGTATTCTCCTGCGGGGAGAGGACTTGTGTCTACCCAGCTACTGATTTCACCGCGGCTGGAATGGGCGATATCGGTAAAACTGGAGGCTACCGTCATTGTAAGCCATCCTGGAGATTCTATAGGAGGGGGTGTTGGAAGTTTCCATCCATGTATGCACATTGGATGTCCGGTTCCTCCCGTGGATGTGTGCCAATGCCCACCACCATCGGTGTAAGGGTAAACCTCGAAATCCCCGTTGGGTACCAAGCCAATCCGTTCATCATAGCCATAGACGTTATCAACGGAGCAAGCCATATGACTAATGGTGCCTTCAGCAGGCTGAGAATACGTGATGGTCTTATTATGGGTGTCTACCCGTTCGTAAGGATCATCGCCCCATATCCCCGTGGTCACATAAGCAGAGTCCATTCTTTCGATATATTGTGTCGCAGTGAAGTTACTGCCGACGCCTTCAAACGCAGGAATCGCCGGTGCTGGGGATTTGACTGAATCAGGTGTGTTATATGGGTGCTTACTCTCTGTCAGGGACGAGGTGTGTAAAGGAGTTGAAGTTGTTTCCGAAGACGTTTCAGCAGCTAGTATCTGTATTGGAGAGTTTTCATAGACAAAAAATGGAACACTCAGCACGAGAACCAGAAATACCACTAACCACGTGGACTTAACCCAACTACCTCCAAAGAGCAACGAAACCATCCTCCAATGCCCTAAGGGTTAAGTTGTATAAATAACCTGATGGTTTCATTTCACCACTTATATGCAACAAACCAAAATTTGGTCAGCCACTAACAGCTAATAATCTCCGAATCTTGGAAAGTATGGACGACTTGCGTCGTTTCAGCCATAGGATTCGATACACGAAGGCGCTCCGCTACCTGCCTATACATCGTATACACCGCACAGGAGAAGCATGTCTAGTATTCTGAATCCATGAATTCAGTTTGTTACCATTTAAGAGCTTGAAGCCGACTGAAGAGAGTGGTAAGCTCAACCCAAATGATTGACAAACACGGCGTTTATTGTTAACACCAAGTCATCGAGGGCTGTGCCCGGTTCTAAGAGGATGCCGTTTTGCCAGTTCTCATCCCGGGAGATGAAACTCGGATTGAATGGATCCACTGTATCAGGTGTGCCGGTATAGGTCCCATTTAGGAAGACGATGTGGCCTTCCGGACTCTGAAGCGTGAAGAGCTGAATCCAGGTCCCATCCGTATAAAGAATGTCCAACCCAAACCCAATCGAATACATCAGATCCGAAATCGAGTCATCAGAGGGGTTGGTTGCATCAAGACCCGTATAGATGGCATCGTTGATGTTTTCGACTTCCGTGAGGGTGGTGAGAAACGATTCCTCATAGAAGGTGGGATTACCCGGACCGAGTGAATCATTGAGAAACGTGGCAGAGACAATCCATGCGCCTGTGGTATTTGGCACAAAGAGGGCAGCCATTAATTCCGGATAGACAATATCAGTTGAATTGCCCAGAATCTGTACCGCCAAGATATCCGCAGCTTTTGCTTCCATGTAGGTAGAAAGCGAAGTTCCAGAATCTCCACCATTCCCTGAAGGAGGTGGTGCTAAGAAACTGAAGATATAGGGTGCAGCAAGAAGGAGGCCTAGTGCGATTGGAATGACTAACAATCCTAACCATTTTCGATTCAAAGTACTCACCAAGATCGTGTGCTTAAGTTCATTATACGAGAATATTATTCTACAGTTTAGAACACGAAATGGTCTCTATTTCGCACCTAAATTTACAGCGATATCGGCATTTTGATTCTTCACAAGATAGGAGAAAGAAGAAAGTTGGAAAAGTGACCTGCACCGCAAGCCACTCAATAAAAGAGGCAGGGAAGCCAAAGACTATGGCTTCCGTCGTTTGCGGTAATACAAAAGTCCTACGATTAGTATGATTACGGAAATAACAGCACTTATGATAATTAGTAGCATAATACCGTCCCCACTGCCTCCATTGCCCTCGTCTTCGTCTTCAGCAAAGGGTAAGATGAGGTAGGTTTTTCCTTTGTTTAATGCGCTGTTGTCGTAATCGGGTGCACCGATGGCAAAGTCGTCGAGGGTGTCATTGTTGATGTCACCGAGTCCTTGAACGTGAAAGCCGAAGCCACTATGAGGTTGCTCTTCTTCTGCCGTGTAGTTATAGGCTGCTTGGTTCACGGGTGTTTGCAGTCCCCAGTTCCCACTATTGTTTCCAAGGAAGAGATAGACGTGGCCTGCAGACTGAGATTCGGAGGGAAAGGTCATTTGGGTGGGTGCACTAATGGCGAAATCTGCAAAAGCGTCGCCGTTGACATCACCCACGCCATCGACCGCCCATCCACAATACTGGTTGCTCGATTGTCCAATGAATGACGCGTTAGCGGTGGAAAAGGGCATATCATGGGTCCATGAGGTTGTGGGTCGTCCAAAGAAGAGATAGGTCTGACCAGCTTGGGTCCATCCTATATCTTCCTCGTAAGCCCCGAAGACGATGTCGTCAAAGCCATCGTTGTTGACATCACCAGCGCCAGAAATCCAATCAACTGAGAGCGTAATCGTTGAAAGAAATGGGTCAATGTCTCCGACTAGCGAGGCGTTCGATTGAGCGATGGGCTGATCCATCACCCAGTTTACGGTATCGGAACCAAAGATTAGATACACTTTTCGTCGAACGAGACCGCCAACATTGTACAAAGCACCTACCGCAAAATCTGTAAATCCATCATCGTTGATATCTCCTACACCGGACGCATCAAGGGCGAGACCATCATCCGTTGTACCAATCCATGAGGCGGTGGCATCCGCGGCAGAGTAGGTAGCAGCCCATTGATTTGAGGCGCGTCCGAGAAAGAGGTAGAGCTGTCCAGCATCTGTTCCTCCTTCATCATTCATCATTCCCGAGACGATGAAATCATCGTAGCCATCACCGTTTGTGTCTCCGATACCGTAAACGCCATGTCCCAATCGATCATCGCCTGCCTCGCCAATGATGGTGACATCTGCTTGAGTCGCGGGGGTGTCCATCGTCCATGTTACATCTGATCCTCCAAAGAAGAGATAGACTTTGCCCGCTTGATTGCCACCGTCATCATTCATCATCGATGAAATTGCAAAATCCGCGTATCCATCGTCGTTGACATCACCGAGTCGTGCAATCCATCGACCAAACCAATCGTCAAAGGATTCACCGACGAAGGAGGCTTGGGCATCAGTTACGAGTAAATCGGTCCAAGCTGTAAGAGGGCGCCCGTAGAAAAGGTAGGCTCGCCCTGCTTGATTGGCATTTGCCCCGATAATGAAATCATCAATCCCGTCGCCACTCACATCGCCAACTCCAGTAAAGTACTCGCCACACGCTTCAGAACTAAGTGTACCTGTAATTGTATACCCATATCCATCATGAAGCTGATATTCAGGAGATATCGGTAAAAGACTTGAACAGGCATTCATTGGTGAAAATAAGAGCACCATTGAAAGCATGAGAGTAACGAATACTGCAGTGTTGATTCTTCCAGAAGGTTTCATTACGAATTTCAACTTGCATACCGTTCCCTATGTTATTGAGAAGTAGAGACTTCGCAAATCGAAACCATCATACTCCCAAGGCACTTACTCGCATATGCTGTATAAAAAACATACAGATGAAGTCAATGGCATCTCATTCTAGAAGAGCTTAGAAAAAGAAAACGCGTTGTCTTCGACCATGATATACGCTACAGAGCATAGTTGAGAATATTGTCGAGGTTTCCAAAGGCTCAAATTTGACGATTGTACTATTCAAGATAGCATGAAGCTCGATACCTCATCGGTAATTGCTAATCTCTGTATCCGCGAAGGGCTCTTATTCGAACAACGCACCAAGGATAAGGTGCAGTGTGGTGTGTGTAACCGACGCTGCATCATCGCACCTGGTAACCGTGGGCACTGCCAAGCGCGAGCCAACATCGAGGGGCGGTTATATGTTCTGACCTATGGGGATATCAGCTCGATGAGTGCCAATCCCATCGAAAAGAAGCCCTTCCATCATTTCTTTCCTGGAACACGAGCTTTGACAATTGGAAGTTGGGGCTGCAATTTTGATTGCATCTGGTGTCAAAACTGGTCTATCAGCAAACGGGCACCAAACCCCCAGCAGAGTAATTACGTCTCGCCCGACGAGTTAGTGGATACCATTCAACAACGACACTGCCAAGGCACCAGTTTCTCCTTCAATGAGCCCACCACTGGCTTTTTCGAATATTCCCTCGATGTCATGCCCCGCGCCCGGAACCGCAGCTTCTACAACACTTACGTCACCAACGGTTATATGACCGAAGAATCATTGCGATGGTTACACGCGGCAGGACTCGATGCCATGAACATCGATATCAAAGGATGCCACACCGCCGTTCAGAAATACTGTGGAATCGATAACGAGAAAGTCTGGCAAACCGCCAAACACGCCCTCGATTTAGGCATCTGGATTGAAATCACCACTCTAGTGATCCCAAGGGTAAATGACACAACTCGCTGCTTAACACGCATCGCCCAGCGAATCTATCAGGAATTGGGCGAGGATGTGCCCTGGCATGTAAGCAGCTTTCACCCAGCCTATCGTGCCAAAGAATACGGGTTGACAACACCAACTCCTTTAGCAACGCTTGAACACGCACATACCATCGGGAAAAAAGCAGGCCTCAACTTCGTCTATATTGGCAACGTTCTCGGACACTCAGCAGAGCACACCTACTGCAAGGCATGTGGTGCCCCACTCATCCACCGAGTAGGCTATAATGTAACCCTGACTAATTTAGCCAAGAACAGTACCTGTACTCAATGCGGAACCCTCAACCCTATCTATCAATCACCCTGTTCTGGTTGACCTAACGCCAGTAAAGTCACTTTAGATCTGGGGTTGTCTCAGTATCGAGTACTGTCGTAGTGGTGATAGGAATCTGGTGTAATCCGTTCCAGAGAAAGTCGAAGGCAAAGATGAAGAAAAAGATCAAGGTGCCTGGAATGAGGAGGATGAACGGATTAAGTGTCAATATGCCGCTTTGGAGAAGGTCTAGAATCACCCAGCCGAGGTTGTGGGTATAGTGAATGCCGATGAGCCCGCCGATTAAGGCGATTGCCCCACCTGCTAGGAAATATAGAATGAAAATAGGGAAGAGAGTTTTCGCCCACGCGCTTATGGCCATAGAGCCTTCACCCAGTTCTGTGTTGCTGATTTTACGGATGGCTCCAGCGGAGAGAAGCAGACCTACGGTCAATGTTAGTTGCCCCCAGGGTTCGATATACAAAGCAGGAATGATAGGGAGAATAGACAGAGTGATCACGATCAGAGAGAAGATGAATGCAGGGAGATAGTTAATGGGCCATGAGAGCCCTGAACGAAGGGCAAAATTGGCGCCTAATCCCAGAAGACCACCAATCAATGTTGCGATGAAAGCGATTGTGACTCCTTCCATGAGCAAGGGAAAAAGCCCCATCAATGAATACTCGAGTGGTGCTGTTCTAGGCCAGGGCTCAGGTGTGAAAATGAATTGCCCTACAACGGCTAACCCGATGAAAATGCAGACAAGAATCAATCCAATAATGATATAGGGCCGGCGAAAAGTGGCTTTTTCTATGGGTGTGATGTGTTGCCCGTGAAATTCTACAGGGTTCTGATAAATACCCCACCTTAGGACGCCTTCGAGGAAAAGGGCGGCTAGTCCAAAGGCGAAGATATAGGTCACCAGAACAGCAAGGAGTCCTGGGTAGTTGTTGAGGAAGGTAAAGTCAAGGAGCACTCGTCCGATTCCATACCAGTTATAAAAGACTTCAATGGGTATCGCGATGGAAACGGTCCAGAGCAGTAACCGGGGTAACCCATGTGATAAGGGGGGGATTGGTTCATCAGGTGCTTGATGGAAGTAATGGGTTGCCACTGCCATACTGAGTAAGGCGATGATAGTGGCGGGTGCTATGAGATGCCAGCCAAAATCGAGGGCTTGCACCAATGGATCAGATGGCAGGGGAACACTATGAGTACCACCAAGTGGAAGCACCCCACTTAGCCCCAATTGAAGAGCCCCCCAAAAGAACAGCAGCGCAAGTAGAATCCACAGAGACTTTGAAAACAGAATTTGATACAAATACCCCCACACGCGTATAACAGGGGCTCCTTTTCCTCTTCTAAACCAATAGAAAAGAGCAAACATGCCTGAAATAATAAGAAAGGGGAGCAGAACAAGAAGTAGGGTGTTGGGGAATCGCATCAGAATTATCTCTCCAACCGGACGATAGCCCTCAGTAAAGGAGAGCGTTCGAAACAGTTGACCTGAAAAGCAGTTGAATAGGAAGATAGCGTATTGACTACTAAGTGGGAGATCAAACCCCCAAAGCTGCCAGACATAGTTCGTTGCGGCAGTCATATTAGCTCGCATATAACCGGATATGAAAATGGCCACGGGGTCACCTGGTAAAATGCGCCAATACAGAAATAAGATGTTCACAATGATAAACAAGCCAAGAAACGGTTTGGCGACAAGATCAATGACTACCATCATTGTTGTGCGCTTCGTCCACGTTTCATGAGGTTCGAGAATGGCATTCTCATTTTTCAGTGGTTTTTCTGAATCCAACCCGGATTACCCTCCAGTATGCCCAGTATTTATCAGCATCATTCAAAATGATTTCGATTCTGAATTTCCTATCATAAGAAAACATAACCATCTTGTGTCGCTTAGCTAGCGATTCATTCACAGCATACACTGCAGAGGATAGACTAGATTTCGGTTGCAGCATTAGCTGCTTCTATGAAGTTCTATGATTGCCGCTGAGACCTTAACCTCAAACATAACATTAATGATATCCCATCTTCCTGCCATGATAACGGAGGCGATTGGTTCATGAAGAATTCAAAGATAATGAACCCGCGAAGTCATCTGTGGTTCGCAGGTATCTTAATCCTGTTGGGAACCATGCTTATTACGTTCACAGGGATTGTACAAATCTACTGGTGGAACCTCAATCCACCGCCATCAGGTTGGATTGTTGAATCAGATCAATACTATCATGGCAACTTATCAGCATCCAACAGCTCCGTTGGTATTCAATTTGGAGCCCTAAATTCAGCGAGCGCCATTGAATTCCGAGAAATGTATACAAACAACACGCCCATCACGATATCCTTATACAATCAGCCCAATGACGTCATTTTCCAACTCGTAAACCTCACCGCCCCCCAAGACCAAGGACCCCTATACATTGAAATTTTAGGCGACGGAGTCAGTGAAACCCCTCTTAACGTGACCATCCAGCGAGTCACCATCGACGTCCAATTTAGACTCCGAATCATATGGAAACACTTCATCGCATACTCTCTCGCGCCGCCACCATACTATCTATTCATAGCAGGTTACATTTTGGGCGGATTACTAATCACGACAGGATTCTACCTGATCGAACACACAATCCGCTACTTACACTAGAGAACTACACAAAGAACTAGTTCGCGAAGTTCTGAAGCACTTGCGTCGTCTCACCCAGATGATTCAAGAAATGCACATACCTGACAATCCATCTTCAATAGCTGCATTTAGCTTTCCTTAAACATTAAATC
>JBHLPR010000043.1:0-18243 GCA_048939245.1 Promethearchaeota archaeon | reverse complement strand
GTCTACGAAGGCGAACGCATTCGAAAAGGTGACATGCAAGTTGAACTTGGTGGACCTAAAATCGAAAAGAAATTCGAATTGGTTGTCACCAAAAAGATGAACGAAATCGAAGACGGCAAAGTTGAGATCATTGGTCCTGACCTTAAAGACCTCAAAGAAGGTGAATACCATCCCCTTGGCATCCTCATTGAAGTTGCTGGAAAAGAAGTTGAAGAAGATCTAGAAGGTGTCCTTGAACGGCACGTCCACGAATATACTAACTTCATCGAAGGTGTTATGCACCTCAACCAGCGCTACGATATCTGGATTCGAATCAGCAAGAAATCTTTCCAAAAGGGGCTCAATACCTTCAAACTCGTTGGTCAGGTTTATGAACGCCTCTATAAAAGCGAACTACCCATCATCGAAAAAATTCAGGTCACCTTCATAACTGACCCTGACAAAATCGCGGAACACTATGACAAAGCCATCGTTCGCTATGATGAACGTGATGCTCGTGCCCGTGGCCTCAAAGATGAAGAAGTTGATGTCTTTTATGGCTGCACTCTCTGTCAGAGCTTCGCACCAACCCACTGTTGTACAATTACTGCACAACGTTATGCAAATTGTGGAGCGATTAGCTGGTTTGATGGACGCGCCGCAGCACGAGTGGACCCGAAGGGACCATTATTTTCCATCGAAAAAGGTGACACCATTGACGAATTCAAGGGAGAATACACGGGAGTAAATCAAGCATACAAAGAAAAGACGCTCGGTGCAGTAACTGATGTCTGTTTGTATAGTGCGTTTGAGAAACCCCATACCAGTTGTGGTTGTTTCGAAGCGATTGCCTTTGTTATCCCAGAAGTCGATGGCCTTGGAATTGTCCACCGTGACTATAAAGGAGCCGCTGTGAATGGACTTCCATTCTCTACAATGGCAGATTCCACAGCTGGTGGACGACAGATTCCTGGTTTTCATGGCATCTCCATCGAATACATGCGTTCTCCAAAATTCCTCCAGGTTGATGATGGCTGGAATCGGATTGTCTGGTTGCCAAAAGCTATCAAGGACCGGGTCTATGAGTTCATACCCGAGAATGTTCGGGATATTATTCCGACCGAGAATGACGTATCAAGCGTTGAGGAATTGAAAACTTATCTTAAGGACCACAATCACCCAGTGGTTGAACGCTGGGTGGATGTAGGTGGTGCTGCGCGATTGGAAGAAGAAGAACGTAAAGAAGAAATTATGCCTGCAGGTCAACAGACTCAACCCTTCATGATGCCTGGTCAAATGATGACGACGGTCCCCGCAACTGGCGGTGGTCCTGGATTCCAAATCATCTTTAAGAACGCGAAGATTTACGCAGAGAAAGTCATCATTAAACGCCTGGATCAGAAGGGCAAGAAATAGACGAGGCGATGAATGATGTCGCCTGAGAAGAAGAAAGAGAAAAACGAGATAACCTTAACAGCAGATGATCCTGAGTTGGGTATCCTTGGACCACTGGAAGCTATTTTTGGAAAATTTGCTGAACTTGAATTAGAAGACATGACTATTGACGTTGACGAACTCGAAGTCATCGTTCCTCCTGGAGGTGGAGCAGGGATGTCTGGTCAAGCCCGACAATTTCTTGCTCAAAACGCTTTTGCAGTCCAGCAGTTTGCCCAGCAAATACTTTCTGCTTTAGGGGTACAAATGCAAAATCCGCAAGTTCAATCTGCAGTGCCTATACCAGGTATTCCCACACCAGCTCGACCAACAAAGCTTCTGAAGGCCCGGTTTAAAGCACCGTTGACTGAATATACGGGGCAGATTCGAGAAATAACTTTGGGGGCTACAAAGGCTCAGGGCGGTTCACGAAGTAAAACGATAACCGTTGGAGGCCATACTGCACCGGCATGGAATCTATTCCAAGCCCAAGCCAAATATCCACCAGTAATTGCGGCAGATGTCTTTGATATGCGCATTAAACTCGCAAAGGTAGTTCGAATGCACTACGATGATGTAATGGATGATCCCGTCGACTGGGCACGACTAGTAATCGACAAATTCGATGCAGACTTCATCACCTACCACATGATCAGCACTGATCCCCTCCTCAAAGACACCAGTACCAAAGAAGCGATGAAAGGCTTTGAAAACGTTCTGCAGAACGTGAAGGTCCCTATCATTGTTGGTGGGTCAGGTGACCCTGCCAAAGATGCGGAAATACTTTCAGCAGCTGCAGAGGTTGCAGAAGGTGAACGCGTCCTTCTTGCCTCCGCAACCGTTGATATGTGGGAACCAGTTGCCGAAGCAGCCAAAGCACATGACCAACTTGTGCTCTCATGGACTAGTATCGACATTAACCAACAAAAAGAACTCAATCGACGCCTCCTCGACTACATCACCACTGACCAAATTATCATCGATCCTACGACCGCTGCACTTGGTTACGGCGCGGAATACAGCTTCACCATTATGGAACGCATGCGGCTGGCAGGATTACTGGGTGATTCTGAGCTGCAGTTCCCGCTCAGTAGTGGAACAACCAATGCCTGGGCTGCCCGAGAAGCATGGATGAAGAAACCGGAACTGGGACCACGTGAATTACGCGGACCCATCTGGGAAAGCACAACCGCCTTAATGTTCTTGTTAGCCGGTGTGGATGTATTCATGATGATGCATCCAGCGGCTATTAAGACGGTTCATGACCTCATATCTTGGTTGAGTACACGAATTGATCGAAAACGCGAAGATTTCGTCGACTGGACACGCTTAGCATTACCAAGTAATTAATTGACCTAATACTAATAGCCCTTTACACGCGTTACTGCTTCTTCGTGAAGCGATAAGCTTGTATCCCTGCCATAGCCCCTTCTCCTGCAGAAGTAATAACTTGCATACCCCCACAAGTGCAATCACCAGCAGCATACACTCCCTCGAGATTCGTGGCTTGCTGTCGTGTAACTTTGATACAGCCACGGTTATCTACAGTGATACCGGCCTTTTTAACAAGAGCCGTAAGAGGAACCCCACCAAGTGACACAAATACTCCATCAGCAGGAAGCTCCTTTTCAGCTTCCTCTTCGAAATGCTGATAACGGAGTCCTGTAACCACCTGATCTCCTACAATGTTGAGAGGTTTTCCAGACACTATGTCGATGTTCGATTTTGTTTTCGCTTCTTCCACTAATTTTTGTTCAGCTGTGATATCAGGGGCATTCGTGATCAACGTGACCTGCTCTGCAATGTTTGACATGAAAAAGGCATCTTCGAAAGCTTCGGTTCCTGATCCAATTACAGCCACTTTGAGCCCACGATAGAGAGGACCATCACAAACCGGACAATAACTAACACCCAGCCCTACGAATTCAGTTTCACCTGGAATAAGGAGTTTTTTACTGTGGGTTCCTGTGGCAACAATTATCGCGTGTCCCTGATAGGTTGCATCACGGGTTACCACTTGCTTAGTCTTTCCTACGAGTTGAAGATCTATAACCTCAGTGCCATATTTGAGATCAGCCTTGTATTTTTCCGCTTGTTTAACCATTAAGTCAATTAGCTCTATACCCTTGATGCCTTGGGGAAACCCGGGATAATTCCAGACATTCGGTGCTTTTGCAGTCCGACCACCATAAATTTTTCCTTCCAATAGCAGGGTTTTTTTCCCCATTCTTGCCGTGTAAATAGCAGCGGATAATCCTGCAGGTCCACCACCGATAATGATTACATCATATATTTCTGCGTTCAATTTATGTCCCTCAAAGTGATGTCTATGAGACACTAATCGCTTTTAATTTCACTTCTTTAACAAGAACCGGTTGATCTCCGTGATTTCCGTCAGAAGCATTAAACCACAGAGCCAAAGATATGATGAAGCCAAAATTCCATTAAATTCAAGATGAAAGAAGCCACTGAGTTGAGTGAGGTCGACTTTCATTAAATAGACGTTATATTCGTTCCAAAGGCTCATTGTGAAGTAGACAATTCGTCCGTTATCTTCAACTAAAACCGGATCAATGTTGGGAGCATAAAACCCGCTGTATTCAGGACGCGAAATTATGGTTCGGGGTGAACTCCAAGGCCCCCAAGGTGATTGGGCAGTCCGTATGTACAGTTTCCCTGCTACATCATCTAGGTTCATAAACATGTAGTGGCTGAGATAAGGATTCCACATGACTGTGATTTCTCCTGTTGGTGCTTCTATTACGGACTGGGCTTCCAGATGATTTGAAGACCATGTTGGCACCTTCGTAACGGTAAATCCAGAGAAGTATTGGTAACTGCTTTGGTTTAGGATTTGATGTTCAGGAACGCGAACGAGATAGCAGGAATGATAGCGTCCACTTCCGGTAGCGAGGAAATATGCGTAACCTCCAGTTACAGGTGCACCTTCCCCACTTTTAACGAGCCCCCACTCAATGAAATTCGAATCTCCCGGCCAAGATACGTTATGTGCTTCAATGTATGTATGTCCATTAAAAGTGTAGGCGATGCTCGCATTGTTACACGTCCAATCACCTGCATCGCCCCAACTGATTACTGACATATAGAAAATGTATAGACAATCTTCCTGAGCATATGCCGCGGTGGGTATGACGGTTTTTTCGACCTCATCAGCTTTTGCACTATGGATCAATTCTTTCGCTAAATGTGTGGCATTATCAGTTACCCAACCAGAAAGCATTATACCATCTGAAGCGTCCAAATCCATTGTATAAGCCATGGTATTGGACCGCCAATCCCATTTATCTGGACCAAAAGTGTCACCGAAGATGAAGTTGAGACGATCGTGAAATAACACCATGAGTCCAACATCAGCCCCATATACATTCACGACCGTAGTATCATTTAGAGCGTCTTCCCCGGTGAGTTGGCATACCATCTCATGCGGAAGCGGAGTCCACCGAGGAAGAAAAACTAGTAAAAAAGCAGACACTGCTAAAGTAAGAATTAGTAGAACTGCGAGGATAACGACATACCATCGTCGTCGCATTGTCTCAGTCCTCCGAGTAACACTATCTATTATAGAAGACGAAGTTCTATTTTAGAATCGTTCTTCAATAATGATAGGCGAAGAAAACACACCCATTAATTATTACTTAAATTAATTCTCTCGACTACACCTGGAAGTCCATCTTAAATGCACTCCCCAATCCTAATTAACTGAAGGCAACAGAGTCTCTTATCCCATTTTATTAACCGGATTGAGACCATTTCGAAGCTAATTCATCTCGTTTTGGCTTGTACACCGAATTATAAAATCCTGATTGCGAAAGTAGTGTCTTTTCATCGAAGCTTTTCACATACTCCAAGGCTTCTTTCCACGCCTGAGTAAAGGATTCACCAAACCGTGCTTCGATTTGACGAGTAAATTCTGCTTCAGTTTGAACCTTTCCACCAATTGTAAAGTAAAGGGGACCGTCTTCTTCTGGAGCCTTGAAGGCAACCTCACTACCGAGATGAAAAGCTTCGGGAGTATCGCTAATGGGTTTTTCTTTTACTTCACTTCGGGATCGTTTTACACGCTTTTGCCCTTTAAATCCGCGTTTTGCGGCCGCATAGAAAATTGCCCGGTTTAACCCCCAACTTTTTGCAGAGGGAAGCGCTAATCCAAGTATATGAGCGCGTGCTGCCTGTAAAACGGCCATGACTTGAAATCGTCCAACCGCCATATTCTTCACCACTTGATAATTAGGAGATAGCAACCCTTAGCTTTACTTGTTGAACCGCGAAAACCAAATACTGGACATTTTTTCCATGTTATATGAGTGGGTGGTTGTGACCGATTTGCCGCGATATCGTTATCTCTTTCATCTTGATGAAGGCAGTGCCTTTCGATTGAAACTAGCCTTGAATAATATATAGAATCTTTTCACGGATTTAGGTGAAAAGCAAGTAGAGATAGAATGCATCGTGAATGGAGCTGGAGTGAAGCTCTTTCAGCTGCCTAAGAACATGAACCACGAGGAAATCGAAGCATTGGTCAAAAGTGGAGTACGCTTTCTGATATGTCAAAACTCTCTGAATGTATATAATCTCACTAAAGAAGCAATGTTAGATGTCGTGGGGTTTGTCGCCTCAGGCGTAGGTGAATTAGTAAAGAAACAGGCAGAGGGATGGGCTTATATCAAACCCTGAAATCCCTCGAAAATGTGAAAAATAAATTATTTTTTCAGTGCCAGGGGTTTTCCGCAGCACTCGAAGGTACAGTGGGTTTCACACCCGCATGCATCTTCAGGAGTTCCACATTCTTCGCATTCATTGACGACTTGCAGTTCCAAACCACAATCGTCGCAGGCATATATTTGCCCTTTTTTCATATCATGACAAGTAACACCCATATTACAGATCACCAGGAATATTTGGTAGGCAGTGTTCTCTTATGAGGGTAAATAAATCTTTACGAGTTGCTACACTGCTATTCAACGTTAAGTGTAGCTTAAGGAGATGTGAAACCTGCCCCAATTGGTAAAAGGGATTAGATAACTGCGGCTTTTTCAACGGTCGTTAACCATTGTCCTTTCTCGTTAAATAATTTTGCACCCTTCCGTAGCAGACCCTGAAGAGGCCTCTGGGCACCGCATCTCCGACATACCTCCATAACACCTTCGATGGGTCCCTCTGGATCATTGTTGAGTCTAGCGTACATGGGCACATAATCGTGCCTTCCGAGGAGACATCTAGCCATCGAATCAATCGCCTTTTTGATGAGCCTTAACGGTCATTGGGAAGGGTATGATTGACCGTTTGGAGGGAAGGATTTTGGAGATAGTTGGAGGTTATCCCTTAACAAGTTATATCCTCAATTAAGCTTCTTATCAGTATCCCTTGAGGGTATCAAACTACCTAATCTGATGCGTATAACTCATCAACCGCTTTGATAGCTGCCTCTATTTCTTTCGAGATCGCTTCATTCAGTAAGGGATTTTGCTCACCACTCTGTTCTGTTTCATCCTTTTGTTCACCCTTTTGATCCCCATGAAGGTTACCATCACAGGCTAAAATGGATCCGGCCTGTAATCCACGAGTCTGAGCAAAGACAAAGAGAAGTGAGGATTCCATTTCGACGCACTGAACATTGGCTCGAGTCCATTGATCGAGTATGTGTGCACCTCGATGGTTATAGTAGATATCGGTTGACCAGACAATTCCTGCGTGAATACGATCTGCAGGTAGCAGTTCCCAAATAGCAGTTAGTAGGGATGAATAGATTTCTGCTGTCGCTACAGCAGGATATTCCAAAGGAGCATAATTGGTCCCGGTTAGTTCGTCACGAACCGCACCTGTTGCGACCACAACATCTCCAGTTTTTATCTCTGGATTAACCCCGCCGCACGACCCAATCCGGATAAAGATCTTTGCACCTAAGTTGGCCAATTCTTCGATCACAATATGTGTTGATGGGGTGCCCATGCCAGAAGTAGCGACTGTCACTTCAACTCCTTTGGGTGTATATGCCTGATAGGATACTAAACCACGATAGTTACCGATTTCTTTGGCGTCTTTCATTTTCGCGGCGATTTTTGGTACTCTGTCAGGGTTGCCTGCAATGAATACGACATCAGCTACATCGCCTTCGCCTAACCGTATATGTGGCTGAATTCGTTTTTTCAAGAAAATGTCACCGCGTAATGTTGGCGATTAATTCCCTCATTAACCTTTGTAAATCTCATTCCAAAATGATGCTACAGCATAATCTATTATCGAAAGGTTTAATCTACTTCGACAGCCACCACTTCACCTTGAGCACATTCGACGTCATCGGAATAGAGCGAACAGGTAACTGTGATTTTGCGTCCTTGGATTGATTTCACTTTAGCACGAAGGGTGACCATATTATTTACTGGAGTTGGTTTCAGATACTTTATGAAAAGTGAACCTGTAACATAACCTTTGGGGGGTTCTGAACTAATTTCGTAGCCTTTTGCTTTGTAAGCAGCTGAATTTGCGGTATTCGTGGCATGGCAATCAATCAAGGAAGCGATGATACCTCCACATAATACTCCGGGAAATGCCAGATGATAGGGCTTAGGCTTCCAGTGTGCAATCGTCTCATTTCCGTCCCAGTAACTTTTCAATTGGAGACCATGCTCATTATTCCGCCCACACCCCCAACATACAGAATTCCACTCAGGCCATTGATCTTGAATTGCTTTACGTGTCATCGAGAATACCACAACAAATTCTAAGATTCTACCACGATTGTATTCATTAATAGATTGACCGGTTGTTAAACTTGACATTGTGAACAGATGTAACTGGTAGTACTTCCCACTCGAAGTTCTTCAATTGGCGTTTGACAGATAGGACATGGTTTACCAGTTTTGTAAGCAATTTGTGGCCATCTTGGCTGTTTGCCCCATTGTCCCCGGTTCCCCCAAATATCTTGCTCACCAGGTCCAGGCCCATATCGAATACCCTTCCGGAGTACATGCTGGATAGCATAGTGTAATTTTGCGATATCCTGTGTTTGAAGAGTATTGGTTTTCCGATTTGGATGGAGCCGTGCATGCCACAAAATATCCTGTACATAAACATTTCCTATCCCTGCAATGAACCGTTGATCGAGTAAGTAGCTTTTAATTCGACCCCGTTTCTTCTCAAGCATTGAAGCCAGTTTTTCTTCCGTGAATTCTTGACTCAATGGTTCGATTCCTAAGGTACCGATTTGCTGATGTTTTTGAAGTTCACCCGGATTGAGTTGATGAACGTGACCAAACCACCAATAGTGGACCCACAGTTGACTCCCATCTGGAAAAGAAAAAATCACACGTTCACGTTTGGGATCGGGTATTAAGGGTGGCCAATAAATTCGTAATTCACCTCCCATCCCTAAATTGAAGGCAAGATGTGAATCATTATGAAAATCGCAAATAATCCATTTACCTCGTTGATGAAAATCCTGAAAGGTTCGGTTTCTGAGGGCTTTACGAAATGTAGTAACTCCTTTATTCAATACCTTCGGTTGATGAACCGTTGTTGCCAGAATTGTTTTGTGAATTAGGGCATCTTTCATACTTTCTGCAAGCACGACTATATCAGGTAATTCGGGCATGGGTTACATTTCCTCAAACAAGTGAGTATTCTTGTCTATAACAATAAAAAACGTGTAGTCAAAGTAAAATGGCGGGAGGCGGAGACGAGAAGAATCGCCAACAGCTGGGTGGCATGTGATCCCGCCAATGCGACCATCCTTCCAAACTTCTCAAGCGTCTCCGCCCGTTAGAGAAGCAAGCTGGGTATGAGAACATACGTTTATGTGGTTTCCCATTACGGCATTGCTCAAATGCCAAAAATTCAGATACATTTAGACTACACTTGTTGCAGATAGTCTATGATTGCCTGATTGACCTCATCCGGGCGTTCAAGCATCACGAAATGACCAGCCTGTGGAATAATCTTCAATTGTGCGTTAGTGATTTTGTCAGCTAAGTATGCAGCCCATTTAACGGGAGTTAATTGATCTTCATCACCCACTACCACCAAGGTTGGAAGTGCTACCTCATGAATCCGATTACGCATATCAAACGCATTGCAGGCAACAAAGTCCTGATACCCAATCGTAGAATCACAACGAAGACATTCAGTTTTCGCAAATTCAATCAAGTTGGGAGCTGCACCTTCTGCAAAGCCCAGTTGTCCTATTGACAACTCAACGCCACGCGAAAAATCAGTGCGTAATCCCTCTAGTATGGCAGGCAGCACCCCCAGTTTCGCACCTGTTCCAATCAGGATCAAGCCTTTCAGAAGACTTGAATAGTCTAAGGCGAGTTGAAGAGCGACAGCCCCACCTAAAGAATGCCCAACAGGCACTACCGTTTTTAGCCCTAACTTCTGTATTAGTTGTGCCACGATGCGGGCGAATCTCTCAATTGTAATTGCTCCTTCTAGGGGTTCAGACTCACCATGACCAGGTAAATCCAATCGAATCAGTTGGGCATGATTGGTTAAGGTAAGTTGTTCATCCCATAATCGATGACGACATAACGAGCCATGAATCATTACGAGAGGAACACCAGTTCCTTGGATATGATAATTAAGCTGTTTGTTCTCTATGGTGAGTGTTGGCATAGTTATCGAATTGAGTGATTGGGCTTTGTATTTAAATCACTCATCTTGCGTAGCAACAGGTAAATGTCCCAAATTTGGCACTAATAGCAAATTAGTGATCTTGGGTTTTTGGGGGATATCTATTCTAATTTTCGCCTTTCCCCAATGTTCAACCTTCAGCTAAAGTTACAGGAGTAAATGCTGAGGTCGAGTGTCACTACTTCAACTATACTTAGAGTAGCTAACCACCAGGTCCTTCATACCTTCGTCGACCAAGACCCCATATGATACGGGCTAATATCCAAAGAATCAAGAGCCAGATAACGCTTAGCAACGCGATAGGAAGTAGTTGTTCGGGGAGATAATATCCCTGAAGGATAATGGCTGGAATGTAGTAACAGTATTGAAAGGGTAAGAGGCTAAATACTGTTTGTATAATCGGAGGAAAGAAGCTTAGAGGGATAAGTCCGCCACCCGCGATGATCATGAGTAGACTGAGGAGGTTGCGAAGCCACCATTGGCGGTTAACCCAGAAGGTTCCCAATGACATGGTAAATACCAAGAGGAAGGCAACCAAATAGGCGATGATGAAGAAGGGAATGAAGAGTATTAAGTTCGTTAGTGTTGGAAACGGTAGGGGGATGAAAAGCATAGCAATCAGATAGGTGATACTTCCGAAGATTAGGTAGAGAATGGAACGAGGAAGTTCGCTGAAGAAGCGAAAGCCTGAGTAATCAATGGGTTTAGAGAGATATGAGACTAAGGGACCGCGATCAATATCTTGCTCGATTTGCACACTTAACCGCCACCTTGGCAGGGCACGGGCAATAATCAGGGCTATAAATAAATAGCTGATGAGTTCGGGATAGTTGAAGCCACCTATTACGTTGGTACCATTGAGAAGCCAGGATTGGAGATAAACAATCCAGTAGACTATCGATAAGGCAATGAGTTGAGTAGGAAAGAATGCAAAGCCGGTCAGGAAATCTACGGTGTACTGCCGGGAATTTCGGAAGGAAATCCGGGCCACCGCAATATAGCTTTCCATTCGTTTTCGATCAGCCATTGTATCTACCCTCCTACAGGTTGGTAACGTCTGAGTCCCCGACTCCATACCACACGAAGAACTAGCAACCACAGAATCACAAGCACTCCCGCAATTCCTAGATAGATTAGTGCAGGACCCAATGGAAGCAGATTCAGCATTATCATTGTGGGTACAGTGGAGATGAAGATAACAGGAAAAACAAAGAGCAAAAAGTACTGCACTCCTACAGGCATTACATCAATGGGCATCCTTGCGAAGTTATACTCTAGCGCATCAGAAATTTCCAATAGCCCTTCATTTCTCCCAATCCAGAACGCCAGACAACACAGACAGGCCCACAATAGATACAAAGCAGCCTGTCCCAGCAGTAAGGCGATTACTCCGAACACAATACTAAACGGAGTTACCACTAATCCAAAGGCTAGCACCGATAATGCTAACATCACCCCACCAACCCCAACCTGGACCAATCCTCCAGCCCAAAAGGAGGTAGCCAGAATTTGGTAAATTGAGCCAGCGGGACGAATTTGAAATGTTTCGATTCCGATTTCGGTGATATACCAGTGTGTTTCCCAAATTCCCATCCAGAAAAAGGCCCCAAATCCCCAAGCGACTTCGGTCATTCCAATGAGAAATGTGAGTTCACCTTGCCCCCAGACAACCCAGCCATATCCAGTGAGAATGGGGATTTGATAGGTGATGACGCCCCAAAAAAGCACATACATCGCTAGGTTTACGGATGTGCTGAAGAAGGCCCCGAAAATCTGAATTTTGTTTTCAGCTACTCGAAGAAAGGATAATCGAATATAGTCGGGTAGGAGTCGTAATTGACGAAGGACATCTTTAGTTCCCATCTAAACGACCTCCGGGGATTTGTTCGAGGCTCGTTCTTCCTCGCCAAAGATTTCTCGTATGATGTCTTCCAGATTGGGCTCAGTCACTTGAATATCATCGACTGCTAAAAGGGTCATTGCATTTTGGAGAAAGTCAGAAACTAGCAGCTGATCTTGATTGATGCGAAATTCCACTTGCCCATTGTTGACTTCCAAATTGATAACACCGGGCAGCTCGTTCAGTTGCCGTTGCCAATTTCTGGCTTTGGCTTTCTTGTAAAGAATTCGAACCTTGCGTTCATTACTCCATTGACGTTTAAGCTGTTTTTTGGGTCCATCAAACCTAATGTTGCCTCGAGAGATAAGTATGATGCGGTCCGAGAGTTCCTCGACATCTCGCATACTGTGGCTGCAAAGTAGAACGGTGACATTCTCTTCACGGTTAACCCGTCGAATGAAGTCACGGATCCGTTTTTTAGCCACGACATCGAGCCCGACAGTGGGTTCGTCGAGGAAAATCACCTCTGGTTGGTGGAGTAACGCAGCGATGATTTCGCACCGCATCCGCTCGCCTAATGAAAGGCGTCGAGGAGCATTATGAAGGTGTTGCTCGATATCCAGAATCTCGGTGAACTCCTTTAGGCGTTCATCGAAGATGGGTTTCGGGACATTGTACATCTTCTGATAGAGTTTCAAGCTCTCGAGCACCGGAACATGTGTCCAAAGCAGCGTTCGCTGGCCAAAGACGACTCCATACCGCATGGCACAAGCGATGCGATTGTGGTAGGGATCCATGCCAAAAAGGCGCACCTGTCCTGAAGTCGGGTGTAGGATGCCGCTAAGCAATTTGACCGTAGTAGATTTGCCTGCCCCATTCGGTCCAAGGAGTGCAACGCATTCACCAGGGTGAATGGCAAAACTGACATCATCGAGTGCTCGGATCTTTTGCTTTTCACGTTTAAGAAAGCCGATAAATCGTCGTGCAGCACCTTTGCGTGGACGATGGAAGGGTTTGGTATAGATCCGTACTACATTGTTAATTTCTGCAATTGGTTCCTGATTTGGGGGCATGGCTACGCCTCCTGTAATTTAATGCGGAATAACAGAGATTAATATAAAAATATTTCTATAAGATTTAATGACTATCTAATCTTATTTGGACTAGCCCTGTCGCATTTGACCGCTGCAAACTTTCCTTTCTCAGGCATCTTGGAATCACCCCAAAGGGACTACTGACAAAAGAAACGCCAATCTCACTATCCACATGGCAAAAAGGGCTAATTATCCAGTTTGAACAATTCCACCAGATATGCCTCGATATCGGGTTAACCTAGGCTAGATTAAAAATATTTCTCTCAAGTACTCACTGAAAGACGGAATCAATCTATTTACACGATTTGGGCTAATCGAGTGCGAATTCGCCATCTTTTTCTAAAGTAACTACACGAATATTCGAGCTGTCTTCAATATGCTTTCTGAATGCAGAGTCGCCTTTATTCCAGAGATGCATGGCAATGGCGACCTTGGGCTTGATTGCCAACGCTGCATCTGCAGCTTCCTTATTGTCCATGGTATATGTGTCGCCAGCAGGTAGAAGAGCAACGTCAATGGAACCAAGCTCTTTCATTTCAGGAATGAAATCTGTGTCACCAGCATGATAGATACTTTTGCCACCAGCCCTAATTACATAACCGACACCCAACCCTTTGGGATGATAGGGTTGCCCAGGTGAGCGAAACCGAGTTAGGTTGTATGCCTCAACTGCACGAATATGGATATCGCCAACCGCATGCTCTTCGCCTGGTTTCAGGGAATGGACTTCGCCCCCAATTTTAGCCCTACAATCAGCTGGTGCGATGACAAGGGTATCGTCTTTACGTACACTTTTGATCTTCTCTGGATCACAGTGATCGTAGTGAGAATGAGTGGAAAGGATGATGTCAGCGGGCTCCTTAGGATTAGCCCCTTGCTCAAGATCGATATAGATGATTTTTGTATCCGCTTTAATTTGAAAGCTAGCGTGTGCTAGCCATTTGATGGTAACCGTCATTTGAACCACTCTACTGCTAGAGGAGTGCTATTGCTATTAAAATCCTCACTAAATCAAATGACCGTTGCAGAGCTTCGAAGCTCTAGTAAGTGGTATGTCTTTTTATGTCGAAAGTCAACTCATTGAAGACCATCGAAGCTCTGAAAAATAGCCTGCTTCGAATATGAATGGATGTTGTTCTGAAATGTCTGAAGGGCCTGAGAAAGTTACGGTTCCATTGAATCAATCCCTGTATATGCTTCACCCGTATAATGCAGCATTGGTCTCATCGAAAACTAATGATGGGCAAAACAATGTGTTGACGATTGCTTGGATTATTCCCACCAGCGTAAATCCACCTCTAATAACCATGAGTATCCGAAAGGAGCGATTCTCCTACAAAATTATCCAAGAAACTGGTGAATTCGTCGTTAACATTCCCACATTTGATATGGCAGAAAAAGTCATTCGTGCTGGACGCATGAGTGGGAAAAATATTGATAAATTCGCTGAACTTCCTCTCACTGCTCGAAAAGCCAAAATGGTGAAAGCTCCCCTCATCGAAGAATGTGTCGCCCATTTAGAGTGCAAAGTATGGAAAACCTTCGAAGCCGGTGACCATGACCTCATCGTTGGAGAGATAATGGCCGCCCACGTCATTGAAGGTTATTTCTCAAAAACCTGGGACATCACAAAGTTTCGTCCCTGTCAACACACAGGGAAACAATTCTTCACTACGTGTTCACTGGAAGCCGTTGAGATTAAATTCTAGCTTTTCCGAAAAAACCATCAATGACTCGCCATCGGTGATGACATAATTAATTACAGTGATTGCGACGAGCGATACTAAGACGGAAGAGAAGGAATAAAAACAGATCAGTCGGAAATCAAGACTTTATGCAAGTTTGATCTTTCTAGCCATGTTCCCTGTAGTCGCAGTTATCTGGTTGATTTTCTTTGCATCTGCCCTGCAACCGTATGAGAAGATTATCACACTTTTGCTCATCTTTCTTGTATTAGGAGGGCTTGCCATTCTTCCTTGGCTCCCTGTTTTATTTCCACGTGAACCTCTCAGTAGTTCACCATTTGAAGATTTATAGTGCCTGATTGTTTGCATTGGAAATCTAGTTAATTATCCACTATTATGGTAAGGTTCATCTTGATATCCAAAAAAAATTGAAATGCCTGATTTCACTTGGATTCAAGGTCAGCTAAGTCTTTCTCTACTTCCAAGAGCGTTGCCCTTAGGTTGTCTTTGATCTGGAGTAAAAAGCGCTTGCGCTCGTCAGGTTCCAACTGTGATAACAACATACGCGGCATCTGTTGAAAGGGACGATCAGAGACAGTCTGCATCATTTGAGAAATCATTTGCACCATATGCTGCACTTGTTTCTTGAGATAGCTCTTGCCTGATTTGGTTATAGAGTAGATAGTTCGCTCCACTTCCCCTTTGAAATCCTTCTTACTAAACACATAGTGTTCTTCTTCTAGCTTACTCAGGGTGTTATACAGGAGTGAGTGGGAGGGAATCCAGGCACCTCCTGTTTGTTCTTCAATCTGTTTCATTAGCTGGTACCCATGCATCGGTTCGTCACTGAGCATTCGAAGGATTGAAATGCGTAGGAGTACGCCCTTTGGACGTTGAAAGAATGGCGCAAATGCCATATCCAATAATGAATTACGAAAGCTTATATGTGTTTGTTAATTTCATGTCAATTAAAGACACAATTAGCATGATTCATCCATACCACGCCCAATAGGTGAGATCCATGACTGAACCTCAATCAACACAACCCGATGATGCAATAGTCCCCCTTTTCGATTACGAATCACACACCTCCCGATACATCATCGAAGCAACAGATCTTTGTAAAACCTATGAGATGGGACCTGTTGCTGTTAACGCCGTAAAAAACGTGAATCTTCAGGTACTCCCCGGCGAATTCTTGGTAATTTTAGGAGTTTCAGGTAGCGGAAAATCTACGCTCCTCCATTTATTAGGGGCATTAGACAAGCCAACTTCCGGTCAAGTCTTTGTTGAGGGGCTTGATCTCTCCACTCTAGACCATAATCAACTGGCAGACGTGCGACTAAGACGCGTAGGCTTTATTTTCCAATTTTTTAATTTAATGCCCCAACTCACTGCCCAAGGGAATATCGAATTACCCCTTAAGTTTGCGGATGTCCCATCGGCTAATGCACACCGACGAGTCCAGGAATTACTTACACGCGTCGGGCTTGGGGAACGCCGAGGCCATGTTCCTTCAGAATTAAGTGGTGGTGAACAGCAGCGTGTGGCTATTGCTCGTGCCCTCTCAAATAATCCTCGGATTATCTTAGCAGATGAACCCACTGGAAACCTGGACACCAAAACGGGAGCCGAGATTATCTCTCTGCTTCGTCAGCTAAACAAGACCCAAGGGCTTACTTTCATCGTGGTAGGTCATGACACACGATTAACAACCGTGGCAGATCGCGTCATCGAAATGAGAGATGGCGAATTCATTGCTGAACGTGCAGGTGGAGGACTGGAGGTGATTCAATGAAATTTCGAAACATTCTAGGGTTATCATTTACGAACATGCGGCGTCGAAAAACCCGAACCATCCTTACAACCTTAGGTATTGTTGTGGGTATCATGGCTGTGGTTTCAATTTCGGCCCTCGGTGGCGGCTTTGAAGCCCAAGTGACCACCCAGCTCACCGAAGGATTATCCATGGATATTCTCACCGTGTTACCAGGTGGCATTTTTGGAAGCGGCGGATTCACTACATTTACCATCAATGATACTAATAACATCCAAAATATTACCGGTGTTGAGGCCACCTTACCTTTTTCACAATCCAGCACAACCGTGTATAATGAAACAGGTGGCACACTAGGTACTCGGATTGTTGGTCTGAATTTCACTGATCTTGAAGCAGTATACGGTTCACATTTGACATTTTCTAGTGGTGATTACCCAGATCCTGGAGAAAATGAAACCTGCGTGATTGGTTATTTAGATGATCCCATTGCCATCGCAGGAGACACCATCATAGTGGAAGTTCGACTTGGTTTTAGCTCCCCCTACGTCAACTATTCTCTAACTGTAAGCGGAATTCTAGAGGAAGTTGGGTTTCTTGGTATGCTTCCTTTCGATCGCAACGTCTTCCTTCCCTTAGACACTTATCAAACGATTTTCGATACACAGAATATTGATAGTATTCATGTTCGCATTGCCGATCCTTCGCTAGCTGACGCTGTTGCTGATGAGATTAGTGACGCTTTTGATGATGAGGTACTCATTTTTGTGCCAAGTTCAATTATTAATACCGTGTTAAGCATATTTGACATTATGGAAATCTTTCTCCTGGCCATTGCATCTATTGCCTTACTCGTCGCTGGCATTTCAATTCTCAACATCATGCTTGTGTCAGTTATGGAGCGAACCCGTGAAATCGGAATCATGAAAGCTCTCGGAGCCAAAGATCGAACTATCCTAAGCCAGTTCCTCTCCGAAGCAGTCCTGCTCGGAATCATCGGAGGTATTGTAGGAATTGTGATGGGGTTCCTGCTTGCCTATGGAATGGGATTGATGCTCCCCGCCCTCTTCAGCGGAGGCTTTGGAGATTTCGGAGGCGGAGGTGGAGGAGGATTTGGCGGATTCAGCGGATTCAGCGGAAGCGCTAATTTTACTCTCGTCCCCGTTTTACCGATTGAAACCATTTTCATCGCCGTAGGATTTGCCATCCTTGTTAGTGTTATCTTCGCGCTTTACCCAGCACGCAAAGCTGCGAAACTTGATCCTGTGAAGGCTTTGCGCTATGAATAGTTCTATAAATATCCGATAAGGCGCCTTAGAGCTGAGTCTCTGTATATGGCGCTTTCCCCCTGGTTGATGTAGAGCCGGTTTTAATGGCATATTATAGTCACTAAATATTACATATAATGATTTAAATAAGAAAAGAGCTAACAGGAGATGCTAAGGTTCAGCGTTTTGACGTCAACCAGCAAGCTCTCCCCAGTGATTAGTGGTACACGTCGGGCAATCCTTGAGTGCTTGCTAGTACAAGATGCCAATGCGGTCTTTTTAGCCGAGCAACTCGGAATCAACATCAGTGCCATCCGAGGGCATCTAGATGTCTTAGAAATTGCTGGACTCGTTTCCTCGCGTCACGAACAAGCGAAACGTGGCCGCCCCAAACGCCTCTATTCACTAACACTACTCGCTCACAGTCTTTTTCCAAACCAAACAGCTCAACTCTTCTCAGCCCTTATACACGCAATTATCCGTTCACTCAATGTCAAAACCAGCAACTCACTCATTAGAC
>JBHLPR010000042.1:0-18418 GCA_048939245.1 Promethearchaeota archaeon | reverse complement strand
GGCAAGCAGGGTATTAATTTCCATGCTAAAGAGTCGCTGAGGGCGCCAAGCTTTTTTCTGATATTGTGTCGAATGACCTGCCCATTCTGCGGCTCGTTGGAACGCCTGATAAACCACGCGATGATCAGGATGATAATCTTCGGCCCCGTGCGAGATGAGTACCTCCGGCTGAACCTCTTGAATGATCGGGATGAGGGCATCTGTTACCTCCGAAACAGTCAGATGCAAATCCTTCCCATTTAGCGCAATAACTTTCGCTCCCAGAACTTCGCAAGCCGATTTTAACTCTCGATGCCGGGACGGCGTACCCGTCAGGCAACAGACGGTCACCTCAGCACCCTGAGTGGCTTCCAAAGTAATGGTTCCACCACACCCAAAGGTTTCATCATCAGGGTGCGCGCTAATAACTAAAAGCCGTTTCCGTGATGATTTTGGCATACTAGAGTATGCCTTCATTTCTAACCAAAAGGTTTGCTGACGCTACCCTTTCACACTGTTTTCCCTACATCATAACACATATGGGCAAGGAAGGTAGCATGCCAAGAGACAGAAAATGCGAATAGGTATCACAATTTATCCAGGCGTTGGAGGGTCAGGGCTTCTCGGTACTCGACTTGGTGTTGAACTCGCAAAACGTGGTCATGAAGTTCGGTTCATCACCTATGAAGTCCCTTTTGAACTACAAGAAGGTCGATATGAGAATGTCAAAGTTGATCTCGTGGATGTCTTAGAATATCCACTTTTTCGCTATCCACCTTATACAGTGGCCCTTGCTTCACGGATGGCTCAAGTGGTCCGGAAACATCATCTAGATCTTTTACATGTGCATTATGCAATTCCTCATGCGGTGTCAGCCTTTCTTGCTCAGCAATTGACTGGGGTTCCATACGTTGTTACATTGCATGGAAGTGATGTGCATACCCTGGGAGCTGATCCCGCCTACCAACCAACCACACGATTTGCCGTTGAAGCGGCGAATGCTGTTACGTGTGTTACTAAGCATATATGTGAAACAGCTGAACAAACTCTTGGGGTCCGCTGCTCCATTGAACCAATCACTAACTTCACGGATCCAGACCTATTTGCACCGAATACCTGTGAATACGAGTTGGAAAACGAGAAACGACACCTAATCCATGTGTCGAATTTCCGTCCAGTAAAACGAGTCTGTGACTTGGTTACAGCATTTGCGCAAATTGCTGATGAAGTTCCAGATGTTGACCTTCTCCTTATTGGTGATGGTCCAACGCGCCCAGAGGTTGATCGGCTTATTAGAAAGTACGAGCTTAATAACCGGATTCGGTGTCCTGGGTTCAAACGCGATGTCCACCAATATCTTCGATGTGCATGTGCGTTTGCATTGAGCTCTGAATTGGAAGGGGCTCCTCTTTCACTACTTGAGGCCATGAGTTGTGGTCTTCCTGTTGTTGCTACAGCAGTTGGTGGAATTCCAGAAATTGTCAAAGACGGAAAAAATGGACTGCTAGCACCTTTTGGGGATATTGATATTCTTGCCGAGAAGCTCTATGTAATTCTCACAGACTCAACACTGGCAGCAGACCTTGGTCAGGCAGCCCGACAAACAATCCTTGATAATCATACAGTTGACAAAATTCTACCGCAGTATGAAGCTATTTATGAATATGCAATTCAGGGCTAGCTGGTGTTTCCTAGTCCGTTTTCCCGTATCTTTCCCATGAAACTAGTTCACTTAATGGATAGCGTGTGCTTTCTCGTTTCTGATCAGAGTAGCCAATTGAAACGGTGCATATAACCGTGAGTCCATGTGGAACCTCTAGAAGCTCTTTTATCTCGTTCTCGAAAGGCGTTCCTCGAACTCCCATCCAACATGATCGCAAGCCTAACCAGTATGCTGTAAGAAGTATATTTTGAACAGCCTGATGGGGATCACACAGATAATACTTCGGATGTGCTTCGGGGTTTCCCAGCACTACGATGACAACAGGTGCTTCTTCCATGAATCGACCGTGCGAATGAATTTGCCCCAGACGTTTACGATTTGCGTTATCTTGGACAACGATGAAGTGCCAGGGTTGCTTGTTAGATGCTGATGGTGCCCATTGAGCAGCTTCAAGGATAGTGTCGATTTTTTCTTTTTCGACTTCGTGAGAATGATATTGTCGAATGCTACGTCGACCTTTCAATACATCAAGAAATTCCATGATGATTCGTTGAAACTTGAGGAGCAGGCCAATAAAAATAGTCTTACCATGTCCTACTGCTGCATCCCCTGGTTGACCAAATAAAATGTGGCTGATGACGGAGTATATTTTTGATAATGCGCGAGAAGCCGGCTGAAGTGATGGTTTGGGTGTATTGATATGGCGGCATCAAGCCAAAGATAGCTTACTTCCTGTCCAAGACGTTCGACGGAATAGCGACCAAACATTTGAGATAGATAGGTTTGTAGTATTTGGCGACGGCGTGTAAGGCGTCCTATCTTCGCTTGGTTTTCCTTCGTTAGTGTCAAATCCGTGATTTCACGTTGGTGGTTGATGGATTCGTTTCGTTCTTTTTCCAGTTGAGATTCCGCTTCAATCAACCGTTCGATGGTATCAGTGATATGTTCTTGACTGGCAGCGAAAAGTGATTGCACAACTCCAGTATTTTCCTCAGCATATCCTGTATTAATCGCTGCTTCAAAGCATAGCAGTTCCTCGTGATTCAAAGGCATTAACTTTTCACGTGCAAGTTTTTGAGCGAGACTTTTCGACCAGGGGTTTTCATAGTATATTCGGGTATAGCGATAGAAAATTGGAGCTACACTGTTAGTTGCCTGAAGGGCTGGTATTACTTGGGCATGATAGCTGGTTTCCCCTGCTCCTCCAACATGAAGAATGACTGGTGTGTAACTTTGCACAAGAAATGCACGTGTATCGACGCGGGGGGAAAGATAGGTCTTCCAGTCAGCTAGGTCCGGAGCTGTTGTTTTTACCTCAATGGTGTGTGTGACCTTACATTTGGGACACTGGGCAGAGATGGTGATGTGTGGCTCTGATGGGTTTGAGGTAATTGTGGGGTCCAAGCGGGTTCGATTACACTCGGTGGTTGGGCATTCAAGATGGAATGGCACATAATTCTCAGCTCTTTTTCCAATGCCTGGTTCGTATCCGAGTTGTTCGAGTTTTTCCGCGCTAGTATTCAAAGCTTTAATGAGATTTTGTCGATTTGTATCTCTGAGTAGATATTCAAATGCAGGCAACATGAGTTCGCGAATCGCTGGGTAGGAGAAGCTCTGGAAGAGTACACCACTATCCTGAGTGATATTGGTAATTTGATGCCAAAGTCTGATTGTCCATTCGGCAATACTATTTGCTCTGTTATAGGTTGTTTCAAGAAGTGTGCGTAAAATTTTCAGGCGTTGTTCATAATCTTCTATATTTTGTTTAGCGGACCCAATTACTAATTCATGATATGTTGCTGTGATTTTATCAACCACGTTTTTTAGCCATTTTTTGGGAGGCAGAGGAAGCACGTGCATAGGAGACATCCTGAATTCGCGGGAGATAGGTAAGGAAAAGGTTAATCCCCGTGGTCCAGGACTGGGAAGGTGAATGACGGTCAATTCTTTCTGCTCATGGTCGTGATCACCAACAAACATGAGGGGGGTTGTTTGTTGTATTAATGCGATTTTGGTTATTGCTGCGATTTTGTTTATCACGAAGCCGGGTCCACCTAACAGGGCGGGTTGATGTCCTGCTTCAATTACTGCGCCTTGTTGTTGGAGATTAGCAAGGTTCTCTTTCACCTGTGGTGAGAACATGTCGAATTTTTTATGGATTGCTTCGAGGCTTTTAATGAGGTCATGAAAGCGTTCTTGAGTGAAAACTGGTTGTGTTTTGTGGTATGCGTCTATCAATGATGTGCTTAGATTGATTGCTTCTTTGATGTTCTTTGGAATTGGTCCCCAGAATTGTAGGGCGGCTTCATTGTCATCGAATATGTATTCAGTGTAAAGTGTACTGGGTGCGAGTCGTGGAGTCATGTTTTAGCTCCTCCTGTGGCTGTTTTCGAATAGCTACTCCCACAAGAAATGTCAAAAAGCCCAGAGTGATAATAAGAACAATTAGTGTTGCTACATTCGTCAACAAGTATTCGGCATCAATAATTGGAACTGAACCAAGTGAGGTCCATTCTTCAATTTCTATACGATGAACCTGATACGTAAACAAGCTCGCCTGTTCTGTTCGTCGTTTAGCGATATAGTCGCTGGTAATAATTTGCCAGAGGCTCGCAAATGGTAGGCTTGAAGCGAAAAGCGAATTCGTATATGCTTCCTCAGGATCTGATCCCGGCTCTAATGCAAACAAATCAAAAGGTAACCAGCCCCAGGGTGGAACAAATACCATAGCCCAACCATGTCCCACAGAGTTTTGGTAATCAACATAACGGTAGGCGTTTTCACTTATAGAACCCCAGAGGAATCCGCTCGTTCGGGCACCATCTTGAAACCAATGGCCCGTTGTTAAGTAACATGGGATATTAAAAATTCGGAGGAGCACAATTAGAAGATTGGATTGGTCATCACAATCTCCAATTTGGCTCATAATGGTTTCTTCAGGATATTGGGGCTCTGTTACACCACCTGAACGAATAATGGTGTTTTGAATCCACTGAATACTGGCAAATAATAGGCTTAGAACATTATCTTGTTGGTCTTCCGCTAGTCCATCACGTATAAGCTCTGCAATTTCAGTAAGATTGCTATTCCACCTTTTCCATAATGTCGTTGCCTGAGTATATCTGAGTAACTCATCGACATCCATTAGGTTTTCAATCTCATCGACCCGACCTGAACGGAGTTCGCTAATGGGTGGAAGGGCGGGACGGCGATTCGCAACGGTGAATAACCATTCTTCATCCCATCTCAGAACCTCTTCGGGTTGTAACCCTGAAGACAAATTAAGTGTTAAGCGAGGATTTCCATCGATGTCAACACCCATCCCTGTAATCACTATCGGGGTGTCATTCAGGGTCATTTCAAAGGAAAGCAGCTCACAGGTCTGCCAGCTCGTGTTACCGATGTAATTCCAATATGGTGTTATTGGCATTGATTCATTTCCGGTGACCTCAATAGATCCAGCGAAGTTAATTCTCCAGTAGTGAACATAATTAAAAGCCGAAACGCGGGGAGGCAATGTCGCTCCAATCAAAAGTAGTAAGAGGACGACGAGAATAATTCCTAGGCGACTCTTCCGCATTCCGACCAGCCTTGCCCCAACTCTACTAGCATGAAACAACTGATATAAGCTCTCTCCTTTTACTGACTCATCAATACTATTGTATCAGAGCTGGGTGCGTCTTTCTAAATAACTGTTCTAAGAATATTTTAGGAATGTCAATGCGTAATACCAGCTCTTTTTAACAAGAAATGGAAAGGGTAAAGATACACTTGATGCTTTGAGGGAAGCTACTCTCGGATTCGCTGGAATAGCCTTCATTAGGCTAACTCTTGGAGAGTAATATGTAGCTTGCCTTAGAGTGTTATGGACTGGGCGAGGATATCGATATGAAGTTAGGCGAGGTTGCCAGACACGTTATTGCCTTTTTACAGGAACATCCCGATCAAGAATACACTGCTAATACACTTCTTATGCACTTAGGCTTGCCACTCCAAGAAAAACGACGACTCTATGATGTAATCGAAGTGCTATGTTGTGCAGGATTAGTGGATATTCGCAAGGAAGCTCGTAAACGATATTTCAATTGGAAACCCCTGCCGATGACAATAACAGCTGAAGAGGCGGATTTAGACATAACTCCTGATCCTCTATTTCAAGAAGCGGGAACAATCCTTCATCTTTTGCTTCACCTAGGGCCTGGGGCATTCCAGGAACTAAGCAATGATTCCGCAGTTAAAATGCTGGAAAGAGATGTTAAACGAACGGTATGGGGAGCTAATGCTGTTAGTGTGGTAAGAGTCTCACTCCAAAATAGGCGAGGTCAGATTTTAAAAGAGACCTTAACTGGAGAAACTCACGCCGCGGCATATTAGATGCTTAACCTTTTCAATAGAATCGCTGCTGGCGACATGTATATGGTGGCTTCGGGTCGCTAGGTTGTTCCCCTTATTTTGCCAAATCTTTCTTAACGGCTTCATAGAAACTAACTTCATCTTCGCCTCGGCGTTTTACAGTAATCTTAGGTTCGACACCTTCTATTTTGCGTTGGACTAGAATTACACCGCTTTTAGGAATTCGATTAACAAGCTGTTTTCGCAAGTAAAGAGCAATCGCTAAATCTTCTATCCGATGAGCTATTGTTGGCTTAGTTTTTTTCAATTCCTTGAGGTATGCAACCGCATCTGGTAAAAAGAGAACATCGATTATCTGTTCCCGCTCCTTTTCTCGTTCTTCAACTTCATCCTTGATAGCTGCACGACGCTCTTGCTCTTTAATCAACGCTTGCATCTTGCGTTCTCGGATACGTTTGAGCTCATCGGCATCTTTAGACATATCAGCCACCTAATGGCGAAAAGAGAGGCACCAGTCCACTACTTTTATAGGTTTCGGGTTTTCTGACTACTCTCTAATTAATACGCTGCTTCAGGAACTCCGGACATCTATGAATCGAATTCTTCCACAGCAATTCACGCTACTCACCCTACTGTTCTTTTTTCTTCTGCTTTTTCCCCTACTACAAATAACCTGCACTCCTTATCCGGATCAAATATTTAGTAACTATCATGGTGGTTCTCCTGTGCAACAACAATTGGAGTTTAATGGTACACAAGCGTTCACCTACCTCGAAGACCAATGTGCCTTTGGACCCCGCCCTCCCGGATCCAGCAACCTGACAGAATGTGGCAATTATATCATTCAAACACTTGAGGATAAGAATTGGGTAGTTGAAACACAAACCTGGACCCATCAGAACACTCAGCTTCGTAATATACTCGCGGGGGCTTCTAATCCACACTATGTGCTATTAGCCCATTATGATACTCGCCCAGTAGCAGATAGTGACCCGGATCCACTGAATCGATCACATCCCATTTTAGGAGCCAACGATGGAGCAAGTGGCGTTGCAGTGTTGATGGAGCTAGCAGATGTATTACCTGAGGAAGCGAAAGCTGTAACAATGCTGCTCTTTGTGGATGCAGAAGACTCAGGGAATTATGACGGTTGGGACTGGATTGTTGGATCCACCTACTTTGTGAATAACCTAACTCTTTCTCAAAAATCCACTATCAGAGCGGTCATTCTCTTGGATATGATTGGTGATAATAGCCTTCAACTTCCACGGGAAAGATCCTCTACTCCCGATTTAGTAGATGCAATTTGGCAAACAGCTGCTGACCTTAACTATGAAGATGTTTTTTTGGATACCCCTGGTCCATACTTAATTGACGATCACCGTCCCTTCCTAGACGCAGGCATTCCTGCTGTGGATATTATTGATTTTACCTATCCCTTTTGGCATACACTTGAAGATACTCCGGATAAATGCTCATCTGCTTCTCTTGAAATTGTAGGGCGGGTTGTTGAAGCGTTCATGGAAACGCAATTACAACTTCCAACCTACTTCACACCGACTGGGTATCCATTGGCCCCTGGTCAACTTATTCTACTGGGGCTGATTCCATTAATCATTGGTGTTCTCATTATTTGGATTGTCTATAAGTTAAAATTTCAAAAAGAAACTGATTAATTCCTATCTTATATCTAGACAAAGAATTTCTGGGGTCAAACCAAACACTTTAAAGTTCGTGGCGAGGTATCGGTTCTCCTCACCATGTTATAGGAGGCGCTCCTAATCCCTTCTATAATACGTCACTGGACAACTGGTGAAACCAGCATACAAACACACTAGAGATGGAGGAAACTCCCAAAATGTCTAAAGAAACAGAATCTGCTGAGACTCCAAAACCTGAAGAAGCTAAAGCGGAAGAGCCCAAGGCTGAAGAACCAAAAGCCAAGGCTCCGAAGAAAAAAGAACCTAAACCCAAAGCTGAAGCTAAGGCAGAAGCTAAGGCAGAAGCTAAAGCGGAAGCCCCCAAGTCACGACGCGACGAAAGCGTCGTCTTTGTTGGCAGTAAACCGTTAATGAGCTATATCACTGCCTGTGTTACGCAACTCAACCGAAACCCCGATGAACTCGTGATCAAGGCCCGGGGACGAGCCATCAGCCGCGCCGTAGACGTTGCTGAGGTGCTACGAAACCGATTCATGCCTGATCTCGTTGTGAACAATATCGACATCTCGACAGAGCAGGTCAAAACCGCCGAAGGCAACGTCGCGAACGTCTCAGCAATGGAGATTACATTGGTTCGCGGAACAAAATAATACCGCATACTACCTCTGAACCACGGACCAATCCAGCAATCATAGATTGCTAGGTACGCCATTCCGGCAGGTGAGAACGCCCTGCTAGTCTATAGCATTAGCGTTCACACTCCCTTCTTTTTGCCGGTCTAGGAAAGAGGATATGCTTTTCACTCAAATCTTAACTATAATGTGCCACACATCGGCTTATTATTGGAGGAAATTAAATGGAACACCGTACGGGTACGTTGGTTTCCACTGCTGTCCAACTCCTCTCCGTTGGAGATGCAAATGTCGAGTTGGTCTTTTCCTCTTTGGAAAAGTTACCACGCTTTGGACAGGAAATTGTTGTCCCGAACCTCAATCTACGGGCAGCAGGATCTGCGGCCAATTTTGCGATTTGTGGGGCTAGCCTCGGAGTGAAAACAGGATTTGCTGGTCGATTAGCCGTCGATTCCTTTGGTGAAATTGTGCTGAAGGCTTTTCGCGATGCGAATGTGGATACAAGATGTTTACAGCTGGTTGAAGACTCCTCGACTGGTGTAACCGTCGCGATAATTCGGAAAGATGGCGAGCGTGCTTTCATCACCTATCAAGGCACCATTGCGGAATTACAATTTAATGTCTTGAGTAAATGCTTGACCACTGATAGCCCCCCACGCTGGGTACATATTGCTGGATATAACCTGCTTGATTCTCTACAAGGTAAACCTACTATTAAATTACTAAAAACAGCCCAATCGCGGGGAGCAACAACTTCTTTAGATACAGGCTGGGATCCCACAGGTTGGTCTGACGAGACTACCCAGCAAGTAATGGATTTACTTGAGCATGTTGATATTTTCTTTCCCAATATCGACGAGTTGAAAGCCCTGACAGGAAAACGTAGTCCTCGAAAAGGAGCGGAAGTCCTTCTCGAAGCTGGAGCACCAACCCTCGTTGTGAAATTAGGTGCAAAAGGTTGTTTATTGGCGTCCAAACGTGAGCAGGCCCTGGTTCCTGGGTTTAATGTTGAAGTTGTCGACACCACGGCCGCAGGTGATGCCTTCGATGCCGGATTTGCTGCAAGCATGCTTTCGGGGGCAACCATGGGACGAGCCGCCGTCTTTGCTAATGCAGTAGCTGCCCTTCGTGTAATGCGCCGTCCCAATCAATCACTATTTCCGAATCTTCAAGAAACCTCAGCATTTCTTATGCGCCATCGTCCGTTAGAGGCGTGAAAACACACAATTGCCACCAACATAGGTTGCTAGTACTTCGACGTTGTTTAGTTCCTCAGGTTTCATTTCAAGGGGATTTTGGGATAGAACAATGAAATCCGCTAGTTTCCCAGGAGTCAAAGAGCCTTTGTCTTTTTCATCAAAACTGGCGTAGGCAGCATCAATCGTATACAAACGGATGGCCTCTTCGATAGTAATTCGTATCGAGTCATACGGATGCGTTGTCGCAGAATAGATGCCATAGAGGGGATCCATGGGCATACAATCTGATCCAAACGCAACCTTAATTCCCGCATCAAGGATGCGACGAAAATTGTTCAGCTGCTTTGCCCGATGGGGTCCCAGACGTGAATCATACATACCATTCGGCAACCCCCAACGATGGACAAAATTGGGTTGTTGCAGTAAAAGCATGTCCAACTTTTTTACTCGCTTTATCAGGGGAGGGGTGAGATACTCAGCGTGGATAATGTTGTGACGCAGCTTGTGAACCAGCTTGGATTTACTGGTTTTTTCATGCACTCGAAGTACCATGTCAATCGCTCGATCCCCAATTGCATGAGTACTAACCTGTAAACCCAAGTGATTGGCCGTCTGAATCAAAAAGTCATAGTCCTCTTCGGCAAATAACATTAGCCCATCGCTTTCGGGTTTATCATTATAAGGTTTGGAAATGGCTGCAGTTTGTGCTCCAAACGAGCCATCAGTAAATACTTTCACTCCGCCCAATCGGAAATGGTCATCACCAAATCCTGAGGGGGCCCCAAGCGCCGCTAATAGATCAATTAGCTTTGCTTCCAAATTGGCATAAACCCGTACTGTCAGTTCCTTTTCTTGCCGGAGTTTGATGTATGTGGCAACAAAGGGAAGCTGTTCACGATACAAATTCTCGTGCAAGGAGGTTATGCCCACACTGTTCGCATAGCGGCATCCTTCCACGATTACCTTGGATAAATCCTCCTCATTAGTTTGAAATTTGCGAGTGTCAACAGGAATATCCCGAAGGATACCAGTCAATTCACCGGTCTTTGGATTAAGATCTACGCCTTCCTGATTCGGATCAAAATCCAATTGATCTAAGACCAACGAGTTTACGCTAATCAGATGACCACACACACGAATCAAAATGACTGGATTATTCGGACTAATGGGGTCAAGGTCTTCTTTGGTCAGATACCGGGGATTTTTCCAATGACTTTCATCCCAGTTATACCCCAAGATTAGTTCGTCCCTGGCTAATTCACCAGCTCGTTGTTTGACCAGTTGAAGGGCTTCTTCAATCGAGGTTGTGTTTCCCAAATCAAGGTGAATAATTTTTCTCCCCAAACCTACCAAATGTGCGTGAGTGTCAATGAAACCAGGCAGAATTGTCCTGCCCTCCATATCCACGGTCTTGATTGCCTGCCTAAGATATATTTCGATATCTGCCCCTCCTCCTATGGCTAGGATTCGTCCATTGCTAATCACCATCGCTTCAGCTTTGGGTAACTGTGAATCCATGGTTCTGATGTCTGCGTTGATTACCGCAAGATCAATCTGGGACAACATAGTCGGTGAATCTCCAAACGCTACGTCAAGACTAGGTTGTTCTTCCAATTATCTATGTTTGTCATTTTTGAAATCATTCGTGTTTTTCTCGCAATTAGACTAAATACAACATCCGCACATTCACACGAACCATTAGTGGTGGTTCGTTCAAATGGGAAAACACACCAGACGAAATGCGGCAATAGCTATAGTAATCATCGTAATAGCCGGAGTTAGCATATACTTTGGGTTAGCTTATCCGTTTCCAGTTCAATCCACCGCCATCAGCCTCACTGGAATTATTACCCAAGAAACTATTCCCGTGACAATTTCCTGGCCCAATACCCAAATGCAGGTGTCTATTCAACTTACGTCGGTATCTGCAATATGGGGATATGAAATCCGTGACGCTGCAGATAATCCCATAGACTTTGATCTGAGTATTAGCATTTCCAACACTACGGTCACAACCACTTGGCTAGATGCAACTGGCTCGTGTACTATCATTATCACCTGTATCGGAAACCTAGAAGGCACTGTTACAGTGTTCGCCCGCGGATGGCCATTTTTCAACCCATAAATACTACTAAGTATAAACATCCTGAGTCAAAGCCAGAATTCATTGCGTTCACAGTTCTCGTAAGAATGAATCCAAGACCATATTGAATGTTGAATATTGCTCAAGCATGCAATTGTGTCCCGCTCCTGAAATTACTTGAATTTGTGTTTTTGGTAATAGATTTTCCATCTGTTCCATAGTCCTTGATTCCACAGCTGTGTCATATTCGCCAGCCAGAATAAGCGTTGGAATCTGAATTTCAGGGAGTCGGGCTGTTACATCGAATCGTTTGACATCTTGTAGTATCTGTAAGATGACATAGGTGGGGGTTCTTAGGGATTCAGTATTTACCCAGCGGACAAGGTCGGGGTTAACATCAGGTGCAAATAATTCTTTTTCTGTGAATCGTGCAGCTCTTTTTCTTGATAGGCGGATAAGAAGGCGTAGAAAACTGAATTGAATGCTGCGCTTTCGGGATGCCACGGGCTTAGGACTTGTTCCCACTAAGACAAGGGCTCGCGGTTTGCTTGGCTTCTCCAATGTGTATTGAAGGGCAATCATCCCACCTAAAGAATGCCCAACCAAGACAGGATTCGAAATCTGGTGGTCAGCAAGAAGCGTTACCAGATCTTGGACGTGGTCATCAACTCGATAGCTTTTCTGGGGTTTGGATGAATCGGCGTGTCCCCGTAAATCATAGGCAATAACTTGGTACTTCTGTGCAAAAAAGGGGATTTGATGTCTCCAAAAACGGTGTGAAGCGGCCCAGCCATGAATAAAAATGAGAGGGAGTCCTTGTCCTTTCTTTACATAATACAATTCAACTGGTTCTTGCTTCTTTGATTTTGGACTTGTCACGTTGGTCTAACACCAACCACAATAGGCAATTTGAGACCATTTCACTCTTCTGTCCAAAGAGTTTTTTCTTCCAACGTCTACCTCTTATCACGCTGGTGACTCCTTGTGGAAGCGACTGATGTCTGGATTGTGATAATCCATGGCGAAGCGGAAGGCCAAGACGTGCGAGTCGCTCTTGATTTTCAGAATGCTGAATCTTTGCTCAGTCCTCGCAACTTCATCGTTGGGGACGCTTTCATTAACCAGTTATTTGAGCTTATTCAGGATCGGGAAAATTGGGTGATCAAAACTGTCATTGAGGAAGTGAGATCTCCACAGGAAAAGGCACTTCCAGCTAATACGCCCTTATTTGCGATTCTAACGAAAAGTTATCCCCGTGCACTTTCAGCAGGCGCATTATTCGTCACGGAGGAAGTGGCCATACTACATGAAGACTTGCCTGAATTCCCAGAAGGAACTACGGATTCAATTTTTGGATCTTCAAAACGGTTTGTACTCACAGGGCTCTCACCAGTCGGCTTTTCAGCTGCCTGTGCTGAAGACCCTAAACTTTTCACACGATTTATCTCTCGCTTACTCAAACGCCCGGAAGCCTTTCAAGAAGTGTCCTTGCTCCTTCCACGAATCAATAAAGAGACGTAGAACATAACAGTAGCTTGTGTCTAGTCTTTCTCTGCCCGTATTACGAGGAAGAAGGGAATTCGTCGTTCACGCTCAAAGAATGGTGCATTGGTTATGGGGCGTGGTTCTTCAAATGCGGTTAAACGAAACCCAATCCGTAGAAGTGTTTTGATGTAGGTTGCGATGGTTCGGTGAAAAAAGCTAAACTCTTCGGGAAATCCTTCGCCTGATCGGGTTTTCCATCGAAACCGATACTCTTTCTCTGCAAAGTATTGATCCATCACAAAGAACTTACCTTTCCGGCGTCTAGACTGGCTTTCCTTTTTACCCAATTCCCAATGTCCTGGTCCATACATATTGAATGCTGGATGAACGATTGAAAACACTACAAACCCTTTGGGGCGAAGTAACCGATGGAATTCATGTAAACTTTTTTCTAGGCAATCAAGATTGAGGAGAACCAGATTAGATAAAATAATGTCGAACTCTTCGTCGTGAAGGGTTTCTAGCGAGCAGAGGTCGCCAATCAGGAAGGTAATGGGTAAATCTTTCGAGGTCCTTTCTCCTATTTCAATAAGCTCTGGTGAAAAATCTACAGCAGTTACCTCTGCGCCTTTTTGTGCATAATATCGGGAAAGGTAACCTTCTCCACAACCTGCATCTAAGATGCGACGACCTTCGACATTTCCCATTAGTTGTTCAATACAGGGATTAAGTATCTGCTGATGATGGGGTGTACCTTTCCCATTGATTAGTTGAGTGAATGCTTCGGCATTGGACTGCCATTGTTTGCGAAATGGGTTGAACATAGCTAATTGTTGTAGTGAAGGAGCTATTAGATTGTGACGACGACTACCTCATTCATGTTTTCTCAGTCATCTCGTCAAAGGAAGACACCAGTCGTCCCGTATACCGATTAATAGCAAGTGTCAATATCTGCATTACAAATGTTACGATTATTACGCCGAGAGCAACGAATACGATTAATATTCCTATTTCGTAGAACAGGATTCCTGATAATCCCATTGAAGTTAGCCAGGCGCTGCCCCAGGGATGTAGAAGATATTTCCATAGTAGATAATAGCCATAGATGCCAGCAACGAGCACGAAAATGGTTGAAATCGCAAAAAGCGTAAGAACAGTTTTGGTCGCTGAATCATCTGCATCAATATGTCCTACACCTTCTCCAACAATGAAACGCCTAATTCTACGGTGAAAACGGAGAAAAACTCCCAGGAGCCAAACGAAGAGTAGAAAAGTGAATCCACCTCCTAATAGCAGGACAAAAATAAAGATGTCTTCGTTTGCCACAAGAATTCCCCAGATGCCTGAAAGCATCAACAAGAATACAACTCCCGCTCCCACAAGAATCAAAAATGAGATTAATTGGAAAGCAAAAGTCACTGAGGCTATTCCACTAAAGACCAGATCCCAGTTAATTGAACGTTTTTCCTCATTTTTTGTCGACATGAATACCACGTCGTTGAATTGTTATTCTACACTAACCGTGATAAGGTCGGAAAAGATTTGCCTTTCTTTATTTGAAATGAGTTAATACAGCTTTTTTGCGTATTCTACTTGAGAATAAGCCAATATTAAGGTGAATTCGTTTCTGAAGCAGTATTTTAGGAAATTCTGGTCTTATTCTGTTGCTTCTCTTTTACTATAGGAGGTCTCTTTTTTCAATTACATGAATTGCTGTTCAAGGTCTTCAACAATTTGATGGTACCTTCCATGGACCTCTTTACCACCAAGAATTTCGTCGAAACGGTCAAAATCGGCTTTCATTTTATCTTTCTCTTCTTGGCTAAGCACGTTCACTATAGAAGGAAATACATCATCTTCTTCCATTTTGAAATGTGGTTTCATGATTTTGAGATACTCGTCAACCGACTTGAGAATTTTATCACGCGCTTCAGGTGCACCTCGATGATACTCTCGAATGGCTTTGTGCATCTCATTGGCCAGATCTAAAGCCTCAATATGCTCTTCGATGAGCACAGCGATATTTCGGTCGACTTCTTTCGGTAAATCAGTATCATGTTCACGCAAAGTATCAAAGAGGATGTCTTCCTCTTTCGAGTGATGAATAACATCAGCATAACCACGAATGAACTCGACCAACTTCCAAAAAACGGGCGCTGGAATTTCTTCTTTATCCTTTAGCTTATCACGGACCTTCTCAATAATTGCAAATACTCTATCAACCAATTTGTGTTCATCAAGGAGAATATCAATAGGGTACATCGAATGTAACCTCCACATCCAGAGTTTACCCCCCCTTGTTAATAACATCTTCAAAAAACTTACCTCTCTGCAACCTTTTTAGACTAAAACCCCACATCGGACGATTTACGCGCATTCAATAACAAGGCAATAGGTGATTTACCGTGGCAGTCTCCCCCGAACTATTTCTTGCAGGTGTGTTTATGGGGATTCTGGGTGCGGCACTGTTCGGCTTTTCGAATGTTGTGTACAAATCGCAAAGTATGGAAATCCAACCTATTGCCATTAATGCCTACAAAATGTGGATTGCCCTACCTGTGATTGCCATTGTAGTACTTCTTTTTCTTTTTCCCACCGGACTCAACGTTTCTCTGGTCTCTATTCCCTTTTTAGCTACCTCAATTATCTTGGGTGCTGGCATTGGAGACCTCCTCTACCTAACAAGCCAATCCCGCATTGGCGTTTCCCGTGCTTTTCCCATAGCAATGACGTTTCCTGTCATCACGTATTTAATCTCAATAGTGATTATACAGGAGCCATTTCTTCTACATCGTCTTCTAGGAGTCATCTTGGCCATACTTGGAATCAGCATCATCACCCACGAACAAGCACGACAAGAAATAGAGGACGTACCGCCATATAATAAGCAAACACGGGTTGGCTGGGATAAACTCGGAATTATACTTGCCATAGGCGCCGCTTTTAGCTGGGCTTCCGCAACCGTGATTCTCCAAATTGGATTAATTGGTAGTGATCCCATCGATGCGAACCTTATCCGAATCTCAATCGGATCGCTATTCCTTCTACCAATCTTCCTTTTCGCTCGGAAACGGGGTATGCCCATGCCCACACGACGTGCAACCAAACTCGTATTAGTCGCTGGGTTTTTCGGAATGGGTATTGGTTCAGTCTTATATGTCAACGCTGTCTTTTTCACCGGAGCAACCGTCACATCCGTAATTGCTGCAACAGCACCTCTCTTCGCACTTCCCTTCACTGTGATTTATCTAAAAGAAAAAGTCACACCATTAATTTTACTTGGAACAATCCTTACAATTAGTGGTGTGTGGCTAGCGGTGTTATTATTTTAAAAGAAGATATCTGCGAACCAGTCCAATCAAATTCCACTGGTCCGCAAATAGTTGAAGTTAATGATGCTTAATTTATTTGAAGAATTTCTTTGCTGCTTTAATGTCGTCCATGATTGCTTCGAGATCTTCTTCATGTTCCACTTCATCATCAAGGATTTTATAGACGATGTGGGTGGTTAACGGATCTTTGCCTTTGATTTTATCAAGGATTTTGGTGTAGGTCTCAATGGCACACTGTTCGCCTTTGATATTTTGTTCTAGTAGGGTGACAACGAAAGGATCAGTAGGGGCTTCGTATCCACAATTGGTTTTTGATAACCATTCGGATGGTGTAAGAATTGGAGTTCCACCCAGTTGGATGATTCGTTCGACGAGCATACCAGCGTGTTCAAGTTCTTCGTTAGCGTGCTCCTTGAGTTCACTCGCAACTAAATCACGCATAGGTCCAACTGCTAATTTTGCCCCGTTCCAATATTGAACATAAGCTAACCATTCATCTGCTAACGCTTTGTTTAGTAATTCAACAAGTTCTTTGAGATCATATTGGACGATTTCTCGACCTTTAGTTCCCATAATTATACCTCCCATTAATGATTCACGGGATTTCAGTGCTGCTCATTTAGTTGGAACTACTTATAATGCCTACTATCTTCCTATTCGCCTCATTGGTCGAGCACAACAACGAAGTTCGCCGCCACCTGCAGAAGTGACTTCAATTTCGTTCCCACATACATCACATCGATATCTCTCGCCTACAGCTTGAACTTGAGCCATTCAATTTCAGCCTTCCAATTGTGAAAACCAATATTAGTTTTCATAAACTTCCTAAAATTTGTATCGCGTAAGATATCTAGCTCGCGAATTTTTTAAAGAAAAAAGAAAGCAGAAGGAAGGACTCTGCCACCTTCTGCGGAGTAAGGGTTTTCCCTTAGAATGGTATTCTACAAATTCTATGTGCCGCGTTGACCAAGTTTGTTATCGAGCATAAATAATGCTCCTTTTGAATCTCCAATCTCCTTCAACATTTCAGCAATATTTTGTGTTTGTTCCTCTTCTTCAACTTGCTCTTCGTAGAACCAGTTGAGCATGGGGACAGCGGACTTATCTCCCATTTTTTCAGCAATTTTGCCGATTTCGAAAATGCGCTTGGTAACGATTTGTTCGTGTTCATAGGCATTTTCCCATGCAGCCAAGGGCGAGTCCCATTCAGTAGCAGGACCCTTTATCTCAGTCAGAATTACGCGGCCTCCTCGATCGGAGATGTGCTTCCAAAATCGCATAGCGTGTTCGTATTCTTCAACAGCTTGGTGTTTCATCCAGTGGGACATGCCACTGAGGTTGACTGATTCGAAATAGGTAGCCATCGAAAGATAGATGTAAGCAGAATAGAGTTCGAAATTAATTTGATCATTGATTGCTTCTTGAAGTTCTTTACTGATTTCCATTTATCATCACTTCGCAATTAGTATAGTGTTGAATGCGTCGTAATACCTGTTTATATTTGTACTGAACTTGTTAACATAGTTAAGAAACTGGGTTGTGATTTTTCGCCAGTTCAATACTCTTTTAACCAGACATGGGCTTTACACTGTTGAGTAAAATGAAGGCACTAATCATCGTAGATATGCTCAACGATTTCGTCACGGGATCGCTCAAATGCGATCGTGCCCAACGGATTATCCCCCATATCCGGGATCTTATCGAAGCTTTTCATAAACACAAGCTACTGATAATCTATGCTAATGATAGTCACTTTGACACCGACTTTGAAATGGGACGATGGGGCGCACATGCCATCGAAGGCACAGAAGGCGCAGAAGTCATCCCTGAACTTACTCCTGTCAATGATGCTATTACTATAGGAAAGCATGTATACAGCAGCTTCTTTGAAACGCCCTTGGACTCTATTTTGCGTAGTCGGAAGGTCGATACGGTGGTACTCACCGGTCTGCACACGCATCTTTGTGTTCGTCACACGGCTGCCGATGCATTCTTCCGTGGATATAAGATTCTGATACCAGAAGATGGTGT
>JBHLPR010000007.1:0-66084 GCA_048939245.1 Promethearchaeota archaeon | reverse complement strand
TCCAGAGGTTTACCCCGGGAACAAGCATACTTGGCTTCAACGAGGAAAAGCCGCAATGCAAGCCTAGAATTTTAAAACCTCGATATCCCCGCTGGAAATCTGTAGCCACACCTTTCTCCCAGGCGAGTGTGCTTCCAATTGGGGCGGCGTCGAGGCGCCGACACGGTGCGGGGTCGAGGAGGCTAATCACGCTATTGTATTTACTATGAGGAAGGGAGTTGGAAGTGACCTGGGGAGTGGGTCTTCCCTTTGGAGGGGGCATTCGTGCCGTGAACCTTTCCACGGGTTTCCGAAAGTGGCGCTAGACCGAAGCGGCTTATCACTTTTTTTTGAGTGTTAGTTATATGCGGTGATTGTGAATAGAGTAATTTATGTCGTCTTTTTGTTTCAGTTGGAGTGCCCTTCAAAGTGCCAAGGAGATTGGAGTGGGTCGCTATTTTGAGTATGACCCTGATGCCGTTGAGATGTTTTGTAAGTGGCTGGAGTTTCTTTGTAAGCCTTCGGTGAAAGTATTAGAAGTTGGGGCAGGAACAGGCTTTTTTTCTGAAATTTTATTACAAATTAATCCTTCCATGAAATTGTCTTGTCTTGAACCGGATAAACAATTCATCAAGGTTCTTCAAAGGAAATTCAAGCAACAAGTTACGACAATCCAAGGATTAATCGAAGATGTGAAGATCCCAGTGGAATTGTATGATGTGGTAATCTCTCATATAGTGATACATAACCTTCGAAATCCTGTGAAAGCCTTGGAGGGAATGAAACGGATGGTCAGAAGTGGGGGTTTTGTCGTTGCGATTGAACCGTTAGCAGGAAGAAGGCATTATTTACCGTCAGAAGAGTTGAACCAGGCTTTTGCCCTCTTGGATGAAGTGAAGGTTTTCTTTTGGAGGCAGATTGTGGATACTGGGGATAACCCGGTGAATATTAATCCATGGCAAAATAACTATCCAGCGCTATTTGAGGAAGCGGGTTTACGGTTCTTGCGGTGTCATGGATGGACTTCTGTTTTTACTTTGTCTGATGATCGTTATGCTTTTGATGAACGGATGAAATGGAATAAGATGCGTCAAGAGGCTTTAATGAGTTCTAGGGAAGAGATTACAGGAATTCTCCTTGATAACGGGAAAAAGAGGGAAGAAGTGAATAAAGCATTCGAAGTGATTTCAACATATTTAAAGAGAATAGAAGGATTGACACGTGAAGAATTAAGTAAAATCCATGAACAGGAAATTGCACACCGCATTATCACTATTGGCTTCAAAGATTAAACACTTTTTTTAAAGCGAGTAGTTTTCCCTTTGGGGTGGCGTTGAGGCGCTGGGTCGGTATGGGGTCTTGGAGGTGGTAGTATGTGTAGTAGTCTTAACTGGTACAGGAAAATAATTTTGGTTTCTTTATCACCAATTAGGAATCAGAATTCACTTTGCCAAATTAGCTTCATGTTCCTTTGTCTTTATGTTAGTTCGACGATGTAAACACCCAATAATTGTGACTAGTAGTATTGGGACTCCAACAAAGAGAAAGAGCATATGGAACTTGAAAAGCAGCTCCAAGCGTTGGAAGTAAATTGGGGCTACGGGTCCGATGAGGGTTGTTGAAATGATTGTATTGGCTATGGAGTGATAATGGAATAGTTGGCGCATTGGAATTATGGTGTAGAACAGACTATTTCCGTGCACCAGAAATCCATTGCACACCAGATCGTGCAGAGAAAATACATGGGAATGTGTGGTATTGATCATAGCTAATTGACTCAAAAGGGCCGGGACTTGGATGGGCGTTGGAGAGCTCCAGGTTGATCCGTTGGGTTTAATGGTGGAGAAGGCTTGACCATTCAAATTGTATTGGGCAGGGTCGGGATATCCCCACAAAACCTGCACATTACCCTCTGAGTCTGCACCGCTATCAATTAAAAAACCCGGGTCAGCGATTAATGTGGTGGGATCCCACGTGGCATTATAGAGAGAACAGTAGGATATGTTTTGTAGGTGGGCAAACCAATCGGTGTATTGACTCCAGGTAAGGTGGATTCGGTGTCCGGAGTCCATGATGGCTCTCCATTCCCTGACGCTGGTTGAAATATTTTGGATTTTGGAGAGTGTTCCGTTGAAATATGAGCGGTAATGGAGAGAGTCGTACCCCCAAAGGAAATGAAGCCGTCCATTTGCTTCGGGTAGTAATTCAAGTGGATGCCCCCAATTAACAAGGGTTTCAGTCTCGCTATCACGGAGAAGGAGAATTGGCGGATCAGGAGACCCGATTGCCTGACAATAGATTTGCCAAGCAGATCCATAAGAGTCTTCGATTTCCTTCCAGACCGCGTATAAGATGCCAATAGGTGAAAACTTCAGTCCAAACATACCAATGTTGGTGTTATTCGTGAATCTATGAACAGCCGACCAGTGAGTCCCATTAAAGAATCGATAGAATGCAGGACCTGCGAATTTCGTGGAAGAAGAGCCGCCTAAGTGAAACCACCCGATGGCTATTTGCCCTGCATCATTGCATGTTAAAGCTGTTGGACTTGACGCATATTCATCGTAGGTCACATAGCCGTACAAGTTTGGAGTGTAAGGAGAGAGTACTATCGCTTCGGGAGACCATGAGGAGTTAGAATAGGAGCGGAGTTTTATCACGGAATACACGGAGGCATCAGGTTCTTCGAAGAATTCCTGCCAGACGACGTGTATGATTCCGTTTCCATCTGTATCAACCTGTACATGGGTTGCCCCAGGCGTATATCGGGCTGAAGATTGCATTGGGCGAATCATGAATAGTAGTAGTGGATAGGTAATGAAAATAAAAATAATGAATGTGATTATCAGTGCTTTCTGGGTTTTTGTAAACAGAGAATTAAGGTTCGAGTGAAATTGAGGTCTTTTTCTCTGCAATTCCCTTAGAACACACCCAGTTAATTCATTTTAAGGAACTGACATACTCTGCCCTAATGATGAATACTCAAAGATTCCTGTTTAATTTGTATTACTATTATGGTTTGGGCATAGAACACGGGCTATTACAGGCGGATGCTTGCCTTTGGGGCGGCGTCGAGGCGCTAGCACAGCGTGGGGTTGAGGAGGCGGCTTTGGATGAAATTATTTTAGTTTTGAATAATGGGGAGGTAACAGAGTTAATGATTTATAATGGTCTTAGCTGTTGGTTGATAGCGTTCAGAAAAGCGAAGATAGCAGGGTGTTATCCTGGATTTCGTGGTGTTTAGAATGGATCATTCTAGTGAAATTTCTTTACACAAGGCAGAGGTTGCAGATGCGGAGATTCTTACAAAAACATGTAGAAGGGCATTTGATTCAGATTTGGAATTTGGTGCTCCTGGTCCGGGTGGTCCCCCAGGCTATGACTCCGTTGAATGGAATATGAAGGCAATTGAGAATAGGTGGCTGCAATATCGAAAGATTCTGTTGGGTTCAGAAGTTGTTGGCGGCTTCATTGTGGGGAATCGAGGTCCAGGATATCAAGTCTGTGAGAGAATCTGGGTCGACCCGGATTATATGAGAAAGGGAATCGCGACAAAGGCGTTCGAACTAGTCTGGGAACTATATCTGTCCGCAGATCTGTGGGTGCTAGGTACTCCGGAGTGGAATGTTCGAACGAATCCGTTCTATAAGAGCCTGGGATTTGCACAGATCGGTACAACCCATGACAATCCAGCGTGGACCGGCATCTACTACGAAAAACGGATGTCAGATCAGTTTCCACGATCCATGTCACGGATTACAGAGATTCAGAAAGGTAAGCAGAGAGTTCTTGTCGAGGGAAGCGTGGATCAGCTTTCAAGTCCACGTACGGTGATGTCGAGAAAGACTGGTGAAGAGCTCAGGGTAGCTGAGGTAAATCTTTCAGATGATACTGGTTCGATCAAACTCGTACTCTGGAATGAACAGATTAGACAAGTAAAAGAGAACACAGTTATTCGAATCGAAGAAGGGTATGTCAAAGAATACAGAGACGAACTCCAGTTAAGTGTCGGTCAATGGGGAATGATAATCACATTACTATAGACTATTTTTGATGTTACATGGCTTAGCGAATTAGAAGTAGCTTCAAAGCTTCCCTTTGGGCGTATAGCTATTCCACTAGTGTATGGATGGAGTATTTTGATACCTTCGTTCGAATGAGGAGATAGCGAGGAACTCGTTCCAAGTAGTCACGGTAAGCCTCGCCGTATTGTGCAAGGCAGGCTTTTTCTTCTTCAATAATCCGAGCACGGGAAAACACTGTAGAGAGTAGTAACAGAATGAGTGCCACCCCTGAACCCACAGCGAGACTGACGCCTAACATAGTTATGAGGATTGTGAGTATTTGGGGGTTACGCGAGTACCGATATAGGCCATGGGTCACTGGTTGATTCGGTGGAGTGCTTCGGAAATTTATGATAGCGACGACAAAACCAGTCAACCCAACGATGTAGAAAATCATGCCTAGATAAAAAAATGGTGAACTAAGTTTCAAAGGTGAAAAAGCGAGGAGCAGAATATAGAGAAGACCAAACGTCTTGCCGATGATAAGCATGACACGGTGATGGCTCGCCCATCTGGAATGTGTGTATTCAAAGAGGCGCCCCCGCGTACCTTTGGGAAAAGAAAGTACCAAAAAGAGTTCGGTGATGAAGAATATGGTGAGAAGGATCCATCCGTTCAGTAATCCAAGTGTTAGCACAGGAAACAGTTCCAGTCCGAAGAGGCACATGAGAGTTCACCATTAGCATCGACAAGCAAATTTAGGCTTACCTAATTTTTATACTTAATGGTTTCCACATGACACCACGTAAAACCACGTCTCCAAGGCGAGCGTGCCCCCCATTGGGAAAGCGCAAAATCGCCAGCGTAGTGCAGGGTTCGATGATGTGGCTAGTGATTTTCTGATTGGACATCAGACTAAGATTATTTTGGATATCGTAGGATGAACCAGAACCCAACTGGAACAAGCATTAGCAGGGCAGTAGGCAGTGAAACCCATAGGTACTGTATTAATGGGCTGCCATAGTAAAGTGCGAGGAATATTTGGATATTGACTAGAAAGCTAATTGCGAGGCTTGAGATATAAATGACCGTTGCCCAAGTTCGAGGTCGTCGGTGGTAGAGCCAGAGGAAGTAACGGAAGCTGAAGCCTTCTCCACGGATATCACGGTCACTGAGGATTTGTCCAGTGGAAAGGGCTGTGGCAATGGCGAAAAATGCAACAAGACCAAGAGTGAGCAAAACCGTTGACAGTAGGCTTGTCACAATAACAATGATGATTGGAAACATTCAATCCCTCTAAGTGCAGCCATTCCACACTAGCGCATTAGAAAATTGGACTAAAAAAGTTTAGTGGCTAGCCTTGATTTAAAGCGCTGATTCGATTTTTTGAGGCGGAGTGGATTAATTCGTTAGCTCTAAATAGTATTTCAAATATTGGTGCTGCAAAGTAGTCGAGGGGGCTAAAAATGTGGAATCTGATGCAGATCGTTGGCTCAAAGAGTTAGCTGTCCCATTCCTCAAACGGGTAGGTATCGAGCCGAAACAGAAGGTTCTCGATTTCGGGTGTGGTCCTGGTTTTTACGCAGTTCCTGTAGCACGAATTGTGGGGAAGAGGGGGAGGGTCTTTGCACTCGATAAAAGTGCTAAGGAGCTACGATTACTTGAACAACGTGCCGTGAATGAGGGCTTATCGAACATCGAAATCCTCCAGACGTCGGGTGAGTTAGTGATCCCTTTAAATGATGACCAGATTGATATCTGCCTCCTCTATGATGTCATTCACTCCCACTATTTCACGCATCAACGACGGCTGACTCTGCTAAAAGAGATTCAACGTGTGTTGAAAGCTGGCGGATTACTTTCAGTCTATCCAAGTCATATGGATTTTGACACAAGCAGAAGATTGGTTGAAAGTATGGGGTTTGAATGCATTGAAACAATTCAAGCAACCCTTCTCCACTTTTATAGCCTGAAAGAGGACCAAATCCTGAATTTTCTTTCTTTATGAAATCCACTCCCAAAGTGCTGCTAAGCGCAGGAGTATATTAAATCCTAGCAAAAACCCTTCTCTTTGGAGAACCTATGGCGCTAGCATTGATGTTTGGTGAAAAAGTGAATAAGCTGTCCATCTCAAATGTCCTTTTTCGTACGTTATTGATAGCATTCAGCATAATATGTTAAATAGAACTGCGTCGAATCACCTATTTGAAGGGGGTTTTGGTTGACTAATTATGGGTTCATGAAAATTTTCTGGGGATTTTTAATTACGGCCTTTGATTTCCGATTTGCATCATTCAATTTCTTACCTGACTTTCTTGGATTTATCCTGATCTTGATGGGTCTTACTGAATGTATGAAGTATTCTCCTTCCTTCGAGAGAGCACGATATCTGTCGATTGTATTGATCATTATTATGATTCCAGATATAACTGAACTATTTGTCATCGATAATTGTTTATTCCCCTATGTTTGGATCAACGCCTTTTGGCCAATCTATGCAATTGGGGGAATATTGAACCTTATCATGATGTGGTTTATATTAGGAGGAATTAGAGAGCTAGCCATGGAGGCAAAGATGACAGAGCTAGATGGAGACATAAAAAATCTGAGGGCGGTGTATCTTATCCATGGAGCGAGTTTAGTATCGATCTTCCTATTTTCTCATCTTAGTTGTCCATATCTGATATCCCCTTACTACCTTCCTAGCTTGTTACGTGTTATACCAATAATTTTAGTTGGAATTGGTATTCCAATTTTTGTTGGACTTTTATACGTGCTCTATGAAGCCCACAAAATCGATAGCGACCTTTATTCACAAGCAAAAGAATTCATTTAGTTACTGCTTGAGGCCGTTCTACCAATGCAATTTATCCTTCTCATTGTAGAGAAAACGTGCGTTTTTAGAATTGGTAAATTTTCAGATTGGTAATTTTTCATTTTTTATAGGGACAAGGCAGGTTGTGCCGGGGATTTCACGTTTCAGACGTTTACAGAACCCCTTTGGGCTTCGAAATACCGAATGCATTGGTACAATAGTGGGGAGTGGCGGATCAAAGGTTTTCAGTTCCTCGATGGCCCGTTTAGGTGAAGCAGTGAAGCCGCCGAAAATAGGCACTGCGAGAACATCAAGTTTTGTATCGGCAAAATTACCAAAACGCACAGCATCACCAACATGACCAAAAGCAAAGTCCTCTGTTCGGACAATGACGCCGAGATTTGTGGTGCCTTTGGTGAGACCGTGGGGCTCTTGGATGAATCTGAGGATCCAGGGGTGTTGTTGAATGATTTCACCAGATGCCACAGTGACCTGGCGCTGAATCCATTGCGGGAATTTCTTAGCGATTTGGATGCTGCCGATGAGGAAGGCAACGGGGTTTTGTTCCATGAAAATGTTGACACCGCCAACGTGATCTGGATGACGGTGTGTACAGTAGACGATGTCGCCTTTCTGGTCACCCGCGGCTTTATTTGGGGGATCTATGAGGAGAGTGGAGTCGTGATATTCAAGGAGAAATCCCGCGTTACCAAGAAATGTAATGGCTGGTTTCGACATTTGAGTAGACCTCAATGTTACTCACGAGTCGTTTGAGGGGATTTAATAGTAGCCTTCATTCGATGGATTTAGAGTCGTACTCCACAGCCTTGCGATTGTAATTCTGTTACCCAACTTTTATGGGCGGATGATAATTCTTGTATTTGATTCTTTTCAAGTCGAAGGACCTTGAGGGATGTTATTCTTGTCAGAGTCGAGGGAAGTTGGGTGAGGTTGTTTGTATGGAGGGAGAGGAGTTCAAGATCAACTAGATTGCCTAGACTGTCAGGAAGGGTGGTCAGGGAATTATCGTGGAGTGTGAGTCGTTTTAACTTGATTAGCTTACCGATGGAATCAGGGAGATTGACAAGGTGGTTGATGGATGCAATAAGATCCCAGAGATTGGTGAGTTGACCAATGGTGTTGGGAAGGAATTCTAAATGGACGTTGAGAAGTCCAAGACGCTCCAGTGAGTGGAGTTGCCCGATGTTTTCAGGGAGTGTTGGTACAAAGTTGCGAGATAGGTCAAATCGACGAAGTTTGGTGAGATCCCCAATGCTTTCAGGAAGAGTAGTGATTCGATTATTGAAGACATCTAGATTCTGAAGGTTAGCTAGGTGACCAATAGTGTGCGGGAGAGTGGTGAGAAGATTATCTCGGAGGTAAAGTCGTTCGAGGTAAACAAGTTCTTGAAGTGAGTCAGGAAGGAATTTGAGTCCTTTGTTATGAAGACTCAGACCTATGACGTGCTGGTCTTTATGAACAAAACCGGTTTTATAGAAAGCAGTTCCACTTGCGGGAATTGGTGCTTTTGTATTTTCTTCAAGTTCTTTGAGAACAGCAGCTTCGTCTTTGTAAAGTTGAATTCCTTGATACGTAGTTGTGTGCTTCTCTTTCATCGTTGGACTATCCCTCAGCTCTGATAGATATTTCTTGTTTGCGACGAAAAGGGGGAAGGAATCGACCGGTATGTCTCATGTATTCGCGATATTGGTCGCCAAATTCTTTGATGAGTATTTGCTCTTCTTGTTTTGATATAGGATAGAGTAAGAAACAGACAAGGAGACCAAAAATCGTAACAAAGACATTGGCTGCGAGAAGTATTGTGCCGAGGGTGATTAAGATGAAAACCACATACATTGGGTGGCGTATGCGGGAATAAGGGCCGGTTCTGATGAGTAGATGTTGTTTCTGTATTTCTATTTCAGGTGAGTAATAACGCCCCAAGGTGCGATGGGTCCAGATGAGGAGAGGAATTGCGGCAAGTCCGAGAGGTAAACCAATCCAGCGAAGGATTGCTGGAAAAGGTAGTGGAAACCAGGGTATCCAAGGGGGGATTAGTAAGTAGAGGAGGTAGGCGATGAGCATACCAAGAATGCTAATAGTGATCGCCGTGTGCGCCCATGAACGGAGTGGGCTAGTTTTGGGAGGTTGTTTGGTGGGTATTTGTTTAGCCTTTGAGGCTTTGCGTCGATAGTAAACTCGTGGAATCGCGAATAGGATGTATAGTATAACAAAGATGATACGAAATATTATTTCTTCGATTGCTTTCACCACCATAGCACTGGTGGGTTTGGTTGTATTTGTATTCTTAGGCGCTCGCGTTATGGTCAGTTTTTAGCCGTTACCGTAAATGTAAAAACCAGCGGAGAATCGGTGTGCTAGTTGTTGGTGCTAGTTGATGTCACGTGATTCTCGGTTCAATGATCGATTGGATTTCACAATGGGCATCATGGCTTTTATTGGAGTTGGAATCGCTGTATTCGTTCCTTTTTTTCTCATTGTTACAAGTGTAATTCTTCAAATTCCCTTTCTGGATCACTTAATCATGAGTTGCCAGGTAGTAGGATGCATCGTAACGGGAGTAGCGCTCAGCTATTTTATTCTGCGGAAAGAAACGTGAGCTTGATGCATAATCTCTCAAAAAAAGTGCGAAGTAGGTCAACAACAAGACTCGCGTTGACACGGCTATGCTGTTTCTTCAGGAATAATTGCGCCAGCAATCAACACCAAAAGCCCGGGAATAAAGCCGGTGAAGATCAGGGCGAGAACACCTGTTAGGATAAGTTTTTGCTTATAGTCCATTGGTGTGTGACGCCATCGGAGCCAGTTGAGACCAAACACTAGACCAAGGATTCCAAAGACCATTAAAGGCACACCAGGGACGATGACCCAAAGCCAATCAAGCGGGCTGCTAATGCCCCAGAAAATGAAACCAATTGCTGTGCCTATGCTGCTGCCTGCTCCACCGAGGAGGAAGAGAATTCCAATGATTATTTGGAAGATTGCTCCAATGAGCACGAGTGTAGTGACAGTTGATTCATCAGACATATTGCGAGGTGCCTCCGTACCAAAGATTAGTGATGAAGGCTTGTTGCTTAAAGCGCTCTAATTAAATCTTTATGATATTGGAAGGTTTTACGCCCAAGGAGAATCAGTAATTGTATAGACGGCGGCCGTTCGCCCAGTAAAGGTTGCGCAGCACGCGTTGGGGGAGATTCAGTCCATTGATGAACGTGCCTCCAATAGTTTCGGTGTCCTTGTCAGGAAATGGCAAAGGCGTATGTTGATCATTGGTTTCCCAGAGAATGCGCTGTGCAATAAATCGAGCTTTGTAAGGAGATAATTGAGAGCCGTCTACTGGATTGGCTGAAGCGTTTAACGTGGCATCTGTTCCGAAGAGGATGCGTGTTGAAAAATGGATGAGAAAGTCACGAGCAATATCAGGTTCTTTACTGAGCTCACGGGCCATCCAGCGAGAAGAGGCCGTATCGACGACAACATTGTCGTAGGTCTCGAACCATTCGGCAAGGTGGGGAAGTCGATGAATTTCAGGTTGGGCCGCAAAATGAGCTAGTTGGAATTGTAAGTCTGGATAGTTTTGGAGTAACTGTTCGAGTTCTTCTAGGTGTTCTTCTTTTGTCCCAAATTTTTCGGAGTTTGCGTAGTTTGTGGCATAGTATGTGTCTGGATCAGCCATGTGTAATAAGAGGGGAAAGTCTTCTGATGCTAACTTGTCGAAAATGGGTCTGTATTGAGTATCTGTGAGCCGAAATGTTCCTTCATATCCCTTGTAGTAATTTCGCCAAGCTGGAGCAGCCCACATCTTTGCTAGTGAGAAGCCTTGTTCATGCATCTGATTGATTTCTTCTAAGAGGACTTCGATTTGTAAATTGATAATATTTTGTGTTGATAGATATTTGGCAAAAATGAACGTGTTTGGAAATTGTTCTTCAATAATTGCTTGAATCTCGGGTAGGTGGACGATTATCAATTGAGATTTGACACCTATATGCCTTTGTTCTTCAACCGTCTGTGTGAGATTAGTGTTCTCCCAGACGTGAGTATGCGCATCGAAAATGGGACCAGTGTATTTCCAAGAGTAATTTTGCAATTGCAGAATCGCCAAGGAACGGTGCTGCAAAGATGCAAAAAGTATGTTGGTTTGTACTAGTTTTCCAGTTTTAGTACTAGTCACCCCGAGGGTTGAGGGTTAATGGCTCAAACATTAGAATGTATGAGGGTTTCACACTTTTAGGAGAATGCTCCACGTTTCGGGGAATAACCGCCATCTTACCTTCGGTTAAAACGATATCGGGTTGTTCTTTAATACGAATTGTAATTTGTCCTTTTAGGACGTAAAAGAGCTCATCGGCGTTTGAGTGTTTATGCATGGGAAATTCGCCATCGAAGAGCGCTAACCGGATTACTTGGTCGTTCACACGGGCGATTTCTTTCGGAGCCCATGGTTGTCGCATTTGTTGCACATGATCCCAAACATCGATTATGGAGGGCATGACAGTATCACCTCGGTTTAGATACTGATTGTGTGGCACCTATCGTTTATGTTCTCTTCGGTTCGGGGCGACTGCATAGATTGATGAAGGCACCTAATCCACCTAATAGAAGACTAAGGAATTGAATTGTCGATAATGCACCCCATATTCCAATGATGCCTCCATAGGGCCAGTATTTTTCGTAATAGACAATGACTGCACTACTAATCATTAGTACGATACCGATGACTTGAAAGGTATCTAAAATTAAATAATTCCAGATTTGAAACCTCATCCATTCAGGGAGATTGGGAAGAAGGATGAAGAGTTGGAGGTAAATCGCGTTAACAATATTGATTGTCGCCAATATGGCTCCAATGGAAATGAGTCCAACTGAGAGATAGGTTGAGGTTGCCCGTGAATGGGAGTCAAGTGAAACCGCGGTTGTTGGAACAGTGGGTAATTCATTGGTTGTGTGGTTGCTTTGCTTTTCGAGTGGGATTGGCGATTCACCCCGTGATGAACCAGTTATTCTGAACTTAAGTTCTCGGTTCCCTGCAATTGTGTGTCTCTTTTTTGGTACCCTTCGATTTCTGAACCATGCTGTTCTTAAAAATGTATGAATTGGGGAAGTTTTGGTCAGATTTTAAACCAGATAATTTCCGAGCATATTTGTTGAAAGACCAACGGATAAAATGCTGAGGTAATATTTCATGCAGAGCTTAATGATACGACAGAACCAGTATCAGATACTCACTATTTTTTTACTTATTTCCATTTTACCAGGTTTTTCTCTTTTGCAGGTGCCACAAATTGAAGTGGCAGCACAAGATTCTTCGGATTTATCTGGCGTACGTGTTGCAGTGTATACGGGTGGTCATTCTACAGAGAATTTGGCTAGCCGAACGGCACTTATTCAAATGTTAGATTGGATGAACGCGGAAATTTCCTTACTCTCTCCCGATCATATGTTGAATGGCTCTCTTGAGGGACACTCAATGCTGGTCATGCCAGGTATATCACCTTATACGTTGAGAGATGAAATGGGCATCGTAGCATATGATATCATTCGCGATTTCATAGTTCGTGGCGGAGCATTCATTGGAATCTATGGAGGTACTTTCTTTGAATGGTCATATTTTGGGCTTTTTGATGTAGAACTACAATATACGCTTCCTGATCTCCCGGCGGGTAAGAACCTTGTAACAATTACTATCCATAAGAACGGAACAGGGCCTGATCTAAACGATCTTCCCGACTCATACGCAACGCTAAGTTGGACAGGTAGTTATTTTGATGCCCCAGATATGTCGCATGTTACTACTATTGCCAGTTATGCCCTCAATGGGCTTCCCTGTATGGTAACGTTTCGGTACGGTTTGGGAGTGGTTTTCCTTTCAAGTCCGCATCCTGAAATTGAAGAAGGGGAATCGCGTGATGAAACAACATTCCAAGATGAATTGAACGATCCGGACTCGGAATGGGGATTAATGAGGGTAATTGCGCGTTGGCTTATTGACGTCTCTGGGATTGTACCAACGAACCCGATTGCTGGTATAGTAATATCTGCGATTGTTATTGTTGTTGCTGTAATAGTGATTGGTGTTATTGTGGTTAAGCGACGCGAATAGATAGAGTGAATGCCTTGGAACCAAGTTGGCTTATCACCTAGGAGGTATTCCAAATTACAAAGAACCCATAGCAGCTAGTTCACGAATTTCCACAATCCACTGTAAAAGTTGCCTTAGAAGCTATTGGGCGATTTTCGGAGAGTTGAAATCTATTCAGTTCCTTTGTAATAATGGATGAGATTTGATTTCTTGAGATATGGAATGAGGATTAATCCAATGACGAGTATGATCGCAGCGGTGATTGAAGAGTAGAGAATCACTGGGATTGTCAGCCATTTTACACCAATTCCAATTGCAGACCATAATACAACGAGTCCAAAAGTGAAGTCGCGCCGAAGATAAATCATCAGTAATGTGAGGAGCACTGCCACGAATAGCATAGCAGCAGTAGCAATATGCTGGATTTCCGAAGGAATGCCTGGGATTAAGACGTTAATTGCTGAAGCCAATCCAGCAATTGTAGCCACTGAAAGCCAGCTGAGGTAAACACTGACATGGAGGTGAACAGCTAGTTTTACATTTCTGGAGACCGCGTCGATTCCTATGCCTAACCGTAGATACACGAGAAGCAACATTAGGAAGACAAGGATTAGAAAAATTACTGAGAGTAGGTAGAATGGAGGATTAGCGACCATATAGGCATATGAGTAGTGGAATACGAAAATCCACCCGATGTTAGCTAGGCCAGCGAGGAAATAGAAGATGCCAATTTTCTGAAGGTACCCTTCACTACGTTGGCTTGGACGCCCTTGGTAAATCAAGAAGATTATCGCTTGAAGATAGATGATGAACCAGATTGAAAACACATAGCCTGCAGGAGTGAAGAAATTAGGATAGGCATCAGATACTTGTCCTGTATTTACGTTAAAAAGTGGTAGTGCGTTGGCAAGGATGTTGACGATTAACACTGAAATGATGGTGATGATGTTCAGGACCTGAAATAACAAATAATCTCTTTTTTCGGTCATAACCTGTGCTTTGAAGCTTTACCTTAAAATTGTATAGGAAGTTCCTATTTTAGTTTAGATACCAAAGCACCAACAGATTTGGTCAGACGACGTTTGAACTGAGTTGCCAGGCTTGGGATTCGCTAAGGTAGCACTTTACCATTTTGCCATTTCGTCAATTATCACAGCAATTCGTTTCATTGATTTGATATAGTTCTCTACCAATACACTTTCATTAGGGGAATGAGCACGAGAATCGTGGTCACCGATGCCGATGGAAATCATAGGCACATAATCTTTGAAAAGGTAGAGCGGACCGGACCCCGGACAGGTGGGATGAATACGAATAGCGTGCCCAAAGATGGCTTGATTTGCTTTATTTACAATATTAACGAAGGGATGGTCAACTGGTGTTTTAGCCGCAGAATACCCTTCATACCAGGCAATTTTCACATCAGTAAACCTGTGGTTGTCTAAGTGGTTCCGAAGTTTTTTGACGAGATCATCGGGCTGTTGGTTTTCAACAAGTCGGAAGTCAATCTTGGCGGAGGCCTTGGCAGGTAGAACGGTCATTGAACCTTTTTCTTGATAGCCGCTCGTAAGGCCGTCGATACTGAGGTGTGGTTGATAATAATACGCCTCACGTAAAGCATCACCTTGATAATTATTGACGAACTCATCAATGCCATAGAACTTCCGCCGCGCTTCCTCTTCGAGATCTATCTTGGCCACAAATTCACGTTCCTTTGTCGTCATGGGAACTACAGCATCATAAAAGCCTTCGATGAGAATGCGTTCCTTTACATCTTTTAACGAATTAAGAGCCCAAACCAATCGGAAAGGCGCAGAGGGTAAGATGGCGGAATTACTGGAATGGGCGTCATGCGAGAGCCGTTCAACTTCCAATTGGACATACAAAATACCCTTTAGCCCCAGCCATGCCTCTTGGGTCCCGTCAAACCCTGCACTACCAAATTCCCAAATCCCAGCATCGGCTTTAAGGAAGTCGCTGTTCTTCTTGGTGAAATCCGGTAGATTTGGACTGCTAATTTCTTCTTCGCCTTCGATTACGAACTTGATATTAACTGGAAGTTCTACTCCAGCGTCTTTGAAGGCACGAATGGCCCAAATTCGCGATACCGTATCGCCTTTATTATCAGCAATTCCCCGCGCATAGATTCGACCATTACGGATTTCGGGGTCGAAGGGAGGTGAGACCCAAAGATCAAATGGTTCTGCTGGTTGCACATCATAATGATCATAAAAAAGGAGCGTTCGCTTTGCCCCAACATCAAGATAACCGGTTACCACCGGAGCGCCACTGGTTTTGTGTAACTGAGAAGCGATTCCCGCCTCTTCAAGCATTTGTTGAACGAGTTCAGCCGTTTCCTCTATTCCTTCTCCTTTAGCCGCAACTGTAGGAATGCTGCAGAGGTGTTTGGCTGCTTCGATTGCACGATTTGCATTTTCGTCGATTTTTTGTAAAACCTCATCAACCATAATCTCCAACTCAGATTTCCAAAGGGTTTTCCTTTGACTTTAATGTTGTAGCTTGTTCTGATATGGTTAGACCCTGGTTTTCTTTGCGCAGCCACTAGACTTTTTTATCGGAGAGCTTAACCGAGAAGCCTTCAATTATGGAAGTGAGGAATGTTCTGATGAATACGGTTGGTATCCGAAGGGAAAACAAAGCCTTCGAACTCCGAACCCCCATAGTTCCCAAAGATGTTCGGGAACTGATAAAGGAATATGGATTTGAATTTATCGTAGAACCTTCCGAGCAGCGTGCATTTTCTGAAGAAGCCTATAAGAAGGCGGGGGCTTCGGTCGGCGATTTAAGGCAAAGCGAGGCCCGCGTCATTTTCGGAATTAAAGAAATCCCCAAAGAATTATTCGAACCAGGGAAGGTGTATCTGTTCTTTGCCCATGTGATTAAGGGGCAAGAATACAACATGGCAATGCTAAAGCAAATGCTCGATGTTGGTGTGACCCTCATTGACTATGAGCGCATTGTCGAGGCAGAATCCGAACGGAGATTAGTCTTTTTTGGGAATTGGGCAGGCTATGCAGGCATGGCTGAAACACTTCGTGGACTGGGGGAACGCCTAACCGAAAAAGGAGTGACACCGAATCCCTTTGCAACACTCAAACCTACTTACCAATATAGAGGAATGGACGAACTCCAAAGCGCGATTAAGCAGGTCGGGCACCAGATAGAAACTGAGGGCTTTGCATCCGAACTAGCACCATTGGTGGTTGGATTTATCGGGTATGGAAACACCTCAAAGGGAGCCCAAGCCATCTTCGATTTATTACCGCACAAAGCCATTACCTCTGATGAGCTGTCGAAACTAACCCCTGACAATCATATCCTATACAAGGTTGTGTTCCGCGAAGAAGATACAGTACGTCCTAAGGATTCCTCGCAACCATTTAAGCTGCAGCACTATTATGACTATGGCAAGACCAAATACGAATCAGCCTTTGCCCAATACCTTCCCTATCTTACCGTTTTGATGAACTGCATCTACTGGACCGATAAATACCCACGAATGGTAACAAAGGCGGAACTCAGGAAACTTTGGGAGGACTCAAATGGACATCCGAGTCTTCTCATAGTGGGTGATATTAGCTGTGACATCCAGGGGGCTATAGAGTTTACCGTCAATTGCACGAAACCTAATCACCCAACCTTTGTGTATAACCCGCTAGACGAAAAAACAAAAGTAGGCATTTCAGGAGATGGGGTGGTTGTCATGGCCGTTGATAATCTGCCAACAGAATTACCGCGGGAAGCATCAACATCTTTCAGTGAAACCCTTCAACAGTTTATTCCTTCCATTGTCAATGCAGATTACACAGTGCCCTTTGACCAGCTAGACCTTCTCCCTGAGGTGAAAAAAGCCGTAATAGTCTATCAGGGGAAGCTTACACCCGAATATGAATATCTCAAAAAGTATTTGTAATAAAACACGCCGAAACAAAGTCTTGAGGATACTGAAATGAAACATGTCTTAGTTCTTGGTGCCGGTCTTGTTGCTCGACCCTTTGTTGAGTATATGCTACATCACAATTATCAAGTAACTGTTGCCAGCCGAACGGTAAGCAAAGCGATGAACCTTATTGGAGATCACCCCAATGGCGAAGCGAAAGCATTTGACATTAGCCGCCAGACAAAGGAACTCAAAGACCTGGTGAAACCAGCTGACCTTGTAGCCTCTCTCCTTCCATACACCTTTCATGCCCAAGTAGCACGAGAATGCTTACGCACCAAGGTAGACATGGTGACTACCTCATACGTATCGGAAGAGATGCGAACTCTAAATGACCGCGCAAAACACGCAGGCATCATACTCCTTAACGAATGTGGTGTCGATCCTGGTCAAGATCACATGTCCGCCATGAAAATCATCCATCGAGCTCAACAAGAAAAAGGCAAAATCCTTGAATTTACAAGCTTCACAGGGGGACTACCTGCCCCAGACGCAAACACCAATCCTTTTGGGTATAAACTCTCTTGGAGCCCACGCGGTGTGCTACTTGCAGGACGGAATTCTGCCATATTCCGAAAGGATGGAAAGAAAGTTCAAATTCCTGGAGAGGAGTTGTTTAACAACTGCCATAAGGAATCAGTGCCAGAGCTTGGAGATTTTGAAGGTTATCCAAATCGGGATTCGCTTCAGTACATTAACATCTATGGTTTGAAAGGAATCCAGACCATGCTTCGGGGAACCCTCCGATACCCGGGTTGGTGTAAAACAATGTTCAATATCAGCCAGTTAGGTCTCCTTGAACTGGATGAGCAATCGCTCTATGACATGTCATATAGCCGATTCCTCCGAAAATATCTCAAACTCCCAGCAGGATCCAACCCAAAGAAGGCAGTTGCTGAACGCTTAAACCTCCCTGAAGATGACCCCATAATCGAGAGATATGAATGGTTAGGGCTTTTTAGCAACCAAGACATCCCCTTGGACCATGGCGCGCCAATTGATGTATTGGTCTCACTCTTTCAAGAAAAGCTGCAATATAAACCGGGAGAACGAGACATGATTGTTATGCAACACCAGTTTACCATCGAGCATAAAGATCAGTCCCGTGAACATATTCGCTCTACGCTTATCGATTATGGTATTCCCAATGGAGATTCATCCATGAGCCGAACCGTTGCGCTTCCGGCAGCTATCGCCTCACACATGATTCTATCAGGTGACATTCAGCAAAAGGGCGTCCAAATTCCAATTTTGCCAGAAATCTATGAGCCAATTTTAAAGGAATTAGAGACCTTTGATATCCGGTTCAAGGAAGAATCCACAAAATCCTAGCGCCTTAGTCTAAATCTCAAGAACTTTTTAGTAGGTACCCTTACTTAGCTAGAGAATGGGATATTAGAGGTGTACCAATATGGAACGAAAGACCTACTACATCGTCATTTCTACGATCTTTGTGGTTATCACATTAGATGTAATCTGGGCGATTCTCAATTATATTCTACCCCTCTTCGTATATGGATCAATCGATATCATTCCGATAATACCAGGAAACGGCGTCACAGACTGGTTAATCCTCTTCTATCTACTCCCAATCCTCGCCATCCCATTTTATTTATGGATGGCTACAGTCACACCACGATGGCTCGTATTACCATTAAACCGATTACTCAACCCGGGTAGTGAAACCTATTATTATGGAGTGCCCACCAAGAAACCTAATCCCCTTTATGCTGTCTTTCGAAGAGCGGTGTTCGCATTACTCCTCACTTTTGGAGTTTCCCTTACCGTAGCCACCTATATCGGCCAATATTTCGTGATATGGAATCCATCGCTTCCTTTAGCGGTCAATGCATGGAACACCGCAGCCGTAATCTTTCCAATTGTCTTTATCGCCCTTGGAACCATACTCCCATCCTCATGGCTCATAGACGACGCAAAAATACTCTTTCATGGTCAGCCACCCAGTGGTTCCCAGGAACTTTTCAGCGCGGGACGAGTGCTCACGTATTTGTTAGCAGGATATGCGGGAATCTCAGTTCTCTTATACTACGGCTACATCGTCATTTATATCGGCATTATCTATGCAACAACTGTGGTTACCCCACCATGGCCCTGGGTTCCGGCTTGGTTCGTCGTCTTAATCACCTTATTGAATCCTTTCATATTCATCTATATGCCGTTAATCATGCTTCTTGCATATGATCGGTACCTTCCGAGCTTAATAAAACGGCTCAAAGCGTACATGGATGCACGGGAGACCCAACAACTCTCCGCCTTATGCGTCGTGGATGTTGATATCACCAATTATCTCGGCGCTAAAGGAGCGACAGACCAACCTGAGCAGATTCCAGCTAAGACATTTAGTAATACCGGTGAAGCCAATCGAGAGACCCGTGAAGACGAGTAGCCATCCCCTTTATTGTCCGGCAAAGCAATATGCACCCTCACCCCACCTATTCTATATGAATCCTATTCGCCTTTCGAAACAAATGGATTTCATCGCTGAAACCGACAAACTGAAACAAGTAATTCGGGAGTCTTGGCTGGTAGATGCAAGCCGGAAAGAAACGGATGCAGAGCACTCCTGGCATATTGCGATTATGGCTGTTATACTGGGCGAATATGCCAATCAGCCCACGATCAATCTTTTCAAAGTCATCAAAATGTTGCTCATCCATGATATCGTAGAAGTTGATGCAGGGGACACCTTCATCTACGATATGGAGCATGCCAAGGATAAAACCGACCGGGAAACGAAGGCAGCTAACCGACTTTTTGCCTTATTACCGTCTGACCAACAACAAGAATTCCATAAATTATGGGAAGAGTTTGAAGCCCAAGACACACCTGAAGCACGATACGCACGAACTATTGACTCAATGCAACCTCTTCTCCTTGCATACCTCAATGGTGGTCAATCTTGGAAAATTCACAACATCATCAAATCACAAATCGTCGACGCAAAGAAGCATATGGAAACTGGATCCAAGATATTGTGGGAGTACACACAAGAAATACTAGATGATGCAGTGAAGAAAGGCATCCTCAAAGAATCAGCTAAAAAGTCAACACGGTAATATGTCCACGTTTCTTTTTGCATCCGAAACATTCAAACAAGTGGAGATTTACGCGTAAGTCATGAAGCTCGGAGACATTTATCACATGATTGTTGATATGGGGATAAAAGCGGATCCCCGTGGCGAAAAGAAGGTTCAAAAGGTTCTTGAGGCATCAAAGAAGAAATTCGAAAAACTGGAGGGCAAGAAGAAAGACCTTGCCGATAAAGATGTCATGTGGAACCCCTACACAGATTGCCGATTACTCTATGGAGACCCTGAACGAGAAATTAAAAGTCTGTTAGCAGGTATCGATATCACTCCAGGAGAAATTCTACTCGCAGACCGACTGGAAGATAAAGAGAAAAAAATCGATTTAGTTCTAGCCCATCACCCCCACGGTATTGGGAGTTCACGATTAGACTTTGTTATGCGGCTTCAACCCGAACATTGGGCGAAAGTTGGCGTTCCCATCGCGCAAGCCGAGTCCGCAATGGCAAAACGACTAAAAGAGGTTCATTGGGCTACAAAAGCCCGGAATCACACCCAAACCATGGACACAGCACGACTACTTGATATGCCCTTTATGTGTGCTCACACACCGGCCGATTCTCTTGGTTATCAATACCTTACCAAGTTTCTCAAAGATCAAGATCCAATGACCCTCGGTGACCTAGTCGATATCCTACTCGAAATTCCCGAATATCAAGCCGCAGAAAAGGTAGGCGCAGGTCCTGAAATTCTTATAGGGAACTCTGAAGGGAGTGTGGGTGAGAAATTCGTTTTCTTCACCGGTGGAACTAGCCCAGGACCTGAATCCATTCCCAAACTTGCGCGTGCTGGTGTCAGTACTATAATCACAATGCATTGGACGGATGCCCTCAAAAAGGAAACAGAAAAGGAAGGAATTTATGTCGTTATCGCTGGTCACGATAGCTCAGATTCTATTGGCATGAATCTAATTCTCGACGAATTAGAGAAAAAGGGTGTCAAACCATATGCATGTTCTGGTTTCTTTCGACATAAGCGAACCTGATTAATGTATAGCAATACCTCGAAGTAGCTGTATCGAGAAAAAGAAAAGAAGGGAGCCGGTGAATGCAAGTCCAACCGGCGTTTTTAGTTGTGTTGAGGTTACTTCTCTTCGTCGATAGTTTCAAGTTCCTTTCCTTTTGTTTCATAGGGCTTTGTCAGGAATGAGAATAGTGGAAAGATCATGAAGCAAGCTGCTACAGCCCAGAAGATGAGCCAGTTTCCTGGAAAATTGAAGAGTAATACGGCAGCAATCAGTGGAGCTAGAATGTAGCCAAGGCGTGATGCTGTGACGGAAATCCCGATACTTGAAGAGCGTACTTTAGTTGGAAAGATTTCTGTTACGTAAGTGTAGATCCAGGCTAGGACCATTGCCATGAAGAAGTAGACACCCCAGAAGAAGGCTGGTAGAAAGGTCATTCCAAGTCCGATGAAGCAGAAAATTGACCCGAGTGTGCCAAGGACGAGTGTGAAGTTTCGTCCTAATTTCTCGAGTAAAACACCAGAGATTATCGCGCTGATAGGCAACATTAACCCACCGACTGTGAGAATAGTCCTCCACTCAGCAGGTGTGATAAAGCTGGTGAAAAAGACGCCCGACCATGTTGTGCCCAGTTTGAAGGAAATAGTCCACATTAAATAGACGAGTGAGGCAACACCGACATATAAGACATCTCTGCGTCCTAATGACCTGAGTGCTTCCACAATGCCCAGACGTTTCTCTCCGCGTCCTTCCTGTGCGTCTTTCCAGCGGGTAGTTTCCTTCATGAAAATCCAGAAAACAAGGAGGATAATCAAGAGGACAACCATAATGCCGTAACCCCATCGCCAGCCTAATGCTTCGATAACGGTAGAACCGACTAGGGCATAGAGGGGAATGACGCTGATGAGGAATGCGATACTATTGTAGAGCCCACGGTGTTTTGCAGGGGACTCTTCAGTGATGGGCACTTCCCAGAGATTGGATGTAGTGCCCATAATGACTATTGAGTAGAGAAGAATGAAGAGGAGAAAGTTGGTTGTGGTGGCAATCGTCGGTACTAAGATGATGAGCCCAGCGGGGATGCCCATTACTAGAACTAGCGTCAGGATTCCGATTTTGCGCCCGAAGGAGTCAGAGAACCAGCCGATGAAGAAGACTAGAAATACAATGACGCCAAAGACACCTTGCCAAAACCCAAATAGCCAAGGAGTGGCAGTGAGCCCGGCTTCAGCAAGGATATACGGTGCAGCATAGCTTTCGATGAGTGAGAGCCAGACGTCCATTTGACCCACAAGACCCATGAAAATGATGAGGAAGAAAAGATATTTACTAGAACGTTTCATTTCTGCCATTAGTAGTCCCTCGTAAACTCATTCTTTGCGTGGTTTTGTTATTTAAACAAGACATATGACAGTTTTTGGAGAATTATGTAGAACTTAGAGCCTTGAATGATAACCTGCTAAGCATACTAAGCGTTTCAATTTGAAGAGATTCTACCAAGGCATGATACTACCAAACCAACCAAAAGTGAATGCCCATACAACTTGTATTCCAATGAAGAAATTAACCACCGTGATTCCTGGACCAAAAGAAATCTCATGGAGTCTATTCAAAGCAACAACATACAGATACCCTGCCCATAATCCAGAGATTAACCCAAAATAGGGGATCCATCCAAATACAAGTGTGGGAGCAACCGCATAAATTCCCACTTTGAATGAATCTAGAAGCGTTCCTGAACCACGAAGAAGTTTTGCAATAATGTGATAAATCAATCCGATTAGGGGAAATTTGAGAACATTCAGTATATAGGTGAGGAGACCCACCCAGAAATATCGAGAGAGACCGGTTATCGTTTCAAGAAGCGGAGCGTAGATATAAGCACCCATTTGTGCATTCGTTCCTGAATGAATGATGTTTGCAGGAAAACCAAACCAACTTACAAGGGGAGTCAATACCGCTAGAACTATGTTGAGAACTAAAAACCAGCGTAGAACTGACCAAAAGCCTTCAACTTTCTTTTCAGTCTCAAAGGTGCTTTGGGGTTGAGCGATTATATTCCAAGCTTTCTTCACATCCGTAACTAGAAACATCTTAATAACACCCTAAACATTTGGTGGAAAAACTCGAATAAGAAGACATTCGTGGAGGCACCCCCACAAAAACGAAAAGTGCATATTTGCAGATTCAAAAGTGGTTTAGTCAAGTACAAAATTACTATGCTTGCATAAAGAGGAAAAACCAAGTTAATTTTAGTTTTTATTCGCTTGAGTCTAGCAAGTCGAATTTAGTCTGTAATATGTTAACAGGTTATATGAAGGGCAGATACCACATTTCGATCCGCTTTCATCAGGGAATTGGAGAGCGTGCATGCTTCTGGCGTTTTCTTTGCGATCAGTTTGATTTTATGCTTGTGTAATTCTTTGCTGGTTTTTTCAGGTATTCGAAGCAGTCCAGTGAATCCAGTACCAACGATGAGCAGCTCTGGGTGCGCAGCTAACACACATTTGATATCTTCGATGCGTAATTCATGACCCTTCTGTCGCCACCATTGGTCACGGACACGGTCACGAAATATCAGCACATCAGTGTGATAGGTCTCCCCGTTGATAGTAATTTTTCCAAATTCGTACTCGTCAATTAACATCGCTGGAATAATCCATGAGGCTTGTTTACATGTGTAATTACTGCACTTCAAGTAGAAAAGTGATTATAGCATCAAGTCATGCAAAGATGAATAGAGCCCGAGTCTTCTACAGTTGAGCGCCGCAACGCCAGCAGAAGCGATCTTGTCGCGTTACATTTGCACCACAATGCGGACAACGTGTGCGTGGTTGGGCTATAGGAGGTTTAACAGGTGCATAACCTTGATATGCTGATGGAGAAGGCGCGATTGCACCGGCTATGATTGTAAGAATGCCGGGTATAAAACCACTTGAAAAGATGAGTGATAAAACTCCTGATACGATTAACCCAGTTTTGTGCTCGCTGGGAAAGTGACGCCAGTTTAGCCAGAGAAGCCCAAAAACCAACCCGACAACACCAAAAACACCGAAGATAATTAGAGGAAGAAGAATGAAAAGCCCCATCATGGGTAGGAAATAAGGGTCGTATACGAATGGCAGATACAGAAGACCGACTATTAGAAAACCGACTATAAGAGCTATCAGACTGAAAATGATTTGAAGAATAGCGGCAACAAATGTAAGTGTTGAAGCAGTTTGGGCATCACCCATTCACATCACATCTCCAATACATTATACTATGTAAGGCTACAGAATTCATCCTTTTTAGTTATTGGAATCGGGCAGTTCTTAACGAGGATGGAGAAAGGGACGTTGCTTTTCTAGCAATACTAGGATACTCGAGAATGTGTTACGCTTTAGCCCTGGAATTTTGTTCGCACCCTGAAACGGTGATGAATGAAAACATAACACGCTTCGTGCCGAAGCCTTCTTTGCGCCTTGAAGCTGTTGGGAGAGAGCTGAATAAAAGGAGGAGTCATCTAACGCATAAATGGTTGAACACCAAAGTGGTGTATGTGCATGGTTTTTCACATATGCGAAGATCAAAGTCCTTAATTTCCCATTTACTTCTCCCTTCCACAATTGGAATTGCTCCCTGAGCGAGATGAGATAAGCCTTCGTTAGATCAAAGGCATGCCAATAATAGATGAGAATACTTTTTGGAATGAGATTTGGCTGAGTTTTTAGAAGCGCATATGCGTCTTCAACTGTACAGGGTTCAATGTTAATAGAGGCGTCTTTCCAGCGGATGCCCCGAAAATTATCTTTCCAAAAAAGCTTCATCTGAAGAATCTGCTGCATACCAATCCGGTTGGTAATTCGCTGTGTCGCGTCATTTTCGATAGTGGTGGCTAGTCGTAACCTTTCGATATTCAACCCTTCGGCTTCTGAAAGAAGATGCTGGGTCATAGCCCATGCGAATCCTCGTTTTCGATAGCGGTAATGGACTCGCATATGTTCCATCCAACCCGTCTTTCCGCCATCGATGATGTTGAGATTCGCAAATGCAACTACACGACCCTTATGTTCCAACACATACAAGTAAGAATTCGGGTTCGCTACGAGTCCGTCCAATTCATATGGAAGCTGATCATAACCCCCCCAGGTATGCTTAGAAATTTCTATGATTGCAGGTTTATCCGTTATTTGAAACGATCGGATGCGCATTTTCGTTTTTTCCCAACATGTAATTTTTACTTGGTCTTCAAGCGACTAGATGTATCACATCTTAGTTGTGATCTTATTTCTACGAGCTGGGTAAAAACTGATTTGCCATATAAATGCAGGTGAAGTGTCATAAGCAGAGGACAGAAGATAAGTGCAACAACGTGATCAAAGATGCCAATGCTTAACGTGCAATTTGTAGTCTTCTAATCAGTTCATTTTGGATTCATTAGACGCCCCATGAACAAGATTGTATTTGTACGTATATCACGAATCAAGAAAATGAACGGACGGTCTGCCCGAAAAACAGGAATAGCCGGTTCGGTTCCAATGCCTGTTGGAGCAATGATTACAGCGGTTGCAGCGGCGGCTTCAGTTCCTTCCTCATTCACTTCGATAAGGGCTTTATGCAGAACAGCAGTAAGAAAAAGTGAGGGAAATGCACTTATTCCTGAAAAATCAGCTTTCATTTGAGAGAACGCATCAATAATTCCCAAGGCCTGTAGCGAAGAAGTTAGTTCAACCTCCATACGTAACCTATAGCGTGGCAGATAAACGCGGACTTGGCGAAAATGAATTTTCGATAGCCACTCAGAGAGTTTTGCAGATGTAACCTCGTTCTGAAAATCTGTGAACTTAGTTCCACTTTGCGGAAGAAGAATTACCATAGATAGCTGTTGTCCGTGATAAGGCATTTCGAGAATTTGAAACCCAGAACCCTCAAAATATCCAAACTGCCCTGTTTGATACATCATTGGAGCCTGAATGTCATCACCAGTTATTAGGGTAAATGGTGCAGTCTGCGTATTGCCTTCTTTGAACTGTGATGCCCATAAACCCTTGAAGTAAATGGCGTTGGTTAGCACAAGTGCAGTAAAAGTCGCTACAGTTGCGGGTGTTACCAGGTTCTTGATGAGTCCATTGGTGCGTTCTTTGACCCATTCGTTAATCCGACTAGAGGCTTGTTCAGCATCTTGAAAATTGAGGGTAAAAAGCGATTTACCGTAGTATTTGTTGACCACGTCTAGATACTTTGGAAGAAGGATTAGCCCTTTCTGTATCCAGAGGGCGTTAGCTGTCTTGAGCTTGAAGCTAGGTGTTGCTGAGTGGTCATGCAGCTGAGCCATTAATGCTTGGTAGGCAGGATGAATATCTTCGGCTGGCAGAGTCAACCGGAGACCTTGCTCCATTTGTGACGCAGTCGCTCCTTTTGCACCAGCATAGGCCAGGGTTAACGCTGTCGCAATACTGAAGGGAGAATAGAAGAGGTTTCCTTTCTGAGATCGAAGTTGATGAAATAAATCAATTGCGAAGTCGGTAATATTCTGGCAGAGAGAAGTGTTCGATTCAGTCATGTTTTCACCCATCAATAATTCAAGAAGTCACGCAATGATTGGAATTTCACCATATATATCATAGCCGATAAGTTCCTTTTCAAAAAGCATAGAAAGCCATCATTATTGATTCGCAGGTATTTACCAAGTCCAATATTAGTCGGTACCCAATGAGCCCCCTCAGCGTACTAGTTTTTGAAAACAGGTTCTACAATATTTGGCTGGCTTTTGATCTGTATCAGCGAGCGTATTTGAAAAACGCATGACACAGTAATTTTCACAATGCCCAAGGCCGAGCACATGTCCGAGCTCATGTAATGCCTCGATTACAATGCGCTGAAAATATAGTGCATCATCGGAGGGAAGTTGATAAAAGCTGGGCTTGAGCCGTGGTAGTGCCACAAGGGCATTCCCACCAACCTGTGCAAGTCCGAAAATGAAATTCAGGCGTGAAACAAAAAGATCAAGATTTACTAAAGCTAGAGCATGCAAAGTGGGTGCCACAACGTCATCAAGGACTTTGAGAAATGGTTCAGCCAAATATTGGCGACGCTGTGAATCATAGCCTTCTTCAGGAAGTGGCAACAAATCCGGATGTACACTTACTGGAGTAAAAAGGGATGAATATTGATTATCGATGCTCTTTTTGAGTGCAACCAACAGATTTCGAGGTGTGTTGGTAAACCCATAAATTCGGAGCTCAACCACTGATTTCACCAGCAGAGGTGGATGCAATTGTTTCTTGTACTCAAACCAATCTAGTCCCATAATAACACTATTGAATGAAAACAAAGAGACACAATGAGGAATTAATGTGAATGGTGAAACACAAACACAGAAACCAAAATTCTCACTTGCACACTATAGAAAAGACGAACGAATTGTCACACTTGTGAAAGCAACTGACCAGAAAACATTGGCAGTCTGGGCAATCGATTGCGTTGAGCGTGTTTTACCATATTTTGAAAAAGAATATCCAGAAGACCATCGGCCTCGAAAAGCGATTGAAACGCTCAAGACATGGATAAAGACCGGGGTGTTTAAGATGGCTGTTATACGTAAGGCTTCCCTTGATGCTCATGCCGCTGCCCGTGAAGTGGGAAAAGATAGTGCAGCTCGCTCTTCGGCCCGTGCCGCAGGTCAAGCAGTGGCAACCGCACATATTCCAACGCATGCTATCGGTTCGACAATTTATGTCCTACAAGCTATCTATAGAGCTACAAATGCCGCTCATACATACGAAGCCGTAGCTAACGAACGAGAGTGGCAATACCAACACTTACTAAGACTGAAAAAAGAAGCAGCTTTGGAGTAAAATGGTAAAAAGTGCTGTCAAAGAATAAAATATCATAAGCCCATTAATCAATTAAAATTTAGATGGCTCTCGGAATCCCTTCGTAGCAAAGTGAACACCAGTTACTAAGAAAATAACACCAGAAATGAGGAATCCGATCGCAAAGGGGGCATAAGCCCCGGCATGAGTTTGGAGAACCTCCACTGGTCGATGACTTGCTATTGCCCAGCAACTGAATGCGGTATCTTCTGCTTCACGAATCACCTCAATAACAGTGTCACCATAAGTATCAAACACGAGAGTCTGATAGCCAGGGTATTGTGAATTTACATAATTCCACGTATAGTTTATCGATCCATCCAACGAATAAACATGGACCGTCACTGATGACCATGTGACATGGAACCCATAAAGCGCTACCTCACTTTGAGTCAGCCCGGTCAGTGTCAAATTAACACGGGGCACGGTTTGCGTTACCGGGGCTGAAAATTCTCCAAAATCAGTGTATTCCGAACTATGGTAATAGAGATAATAGTGAGGGCACACCACGGAGGGAAAGCTCAAAGTAAGGAGTAATACTCCAAGAGTGCAAAATATGAGGGCTTGGTCCCACTTCCTTGAGGCGTTATTTCGCTTCTCAGCCCGATACCAATATAAAGCCAAACCGAGAGCGACTAAGCCAGCGATAAATGGACTAAGGGTGTACAACACAGGATAGGGAGGAGGAGGTATTGGTGGGGGGTATCGAATCCCTTGGACTATTACCCAACCTGAAAAGAAGGTTATATTCCCAGCATATTCGACGGTGATTAAGATCTGGGATGAATAATGGAACGAGAATGTCTCATTGACTGGTTCAGCTGTGACATTATAAAAATCTGTAAGCGTTGTAAGTTCACCATCAGATGTACAAACAATGTGTACGGGGGTGCCATTAGTGTAGAAGTTCCGGACTTCAACCGTCAATTCATAAAGTCCTGAGGGCTCAAATTCAAAATTATAGTTCTGACTATCGCTAGATACAATCCCGTAAATTGGTTGCAGCGAATCGTATTGTAAACCCTCCCAAGCATATCGTGGACTCCCATTTGAAACCAAGTAAATAGGGTACACTAAGCTATATCCAATTAAAAGACAGCCCAAACAAGCAACGAGAAGCGGGTTTACAAACTGTTTCCGCGGCTTCTTATTAGCCATGCTACACCTCCACAAGTCAATGAAGTGTCCCCGACTATAATATCCACTGGTGTATACTAGAACACTAATTATTGTCTCCTATTCGGAGAAAACCAAATAGAAATCACTTCTCGTTCTGCATTCTTGAACATCGAGTTCCGATTGTTCTAATCCTTAGAATATTATACAACGCAAGCCCTTCTACAAAATGCTACTAGGGTACATTGGATGTAGGGTGCCAATGGAAAGAAGAACAAAAATAGTAGTTGGGTTAGTTTCTATCGTAGTGTTCATTACAAGTCTTATTGCAGCGGGGACCTTAATCTATGTTAACCAGCCTAGCCTAATAATGACAGGCACCCTTTACTTCAACGATTCAGGAGAGCACCATGGCGGGTTTGAAATGGCCATGCAGTGGAATGTTACTCTATTCCTCAAAGGAAATTCCGGACAACTCGTCGTCACACCCGAGCCGGAATATATGTGCAATGACGTATTGTTGAAATGGAGTTATAATATCGTCGGATTCCAAATTTCAGAACAGAATATTACCCTAGCCATCGATGGCTATCCAATCGCCCTAGAATTTGTTGAAAACGACACAATATGGAATCGATACCACAACCAGTACATTAGTGCCACACCCGACCTCTCACCCACCATTTTCCCAGGATTCATGAGTCACTATTACATCGAGTTCCGGCTAGCGCAAATCCCCTTATAAAAGCTAGAGCAGCCGTGATCTGCCATTCTCAGTGAAAACTTATAGCGATCTATTCGGCTTCGTTGATTTCTATATCAATTAGCTCTAAAGGTACTGATTGACCACAATAAGGACACTCAGCCGTATGGGGACCTACCCATTTGACAGAGCCATATCGTAGTTTCCCACCGCAATTGGGGCAAGTAGGTGGCAGTTGCTCCCGGAGAATCCGCCGCGTCTGACGAGGCAGCTGGGTAACATCATATACGCTCTCCTTCGAGATATGTTCGAGGTTCCGCCGAGATTTTATACTAAAAAAACAGACCAAGCTGAATATCACGAAAAAGACAAGCACCATTATAATTATGAAGATTGTAATCATTAGAAAGGGGTTAGTGAAAGGGCGTATGAGCAGATGGAAATCATCGTACACCCCTACGTCAAAGAATCCTGAGGAGCCCCCATCAGCATTTTCACTGACACGAATATACACCGTGTCACTGGAATTCAGAAGAAAACTCACTACCGGGTAATTTCCATTACCTTCGCCACTGTCAATAAGAACAGTATGAAAGTCACTATACAATGATACGGTGATTTTTACCTCTAATCCCCAGAATTGATCACTTTCAACCAATATTGTCCAGCGACCCGCTTCCAATTCAACGTAATAATCACTTTTCCAACCCGGCCATAGATGCCGATATCTCAAAGTCACATTAGGATCAAGGTCAGGCTGAGCCATCGCCGGCATTAGCAGAGAGAAAAACATACAAAAGACCAGAGCACTAAAAAAAATGAGCCGTTGGCGATGCCCTTTCACTGACTAGCCCTCTTAACATTCTATTTAAACCACTTCTTATTTATATTGATGGTCCATCTTTGAGCAAAACCTCTTCAACAAGCTCTTCATCATCTTTGAAGCTCCAGGTGACGAACCACTCATCTATGGAGGCTATGTCTTCAGCTACTATGAATTCAATCAAACGAACTACCAACGACAAATGGAACGCACTTCTTCTAACAGACCCACCCGCACGCCCTTGGTGGACCAGCTCCTTCCTTTGGCAACCCAAATACATTGTTCCGCCACCAACACCCATCATCCCACCACTAGCTATCATAATAGTAGTTGCAGTCATCGTTGTAACACTAATTGTTATCACTTTTGTGATATTGAGACAAAGGATGAGCTAATTTGATATGCAAGTCAAACTACTCAATTCCACCCAGATAGAATCAGCCCATCTTTGTAAGCTTCTGGATAAATGCCCAATCCTCATCTACGAGATTCTGGAAATCGTTAATGAAATCGTCACGGCGCTTCGGGCGGAATAAGTGTCGGAACCGACCCTGAGGTTCTAACCATTCTTCGATGGGCTTCTTCTTCGACGGATCCTTCACATACCGTAGACTTGGTGAGGACATAGAATAGGTGCGGGTTTCTCCATCGTATTCCCATAGTGGGTGAAAACAGGTTTCCACCGCGAGTTTTGCCATCTTCATCCCGAGTTCTTCGGGATACCGCCAGTTGCGATGGCACGGACTCAGGACAACAATTACGGCTGGTCCCTGCTTTTCCATCCCTTTGCGTACCTTCATCATGAAGTCACGCCAATGATATACGGACGCTGTTGCACAATATGCGGGATCATGGGCGGCGTAGACTAATGCAATGGGTTTCTTCCAAATTGGTTTCCCTGGTACCGCAGTTCCAACCTGACTCGTCGTTGTCCACGCATACTTCGGCGTTGCTCCAGAACGTTGTATTCCAGTGTTTTGGTACGCTTGGTTGTCATAGATGATGTAGAGGAAATTGTGTCGGCGTTCTATGGCGCCACTGGCGGCTTGGACGCCGATGTCAAATCCGCTGCCGTCTCCAGTGAATATGAGGAGATCGGGAACATCGTCTTCGAGACCTTGGCGTTTGCGGGCTTTGTAGGCGGCTTCGATGCCGCTTGCGTTGGCGGGCGCATTTTCGAAAAGGCTGTGCATCCAGGGGACACGCCAGGCGCTGTAGGGGTAGATGGTGGAGGCAACTTCGAGGCAGCCCGTGGCTTGGCTGACGATTGTATTTTTGGGTCGGGGAAGGGCATGCATGGCCATCCGGGCCATGGAGCCGGCAGGACAGCCAGCGCAGAGACGTTGGCCACTGGTGAAGAGTTCTTCTTGTTCAGCTAGGTCTTTTAAGCGGGCTCGCCATTTGGGGGTTTCTTGAGTCATGTTCTTTTCCTCCAGGTTATTTCCTTACGGTGATGTATTTGATGGGATTGCGCGGGGCTTTGCCCGTTTCCTTGATTTTGAGTAGTTCTTTATAGATGGCGTGGAAGTGATCGGGGGTGACGTCGCGTCCACCGAGTCCGCCATAGTAGCCGAGGATGGTAGGACGGGTGTCGTGGTCGTAGAGGGCACTACGCACCTCATTGAATATTGGACCGCCAAGGCTTCCTGTCGTGTGGGTGCGCTCAAAAATTCCGACGACGGGGACGTCCGCGAGGAGTTTGACCAGTTTCTTATCGGGGAAAGGGCGGAAAGTGCGGAGTTTGAGGAGTCCGACCTTTTTGCCTTGGGCACGAAGTTGGCGGGTGACGAATCGGGCAGTGCCTGCGGAGCTACCGCTGGTGAGAATAACAGCATCTGCGTCCTTGACTTTGAAGGGTTGGAGGTAGCCATCACCGTATTTGCGTCCGGTGAGTTGCGCCCATTCGTTGTTGATTTGGGTAACAACGGGACGGGCTTTTTCCATGGCTTCGCTGTGTTGAAGCTTGGATTCCATGTAATAATCAAAAAGCTGTAGTGGCCCGATGGTGATTGGGGTCTTAGGGTCTAATTTGAGGGGGACTTTTTTCCCGTCGATGGTCATCATCATAGGTTGTCGGCGTCCGACGAATTTGTGGGCATCGACTTCGTCGAGGAGATAGACGTTCTCGAGGGTGTGGGTGAGGACAAAGCCGTCCAGCATGGTCATGACGGGTAGTTGTACGTCGGGATGTTCGCCGATGCGGAAGGCTTGGAGGGTGGAGTCGTAGGCTTCTTGGGAGTTTTCGCAGTACATCATGATCCAGCCGGTGTCGCGTTGGGCAAGGGAGACTGTTTGGTCGCCGTGAATGTTGATTGGGCCGCTGGGTGAACGGTCAGCGACGGCCATGACGACGGGTTGACGGATTGAGGAGGTGAGGAAGATGACTTCGTGCATGAGTTCGATCCCGTTTGCGGCACTGGCGGTAAAGGTGCGGGCGCCTGCGGCAGAGGCCCCAAGACAGGCACTGAGGGCACTGTGTTCAGATTCAACTCGGACGAATTCGGTTTCCACTTCGCCATTGGCAACAAATTCGGCGAATTTTTCGACGATAATAGTCTGGGGGGTAATGGGATAGGCGGCGCACACGTCGACGAGCGCGTGTTTAGCTGCATAGGCGACTGCTTCGTCGCCATTGATACCCATGAGGGTTTGTTTAGCGGGCATTTGGGTTCACTCATCCTCCATTTCGATGCAGTTGACAGGGCATTCTTCGGCGCAGATGCCACAGCCTTTGCAATAATTTAGGTCAAAATGAATGTCTTCTCCGTCCCAAGTGATGGCGGCATCAGGACAGAAAATCCAGCAGGTAAGACAGCGGGTGCATTTTTCTTTATCACGGACTGGATGTTTACTGCGCCAATCTCCGGTTTTATAGTCGGTAGCGGGTTTCCAGGTGACCCCGGCAGGGGGAATGTCTTTGGATCCAGGGAGTTTTTTCTTAGGCATGTTTCTTCACCTCATCATGGGCGCGTTTAATAATGGTGGCGTTTCTCTCTCCGATTCGGTCGCCAAATTGATTGGTGACCTCGGTAAATAAGCTGTCAAGCTTCACTAAATTAGTCGCTCGAATTAATGCGCCTAACATGGCGGTGTTTGCGATTGGGCGCCCAAGGATTTCTCGGGCTAAATCCGTGGCTGCTATTGTCCAGACTTCTCCTTTGAATCCTAGTTTTTTAGATATAGTGCCTCCGTCTTCACGGGTATTAACAATGAGTTTCGTTTTTTTGTTGGTTCCCGCGATAATGGTGTCTGGTACTTGGTCGAGAAGCGAAGGATCGATGACCACGACATAGTCTGGCTCATACACTTTACTATGAAGTTCGATTTCTTTGGTACTGATGCGTGCAAAGGCTTCTACTGGTGCTCCGCTTCTTTCGGGTCCGAAAAAGGGGAAAGATTGCGCGTGTTTACCTTCAAAGATTGCAGCTCGAGCTAGGAGGATTGAAGCGGTCCAGGCACCTTGGCCTCCTCGGCCATGAAAACGAAGGTCAATGATTCGTTCCGTCATGAAAATGTACACCCCGAGATATTGTATGTGTGAAATTCGCTTCGATGGAGAGCGTTAAGTCTTTTATGCTTTGCTCATCTTGAGAAAAAAAACTAAATTCGCCAATTCACCAACGAATAAGGCAGTAATGGAAATCAAATGGTGCATTTAGACACCGAAAGGTTTAGAAGCGCTAAAGCGTTTGTAGAGCCTGTCTAATAGAATTTATCTGCAAATAAAGAGTGAAGAGTAGAATTTCATTGGGTAACGTTTGGTGACATAGGGTGTACATGAAATATCAGGACCGATTTGAACAGTTGGAGGAACTTGGGAATCCAACCATGGGTCGGTTCATGCTCACCCAAGTCCTTACGAAGATGGCAACCACTTGTAAAGAATGCCAGCGTGATCGTATGCGGTGTACGATTAAACCTATGTGTCCTGATCGCGTTTTCTTAAACATTCTCATCGCACTGGGAGCCAGAACCAGTGATTTACCCTCTTTTTGTTTTCAAGTCAGTACGCGTGCACTGCAATCATACTTAAAATCAGGTGCTAAACGTGATCACCCTCACGAGCCACGGTACCCACTCACATACTTCCGCAGATTTATCGAATTTAAACGAGATGATTCTGAAGCCAACTTCGAGACTTTCAAAAAGTACTTAGAAACTGCTACTAAACAAAAGGTCTTTGGATATGCACTTGAAAATCGATGGTACTTCGCGGTGGGAAACGGGATTTTCATCGTGGATTTGAAACGACGGGTGGTTAGCTTGGACCCAGACGGTGACATTGTTCGGAGAGAGGCTCTTGAACCGTTACTTACTTTCTTAATGGAGATGCATGAGTTATCAGGTGAAATCCTCCAGGATATGCAGGATACTTGGTATTTACGCATTGAATTACCTCAACCTAAAGATGATGAGTACACCGAAGTTATTGAACCACAACTCAAAGCCTTGGAAGAATTTTGGTCTTTTGTCCGAGCCAATAATATCAATTCGAATATGCAAATCCTTGTTGGCCTGGATCCTCCACCAGAAAAAGTGATGCGATTAGCTGGGCTTCGTAAAACGGCAGAAATTCTATCTGAAATTGCTGAGACTATACCAAAGACAACGAAAAAAATTTCACCGAACACAACCGAGGCCACAGCTAAGCCTACAAATTAATATTAATACATTGAATCCAGTTTTTCGGGTTCTTTTTCCTCATCTTCGTATCGACGAGCAAGTCTTTTACCGAACTTATCAATACCCCGTTTCGCTGATTTTTGAATGGATTTTGCCAAATCATAAATGAAGACTAAGACAAAGAAAAGAACTAAGGCGACGGCAAGAACCTGAAAATAGGGTTGTAAGACTTCAATGGGAAAGATACCGGTGATAAAGATGGGTGATACAATAACGTAGACGGCTAATACCATAAAGATGTATATCAAATTCAGGGGAATGCGTCGAGGATGATAACGATCAGTGGACCGCATACCAGGTAGCCGGCTAATGATGTAATCAGAGAATGCATCCGCGGATCGTGCAAATTGCAGGAGGGCTTCGATGCCAAATAATAAAATAACCAGTAAGATGCCAATCCGGATTAGAGAATAACCAGATAGAATAATCACTCCAGCAGGGTCCCAGACTGTAGGTAGAATGAGTATGGGATAACTATCAAGTACGATGAAGAGAGGAATTACGAAAATGTAGAAGAGCCCAATCCCTAACGCGATTAACCCATTGATGATGAATTTTGGGAAAGAGGTGGCAAGTTGTTTGGCGACGTTGCGTTTTTCTTCAATTTTCTTTTCTTCTTCCGATTCGGTTTTTTCTTCATCTGACATAGACGGTGACCTCAATTCTTTGATAGCTTGTTCTTAGGGCGTAGACATTAGTTCTTTGAGTCTAATAAGCCTGCTCCTTGGAAAATAGAGGAGAAGCAGGAATTATTTCTTTTCCTCAACCTTGCCGGTCTGAAGATCGATTTGGAGTTTTTTGGAGCCTTTTTGGCTCGGAATGTTGACGAGGAGTTTATCTTCGGTTTGTTCTACCTCGATCCAGCGAACCCATTTCCCTGTTTTATCGTCGAATTTATGGGTTTCGGCATCCTTGACTTTAGTGAGGAATTCTTTCAATTCAGGGAGTGTCCGAAATGTATATTCGCCTTTTTCGCTAACCGCTTTGTAGGGTCGTAAAGCAATGGTATCGGCTACTGCGTCACCCCCTTTTGCTGGATAAGCGAGGTCATGAAGGGTGACCATGCGATTTCGTTCGGAAAACTCCAATACACAGGTCAACCGTAGTTTTCCCATCTCACCGAATCCTGCTTTCCCTGCTAAATTTCGGCAAGTTGATAATATTTCTGAGGATTCGATAACCCCGTAAGATAACCAAAGATTAGCAATATCGCTGATATCGGCAGCTTGTTCGCCCCAAACAATTACTGCTCGTCCTCGTGGTTGGGTAAAGCCATCACCTAAAATTGCGCTAACTGTTTTCTGGAAATCTGTCGGATTGGTACTTTCTGCAATACGGATATGAATTGTGGCTGAAACGATTTGACCACCAGCACTTTTTGCGCCACGAATCATCTCCCATGCTTTTTCTTGTGCGATGACTTGTTTCATTGGTATTTTCCCCGCTTTGGTTTACATCAAAGACAGGCAGTTAAACTTTCCGTATCTAAACAAAAGAATTAAGGGATATCAAGGAGGATTGAGGAAAGAACAATAACACACCTTTAAAAACAATACTGACTCACCCCCGAGTTGGACCACCAATGTCATCTCGCACTGGCCGGATAAGAAGTCTAGTTCGATTAGTCACGAGGCTACGCCGATCTGGCAGAGTCGCATTTCTCATTGATGGTCCTAACGTCCTTCGTCGCGAATTTGCAATCCGCTTAGATGATCTCAAAGACCAAATCGGTGCTCTGGGAAAAATTGGCGTGGCAAAGGTCTACTTAAACGAAAGAGCAAGTACCAAATTATTGGAAGCCATCTCCAATAGCGGATTTACACCGGTTGTGACCACATCAGATGTTCATCTACATATGACCATCGATGCGATGGACCTAATCTTAGGTGATAGCGCTAAGCTCTTGGTAATATTCAGCCGTCATGCCAGAACCGCCCCAATTCTTCGGCGTGCCCGAGAACACGGCCTTGAAACCATAGCCATAGGATTTGAACCCGGATTCAGTGTTGCTGTGCAAAACGCAGCAGACCAAGTATTAAGGATTGATCGTCCTTTAGAAATTCAAATTCAAGAAATGAAAGGAAAAAAGAAGAAGGATAAAAAACAAGACGACGAGGATGACTGGGACTTAGACGATTGATATTATCTCAACCTAAAGTTGGATCTCTTTCAAAGGTTGTAAATATTTCAGTAAGAAGAACTTTAGGTGAGAAGGTCACGAATTTCTTCATTGGCTAGAGGAGTAAATACTCGTTTCTCGGTGTCCACAATCGAGATTTCCATGGCTTCTTCATCGAGTTTTTCTTCTACGACTTGCCTCAGGGTATCAATGCAGAGTTTAACTGCCGCAGGCATCAGCTTAATTGATGGCTTGTAATGTTTTGCTAAATATTCCCGAGCGGCTTCAGAGTTATAACCAATTGCTGTAGCTCGCCAGCTCCAATAAGATCCAGAGGGATCGGTGGTAAAAATTTGGGGACCCTGCGAGTCAACCCCTGCAATTAGTAAGGAAACCCCAAAGGGACGAATGCCGCCAACCTGTGTGTAGTTCTGTTTTAGATCACAGACCTTTTTGGTAAGTACTTCGACATCGATTGGTTCGCCGTAGGTGATTTGGTTGATCTGACTTTGAACACGCGCAAAATCTACGAGAACGCGAGCATCGGCATGTAGGCCGGCAATAGCGCATCCAATATGTTTGTCTACCACGTAGATTTTCTGGATTTGCTCTAAGTCCATCAGGGGAGAGGTGGCTTCTTTGTGAACCCCAATCACTGCACCATTGGCAGCTTTCACACCAATTGCGGTCTTGCCCCGACGAACCGCTTCCAGCGCATACTCAACTTGGTATAATCGACCTTCTGGACTGAAAATGGTAATTGCACGGTCATAGGCTAGACTTCTTTCCATCATTGCAGTTCGACCTCTGGTAGAAGCACGTTCACTGTGCGGAGTTATAAAAGTTTGTCTCTATCATCAATGAACCGGTCTCTACTTGATTATCTTTTCGAAAAACTAGCTGGTCACCAGTTTCACATTTCTTTGTAAAGGGACAGACCTAGTTGGATTTGATAAAAGGTCTGAACTTAATCGAATAAAAAGAGGTACATGGGATAAAGCCCCTGTGAGAGAAAAAAACTTCATCCCATAGGTAAGAGGATTACCTCATCCCTACCTTTTGAGAAAAGGTGCGATGAGGAACTTGATTAGCCTTACCGCAACAAGGAGGAAACCTTGTCCATTTTTACCCCGCATGGAACATCTCCTCACTAGCTATGAGCTGGGAAATGGCGACTTTTATTTGTTATCGGTTGGTTTTTCACTTGAAAAAGTGCATTCAGGAAGGCGCAATCCCACCCAAAACGCGATTTTTAAGGCGCCAAAGCGTTTTCTGGATGGAGTCATTATGACATCTTTTACCAAATCTAAAGGATTTGAAAACTCTTCTTTTCTTTTTATAGAAATAGACTACGAATGCCACGATTATAGAATAAAAAAAGAAGATTTTTAATAGAATAGCTAGGGAGGGAATTTTTTTCGAACAAACATTCTACAGCCCCTCAACCTTACTAAGACATCTTTTTAATTTGTAAACCTCAGTCGTAGCCAGCGAATTATCAAATTAGTATCTGTCCCCAGCCTTGTATCTGAATTAATAGGAATTCGTATCTTTCTGATGAAACGTAATGCTTTTACTGGAGAGGAACACCCGTGCCCATTACTGGATGTGTAGTTCATTATGGCACGAACGCGAGTTATTATAATGGGTGCAGCAGGCCGTGATTTTCATAATTTCAATGTCTATTTCCGAGATAACGAAGAATATGAAGTAGTTGCTTTTACTGCAACACAAATCCCTGGTATCGAAGATCGGATTTATCCTCCTGTTCTTGCGGGGAAACTTTATCCAAAGGGAATTCCGATTTATCCTGAGGAGATTCTACCGGCTCTGGTAAAAGAGCATGATATTGAGCAGGTCATCTTTGCCTATAGTGACGTGGCTCATCTTGATGTAATGCATTTAGCGTCTTGGGTCCACTCGATAGGTGCAGATTTTCGATTAATGGGTCCCACTACGACGATGTTGAAAAGTAAGAAGCCAGTCGTAGCGATTTGTGCTGTTCGAACGGGTGCTGGAAAAAGTCAAACGAGCCGGCGAGTTGTTGAGATTCTCAGAAAGAAAGGATTGAAAGTGGTTGTGATTCGTCACCCCATGCCATACGGTGATTTAGCGGAGCAGGTATGCCAACGGTTTGAAACCCTTGCGGACCTCAAGAAATACAAAACCACCATCGAAGAGATGGAGGAATATGAGCCTCACATAGACCGAGGTGCAGTGGTTTACGCGGGCGTCGATTATGGAAAAATCCTTGAAGAAGCTGAAAAGGAAGCCGATGTGATTGTCTTTGACGGGGGTAACAATGACTTTCCATTCTATGTAGCTGATATTCATATTGTAATTGCTGATCCCCATCGTGCAGGTCATGAAGTCATGTACCATCCAGGTGAGACCAATTTGCGCATGGCAGATGTAGTTATTATCAACAAGATCGATACTGCTGAACCCGAATGCGTAGAACAAGTCCGACGAACCATCCGGGCGGTAAATCCACGCGCCATAATCATTGATGCCGCTTCGCCCCTTTTTGTTGACAACCCTGAAGCGATTCGTGGCAAACGTGCTCTAGTCATCGAAGATGGTCCTACCTTGACGCATGGTGAAATGGAAATCGGTGCAGGATGGGTCGCCGCAGATAAGTTTGGTGCTGCCGAAATCATCGATCCACGCCCCTTTGCGGTGGGATCGATTAAAAGAACCTTTGAGAAGTACGGCCACCTGAGTGAAATTCTCCCCGCTATGGGTTATGGGGCAGAACAGGTCAAAGAGCTGGAGAAGACCATTAATGCAGTCGATGCAGAAGTGGTGGTCATAGGTACCCCTATTGATTTGGGGCGCGTCGTCAAAATTAACAAACCTTCAGTTCGAGTGCGCTATGAGCTCCAAGAAATCGGGAAACCCACCCTCGAAGATGTCTTCAAAAAGTTCCCCAAAGAAGACTAAGCACTCCGATGGACCTCGTTTATTCACTGGGTTTTTGAAGCATGAATTCTTGCAAATGAAGTATGAATAATGAAATAAAATCTGAAGAGACTCACAACGTGGAACAAGCGACATTGGGTGGGGGATGTTTCTGGTGTACAGAAGCTGTCTTTCTACGACTCAAAGGAGTCTATAAAGTTGAATCCGGATATTCGGGCGGATCCGCAGAAACCGCCACATACGAACAAGTGAGTACAGGTCGAACAGGTCACGTTGAAGTAATTCAAATCACCTTTGATCCGACCCTTATCAGTTTCCGTGAGCTTCTTGAGGTTTTCTTTGCCACTCATGATCCAACAACACTGAATCGCCAGGGCAACGATGTTGGCACCCAGTACCGCTCAGTGGTCTTCTATCATGATGAAAATCAAAAGCAGGTTACCGAGAAGCTGATTCAGGAACTCGATAAATTGGGTAAGTATTCTAAGCCCATTGTGACAACCATCGAACCTTTCACAGCATTCTATAAAGCCGAGAAATATCACCAGAATTTCTTTGCCCGAAATCCGAACCAAGCCTATGCCAAAGCGGTTATTCCACCAAAGCTATCAAAACTTGAGAAAGGCTTCGCAGAGAAACTCAAAGCCTTTGACGATTGGGAATAGCATTTCGTTCATTCCCACCCGTATTCTTTTCTAACAGCCTTTGGTATCATTTTGCTAAACGCTTTGATAATAAGCTGCCTGGGAATGTGGATATCTCCTACGATATTGATGTTATCAATGTTGATTTCCCCTAATCCTCGTTTTCGAGCTTCTTGTAAAACGGGCATATCGGTTGGATTAAATCCCATCATATGCATCCCAACTGCTTCTACTGCGAACGCATCTTTTCCGACGAGGAGTAGTTCGGGAGACAAGGTGATCCGTTCTTTCTTCCAGCCAAGAAAAGCATGCGTCGCATCTATGACGGCTAGGTCAATGCCCCCTGCCGCTTCATACATGTCGATGAGAGCAGTAGCCAGTTGGTCATGGAATCGGTGCTTATTTATGTCTAAAACTAATCCTAGCAAATTCTTGATTACAAACCCCATGTTCATCAGATCATCAAGACCTGCGTTTTCGTAGCGGCGGGGGACATGTGTGCTGACGAAAGTTTTATGGTCCAAGAGGGTTTGGGAAAAAGGGATTTCTTCACCGGCGATAGTGACCGGTTGGGTGTGTTCATCGGTGGAGAGATTGAATGGGACTGCCTTTTCGGTATAACATTCGTTCCAGACCTCTAATCGTATTTGCCCGGGACCAGCTCCGCTGTCTGATTCAGCGACGAGGATTTCTGGGGCATGATCAAATACGCTGATGATGGAGTTGAGTGTTTTTACAGTCGTACAAATACCTGTCTTTGGGTTGTAGATCCCCACTTTGACGATTACTCTTCGATTCGGTGTATTGAGATCGTTCAAGCCACCGATTATTTCAATGGCTTGGGGAAAGGAATCAGTATCCACGATGGCCACTGTTGGCTTCAAAGTTTTCAGCCCGTTTTTTAGTATCAAGTGGTTAGCGGTTTCTTGAGTATGACTTCAAACATCTCAAGTTCAGGGCGCATCTCTGCAAAGTTTATGGCGACTGGCGCGTTGGTGGTGAAGTGGAAGGTGGAACGTAGGGGAATATCGCTCCATCCTGCAGACTTTGTTTCTTTGGCGATTTCATATACTAAGCGCTTCCAGGCATACTGGTATCCGGGTCGGATAGCTGTAAATCGCATCAGGACTCGTGGTTCATCTCCGATGAGGAAGAGTTGGTCGGGTTCTATGCGAAGTGGAGCGCTGGCTGCGACAGGTTGTCTTTTATCAAAGAGAATTACTGCATGGCCATCCTTGAGTACGCGATTTTTGAAATAGCTCTCTCGAGCTTCTTCCGTACTGAATTCTCCGGCAAGCAAGGGATCAACTTGTGACAGCTCATACAGGTGTTTCAGATCCTTTGATGTTGCTACTCGACTATCTAACGCGTTAAGCGTGGTGCCTAACTTCCACTTGTTTATTTCATCGATATCGAAATCGAGATTATATCGGTAGAGTCTTTCGTCTTCGACAAAGCCCTTTTTCTCCCAGTAAGCAAATTGCTTATCAGCAATCTTGGCTGTAAGGACCACCGTTGTGGCGATTTCCTTTGTCTCTTTTCGCTTTTCCAAGAATGCAAATAATTCATTAAACAACGTCTCTTGGACCTCAACAGGCACATTAGGCATGGTCCAAGGATATCCGATGTAAGTTCGTCCTCGCTCAGAACTTGAATCCCGTGATGTAATATAGGCGAGAGGTGCACCTGCCTCAGTCAATGCGTATCGAGTCATTTTGGGATCGCGGCTCATATTACGAGCCCGAATTTGTTCAGCTCTTACAGGGAGCCCAGAAGCTTCCGAATAGATTTTCGCTTGAATATCTTCCAGTCCTTTGTCGGGCTCCCAGTGACAATAATTTATTTTCAAAAGGAATTAACCTCCATTAGAACGAGCTTGTTGTTCTCGTTGATTGAGATAATTAGTGCAAATAGTAATATAAATCTCTTACCATTCAAGACTAGTTTGTCTGATTATGAGCTTAGCTAAATGCGTTCTAACGGGCGGATTCCCAAAAGATCGAGTACATTGGATAGTACTAGTCTGCAATGTGCGACAAGTACAAGTCGTGCTTTTTTGAGGGCAGCTGTTTCCGCTTTGAGGACTGGGCAATGATTGTAAAATGAGTTGAAAGAGACGCAGAGCTCAAAAGCATATTCTGCAAGATGGAAGAGTTCGATGCGTGTTCCCCAGACTTCACGTTTTATACCTTGAATGATTTCGAGGACAATTGCGGGAAAGCGACCGAGAAGCTTTATGAGTTCGGTTTCAAAGGGGCGCGTTAATACACTAATTCGCGCCTTTCGTGGGGCTTCTTCTTTACGAAGAATGGAGCTTGCGCGTGCATGGGTGTACATCAAATAAGGTGCTGCGTTTCCATCAAAGTTGAGCATATCCTCCCATTTGAAGACAATCTGTTTTTCCACAGCGACTTTGATCAAAGAATATCTAACTGCCGCGGATCCGATGGCTTCAGCTACCTCCCGGAGGAATTTCCTGTCAGCAGATGGATTGCGTTTTTTCACTTCTTTCCTTGCACGTCGTGTAGCTTCACGGATTACTGCGTCAGTACTAAATCCAATCCACGTTCCTTTTCGTCCCGAGAATCGAGCTTCTGGAAGGTTTACGAATTCGTATGCGAGATGATAGTAGTTGTTAGAAGCGTTTTCATAACCTAGAGTCTTCAGAGTCAGATAGACGGTGCGTTGTGCTTGACTTTGAGCCATTCCGATGACATTGTAAATTATGTCTGCAGGTTGATAATGACCAGGTTCTCCCCGTTGCGTGGTTGTCCACAAGGAATCTTCCTTGCTCTTTGGACTTTGAAAGGGCTTGTACTTGAAAGGATCTTCAATGATACCAAATTTCCAGAAATGAAAAGCGATATCTTTTCCTGTATATGTTGCGACGCCGTCGGAGCGCACTAATACTTTCTCGGTGTCCTTTAATTGTTGGAATTCTTCATAGGCGCTCAGATCTACGATGACACAACCTGCCTTCTCACCTGTTTGGGGTTGTGATATCATGGGGGCCTCAAGGATTTTTTCTAGGGCTTCCGCAAAAAGCCCTGAATGAGCAATATTACTTTCCCAGACTAGGAGGTCATGGTGGACATTTAGCTGATTATGGGTTTTATGGTGTGCGCGGAGAACGCGTTCTGACATTTTTCGGACTTCAGTAGCAGTTTTGTTATTGCCTTGTTCCATGAGCTTCAGGAATCGTCGTACTTCCGATTCATCGTACTTTTCTTGGGCTTCTACATAAAGGCGACCGATAATCTGGTCGTATTTGCCTTTGTATTGTTTAGCATCTAGATTTTTTAGTGCCCAATAGGCTACAGCAATTTGTAATCCCAAGTCATTGATGTAGTCCATTCGTGTGACATCATAACCGACAGCCTCCAAGATTCGAGCGGTAGTATCCCCTAAGACTGCGTTTCGAGCATGGCCGATATGTAGGGGATTGTTTGGATTTACAGCGGGGTATTCAACGACTACATGTTTTCCAGTGAATAGCGTAGAGTTCCCATAAGAACCCGAATTCTTTGCGATAGCGTCGAAAACCAAACGCCGATATGGAATAATGTTGATGTAAAAATTAACATACGGACCGTGTGCAACAACTTGTTCAATCATAGGGAACCGACTAGGATCAAATATTGCAAGTTCTTTGGCGATTTCTGAAGGACTTTTTTTCAGTTTTTGAGCGAGATGAAATGCAGCGGTGCAAGCTAAATCACCATGGTGGGCGTCTGCAGGTACTTCCAAGAATTGACTAAGATCTTGACCACTCGATAAGCGAAGAGCTTCGGTGACCTGGTTTTTGAATTCTGCCCAAGGGTTTTCAATGTTCACCATTGTCCTTTTCCTGTTGAGAGTACACAGAGTCAGCCTTTTTTCTCTTTCGTCGCCTTCCGATTTGGTTAGAAACATCAAAAAGCGAAACGAAACGGTTAAAATAGGGCGAATCGTAACTCGCCTGTCTCTATTATGGGCCCGTGGCCAAGTGGATACGGCGACAGGCTTCGGACCTGTAGATCCGGGGTTCAAATCCCTGCGGGCCCGCCACTACTTCTCAAATTAGGCTGTAGTTTAAAACAGCATCTGATGCCCAGGGGCTAGTGGAAAGAAAGGAGAACTTCGATAATCTAGAAAAAACAGATTCTGCTAAGTTTATTGATGTGGTTCCCACTTTAGCCTACCTTCTTGGTATTACTGCTCCTAAGCACAGTGAGGAGACAAGTGCTTGAGGAAATAATCCAGTAACATTGACTACAGTTATAGTTCCCGATTGAATGAGGACAATATGCTAATTGATGGCCTTGAAGCGGTCTTTTAATTTTTTCAGTACATTGGGAAGCGTTGTGTATTCCATGGATGAAGGAGGAAGGCGATGAGGTTCAAAGGGTCCGTGACGTCGCAAGTAATCAGCTACGTACATGCATTGGTCTCGAGTCAAATCCCATGCTGGGTCATCAAAGACGTCTATGGGTTCAGTCAATTTCCCGTCTTTCATGCTGAAGGCTAGCCCAACGACGCGGGGGGGTCCATCAAATCGTGTACATTGTGAGTAATGGAGAGGTACCGGCATCAACGGTCCGTTGTGGCTACCACGCATCCATCCGGGGACAAGATGCCCCAGGGCAAACCCTTCAAGCACTTCACCTGTGGCAGGGAAGCCACTCTGGGCTCTAACAATAGCAGCAGGATCATCCTTGCCAACATATTTTCCAGCTATGGCGTAGAGTTTTTCAGTGGAGATGACCGCCCCAATACCTCGGGTTTTATCCCGGGAGTAAACTCGTTTAATCACATAATCTTCTGTTGAACCGATTAGCGCCAATAAATCATAGGTTTCAGTAGGAGTTTCCAGTTTGACCATTTTGTTGTTCTTGATATCAAAGACTTCGAAAATGAATCCATCATGCATCTTCGGATCAATGACTAACCCTGCGGTATTGAATGGGTCACCAAATACTCGGTAAATTGGATAGTTGAAGGCACCTGGTGCTGTTTTATCCGCAGTGAAAACCACGAATGGTTCAGAAGGACGCTCTTCAAACTCCATCTCTGCAACACCGGGACCCATTCCACGGACATTTCCACTGAAGGCTTCTTTCAGGATGTCTTGTCCGGCTCCGTACAGACCACGTTCTTTAGCATTCTCCGCACCTTTCATTAGCGCATTGAAGGCTAGTTTGTGGATTTTTTCGTCGTCAACGCCACGATTGTGTGTCATCAGAATCTCGCTATCGTCACCCGCATTCCAGATTTTGTAGTCGATTATAAGTCCAGATTCGTGGGCTTCATCGATGGCTTGACAGATGACATCAGTGGTCACATCACAGGTTCGGACGTGACCACCAATACTACCAATATCTGCTTTAATTAGGCTAACAGTAATTTTCACAGGTTCCACCTGCAAAGTGTGACTTTCCGTATGGTGTTGGTGTGCAACACGCTGATGGCAGATTATCTTACCACTATTAAATAATTTGGTTTTAGAACAGCATAAGACCCTAACACATGCCCAGAGTTGAGTACGCAACTTATTTCTTCTGAACTTGCTGGAGTTGTTTGAGATATCGGCGGCTAAGTTCAACGTATACTTTCCAGTTAGTATCTAATTCCATTAAATCAACTTTTGTGAGGGATCGAACTACTTTTCCTGGTACGCCGATTACAAGGCTTTCTGGAGGAATTTTCTTTCCTGGAGTGATAACACTTCCAGCACCAATAATCGAGTGGTGTCCAACGTGAACATCATCGAGAAGAACAGCCCCTATACCGACCAGGACGTTGTCCCCGATTGAACACCCGTGGGCTACTGAGTTATGCCCGAGGGTAACACGGTTCCCGATTATGGTAGGAAACCGGAGATCACAATGGACTGTACAGTTATCTTGGATACTTGAGTCGGTCCCGATTGAGATGGTATTATAGTCCGCACGAATAACGGCGTGTTCCCACACACTACTCCGAGCCCCAATAGTTGCTGCTCCAATGACAGAGGCGCGTGGTGAGATATACACGTCCTTAGCAATTTTTGGTTTCTTATCTTGATATGGAATTACGGTCATGCTTTTACATCCTCTATGTCTGAGCAGGATGGTTCTTCAGCCCATAACTGTTACTCATTCACCTTTTGGCAGTGCGAGAAGAGCAGCACCTAATGCCCCTGTGTATTGGGGTTCTTGAGGAACCCATAAATCGGTATGTAGTTCTTGACCCAGATAATGACGGAACCCGGGATTTAATGCGACCCCGCCTGTTACTGAAATGGGAGGTGTGATTCCAACCCTACGTGCGAGGGTAGCAATTTTTGTTGCCATGGCTTTATGAACACCAGCAGCAATATCTGCAGGATCGTGTCCGGTTCCGATATGTCCGATGACTTCGCTCTCAGCAAAAACAGTACAGGTACTGCTGATGATAGAAGGGGTCTTGGCTTTGAGGGAAAGGGAACCTAACTCGTCAATTGGGATTTCCAAGACTTGGGCCATCACTTCAAGGAACCGCCCCGTTCCTGCACTACATTTATCGTTAAGCTCAAAATCGGTGGGACGTCCGTCTGAACCAATGCGAATGACCTTTGAATCTTGCCCTCCGATATCGATTAAGGTTTGAATTTCAGGATTTAGAAAATGGACACCAACACTTTGGCAAGTAATTTCAGTCACCGATTTTTGGGCAGTAATGGCTTGTCGTCGACCATAGCCGGTACTGATAGAGGGAACAGCCGAGAGGTCTCTTTGAGCTATCGCGGATAATTCGTCTAAACAGCGTTGTACAGACTTCTGAGCTGAAGCACCAGTAGCAAGGAGGAAACGGGCAATAGCCTTATGATCTTCATCGAGCAGAACCGCTTTCGTTGTAGTTGAGCCCACATCGATGCCAATGCCAAAGATGGAATTTCTAACCACTGTTATCGGCTCTCAAACTATCATTTCAAGGAGGGCTTCGACTCGGGTTTGTGCTTGAGCTTCGCTGTATTGTTGGCTATCCACCATGTCACCTTCGATTATGACACCAGGAACACCGGTTCTTCGTGTAATTTCTTCTTTGGTCACCATTTGTCCTAAGGAATAGCGTTTACAGGAACGAACTGAAAACAGCACAAATCCTTCTAAATCGTAGTCTTTGATGAGTGTACACATTTTATCAATTTTCGCATTGAGCCCCTTATTGAGATAAACATTGGAATAGACTTTAGCAATACTTTCGATTGTTGCTCCGCGAGGGATGCTGGCAGACCAGGCATGAGTATAAGAGTCGGCAGGGAAGACCACCCCCCTTTTCGCTAGCGTGTTGAAGAAATTGTAGATGGTAAACCACGGTGGAATGTTATCCCAAAGGAGCCGCACTTGCTCATCGACAATTGCACCGATTCCATTTTTGACACGATCTTCCACTTCCGCGAGAAACGCCTGGTAAAAACTGATGGCTTGTGGGGTTCCTCTTAAGGAGACTATAGGGGCCATGGATAGAAATCGATCTGCACAATTCAAGGGGGAGGGTTTATTACGGCAGGCTTCTAGTGCGCGAGTCCACAATTCCACAGCCTCATTCGATATTTCTGCAACGGCACGTAATTTCTTTTCGTCATAATCGCGGGAGAAAATTCGACTTAAAAAACCAATTAGTCCTTCGAGACTCGACTTCACATAAGTAAGATGATGAGGAGATTGATTACCTTCTAAAGGCGGAGTGTCCACAAGGTATACCGGAGCACCGGTCATCTCAGATACAGCTTCATACCAAGGAAGCACAGTTCCACAGATGTTATTACAGGCTAGAAGCGCCTGTGGTGTCGGGAGCCCGGTTAGTGGGCTCTGATCAGGATTTTTGACTGACCCAATACTTGAGCGTGCGTATGAACAGAGTTCTTGCGAAAAGCCCAGTTCCTCAGCAAACCCACAAAGTAATGGACCACATTTTTCAGACCCAACAATAGCGCCATATTGTTCAGGATAAGCTGCTGTGACATCAAAAGCTACCGGGATTTCGACGGGAAAACCCGAAGTGACCCAAGCTAATCGACCTTCTTGAGATGCCTGTTTAGTACTCAGGATATGTAGGGTCATTGTTTCTCGGAGAAGCTTGCTAGTGTTAAGTTTGCGATAGGCTTTTTCTTTGGTTTCAGATGCGTTAGCGGTCGATTTAGGGGGCATATGATTCACCTTTTTCCATATCATCTTGCGGTAAGTGTTTCGAGAAAACTTTGAAGCCGACCTTCCAATCGAGCACGATCGGAGAATTCAGGGTCCAATGGGACGCGAACGGTGAGAATTTTCTTTTTTTCTGCAAGTTTAAGGATGTCCGGAACCTCAAATTGGTCAGGATCACAGAACGATTGCTCACAGACTATTAGACCCGATATCTTCAAACGATCGAATATCTGGGTGGTGAATTCCAACCGATCGGACAAGCCTTCTTGAGTAGGTTCAGAAGGAGCAGAAAGTATACTTTGAGCCATTTCGTTGAAAGGGTCACCTTGAAGATTGGGAGCTTTGGCAAAGGTTGTGCGAAAAGTAAAGGATAATAGATCGAAGGTTATCTCTACATCTTCTAGGTTTGCATTGGTTTTGGCATTGTTGAAGTGGATGGCAATACCTTCGGGATCCACCATGCCACCCATTATCATTATTCGGGGGTCGTCTTTTGTGTGAATATCTACTTGTTCGGGAAGATTTCCTGTGAGCAACCCATAACGAAGTGCCTCAACTGTTGGTAGCTGCTGAGTTTTTCGAAGCTCATCTTGTAGGTGGCTTGCAATGCCTTCGATTGCTTGAAGGTGTTGCACATTGGGAGCAGTGAGAAATTGGCGAACTAATTGGGTATATTCAAGATAGGGATAGAGTAAAGGTTGGAGGATTCGCGCAGCAGTGATAAATTGTGATGCCGCGCGGAATTCCGCTATTAGCGCCACTGCTTGTTGATATTTTTCCATTGAGAATCGTGTGCCCAGTGTGATTTCCAGGTGTTTATTCAGTTCGCGGAGCTCTTCGCTAAGATATGTTATTGCGGCTCCATCATTGGCCACTGGATAAGTTAATCGAAGAATTGTGTCACTGGGAAATCGAGCCCGCCAGACATCTCCCAGATTCTGCAATGAATCACACGTACCACCGGGAAAAACAATACCTTTGAGTGGGGGCAAATGGTTTTTTGAGCGTTGGCTGAACAGATTTCGAGAATATGCACAACAGAAGGTTTGCAGACTTGATTCATAAGCTCCTGGAATTTTTGGGTCAGCCCAGAGGAGAGTAGGCGTTAAATTATGAGCCAAAAAGAGTTCAAGGGGCACATGAGGGTAAATATAGCCAATAAGATCATGTTTGGCAGAAATTAAATCTTGAATTACCTGGTGTCTTGCAGTGATGCGTGAATCATAAGTTATGGAAGTGCTCATGGAATCCACCGGGTCTGGAAGATATCTACTGCTTTTGCCTTAAAGTTTCGCACCAAACCAAGGTTTCTGTAGCACGATGTTTTCATCCACATCATATCTTCAAACTCCAAATGCATCTTTGATAAAAGGATGAATTTTAAGCCAAGCAGGAAGTTTTGTTTGAACCAAAATCATCTTAAGCAGAATATCTGCTTGTTCAAGGCGAGGGTTCAAAGTGGCTATATCGATTGAAATGGCAGGTGTAACTAAGCAGTTCGAAAAAGTAACTGCGGTCAACGAGGTTTCCCTCGATGTGCGTCGAGGAGAAGTCTTTGGATTTTTAGGTCCTAATGCAGCTGGAAAGTCCACCACAGTGAAAATTGCTGCAACCCTTTTGGAACCGAGTAAGGGTTCGATTTCCATCGAAGGCTATGATGTTGAAAAACAACCAGTAGAAGTGCGATCGGTTATCGGGCTGCTCCCGGAGGATGGCGCAACAACCCATTATGACCGATTATCCGCGTATCAAAATCTCCAATATTTTGGGAGGCTTTATGATGTTCCTGAAGAGGCGCTCGATAATCGAATAGCCGAGTTGTTGGAATTCCTTGAACTTTCAGATCGACAAAACGATTCACCGGCGACCTTCTCAACGGGATTAAAACAGAAGTTATCGATTGCACGCTCGATGATTCATAACCCTCCAGTGGTTTTTTTGGATGAGCCAACATCCAGTTTGGACCCCATCATGTCAAAGAGGGTTCGGCAATTTATCGATAAGCAAGCTGCAGGGGGACAGCAAACCTTCTTTCTTTGTACACATCTGCTATCTGAAGTTGAAGCACTCTGTGATCGCGTTGGATTCATTTCTAAAGGTAAATTAGTTGAAGTTGGCCGACCAAAAGAATTGCGACGTAAGTTCTGGACTGTTCGAACCTATGAACTTCAACTAGCTGATGAGGATTTATCAAAAAGTCTTGAAACTATCAAGTCAACTGGACTAGTCAAATCTGTGGCCATTGAGGACCCCCGGGTTGTATTCGATATTGAGGATCCGGAGACCAAGAATCCCCAGATTCTCCAAGCCTTACTAGAATCTGGTCATAAGGTGGTAGAGCTGCGAGAACGAATACCCGATCTTGAAGCGGTTTATCTCAAGGTGATTGGGGGGAACTAAGATGCGGCAAAAAGTCTGGTTCATGGCACGAGCAGAAATGCGCATGGTTTTCAAAAGTCGTCAAGTTCGTATGATTCCAATTCTTGTCGTAATTATGTCGGTGGCATTTGGTGGTTTAATGACTTGGTGGCTCCTCTCTTTGGAGATTATGGACGCCTTTTCCTTTAGCGTGATGATGAACAGCATCATGGGAGCAGTAGTAATCATGCTACCTGTCATGCTTCCGATTCTTATAGCAGCAGATTCAATTGTCGGAGAAAAGGAACGGCACACACTTGTTCCACTGTTAGCCACCCCGTTGTCAGACGGTGAGTTGCTTCTGGCTAAGTTCCTCACTGCACTTATTCCTGGGCTACTTGTATCCTATGGAAATCTTGCCCTTGCTGTTTTAATTGTCAATGGAGTCGTCTTCTTCATGGCTCCTTCTCTTTTGTGGATTTGGCCGGATCTTCTGTCTCTAGTTCAAGCTCTCCTGCTTCCTATCTTATTCTCTATCCTCGCCGTTGGATTAATGGTTATCATTTCAGGACGAGCCGATACCGTTTATGAGGCCTATCAAACAGGTGGAGTTCTTGTACTTCCAGCCATGGTGTTTGCATATTCTGGGTTCTTTGTTGGATTAGGCTGGACCATCTTCATTATCGGAGCACTCATCCTGATAATTGTAGACATCATCCTATTCCGGGTAGCCGTTCGCCTATTTAATCGGGATGACTTGATAACACGAACGGGATAAACACCAACGAAATTCGAACAATATGAAAGGATATGACTTGCATCGACACTGAGAGCAGCTGTGATCATCAATGCCGAAGGTGTATAGAATCATTGCCCGCGTTCATGAATTGCGAGCTGAAAAAGGTAAAAGCCCATGCCGTCTTTACAAAGTCAGAGATGAATTCGATCTCTCCAAACCTGAAGAAAAAGAGAAAATCTGTCGGTGGGCGTATAATGCGATGTTTCCCTTTATCACCATACTTGAATTTGGTGGAACAATACCGTGGGAACCAGATCCTAACCGCGCCTATGTAGCGTGTCCCGACCCCCACAATATTGTGGTATTTGAATTGCGGCGTGAGGGTATACTTGAGAAGCGAGAAACCCCCTAGAATGAATTACGCGGTCTAGACGTTGAAATCTTCATCTTACAGTTCTGGCTGGAGCCTAGAGATTACGGAGCAAACTACTGACCTGAACTTGCCCAGCACGACGAGCAGGGAGGTAAGCACCTGTCAATAATCCAAGAACGACAAACCCTAAGACCACGATTAGAAGATTGAGGGGATAGATAATCGTGAACGGAACGATAAAAGGCTGAGGAAAGAGTTTGATAATTACAAACATCAGCAGCCACGAGAAGGAAACTCCAACTACTACACTGAAGAAAAATGCTAATAAAATAAGACTAACAAACTCCACAAAGACCATTGAAGTAACATCGCGTCGGGACCCACCCAAGGCACGTAATATGGCATACTCGGTTTTTCTTTCGGATACAATAATGCTGACAAAAACCGTTAAAGCGACCACGCTAATAGCCAGTGAGGCAAGAAAACCCACGGAGAGAAGCCCAATAACTCCCTGCGAAAATAAGTAACCATCATAGTAGGCTTCTTCTAAGTCAAAAGTATAGGGAGACCAAGTTTGAAAAATAAATTCAAGATCTTCTAGAGCATCCTGAGCTGCTTGAACGTCTTGAGAAGGATTCAATTTTGCTAGAAATAATCGAGTCGAATCAGTAACAGCGTATGGATCGAATGAGGGAATTTCTACCAGAAAGTAATGCTGGTGACACAAAGCGAAGGCATTACTTTTTTGAAATCCAAAACCAGGATTTGGTGTAGGCACCAATTGGGGATCAGAGGGATTGGAATAGCCTAACCCCGGAGCTTTGTTCATAATTCCCACAATATCAAAAAGTTTGTAGTCGACTACTAACGACCGTTGGTCACGTACTTGAACAGGGATGGTATCTCCAACTCGTCGATTGTAGAGCGTAGCGATATGTGCAGGCAGGATGATTCCATTGCGATTAGCTGCTAGTCGGGCGAAAACCGCACGATAATCGTCATCTACCATACTCGACTCATCCCAGTTCCCAACCTCCGCATATGCTGATGGGTTCACACCCATGAGTTTTAAATCGGATTCTCCAATCTCAGCTTGAACCTCAATAAAGGCTGTCGCCGTGTCGATTTGTGGGAGAGCAGTAATTTCATTTATCCGGCTAGCAAAAACACGATCCGAATATACATGGATATCTGCACCAACATAGTAGTTAATCTGTTGATCGAGATGAATTTGATAGGTCTGCGCTTCAACAGCCGAAAAGATTGTGATAGAGAAAGTGAGGAGCAAAATCATTAGTAAGGGGACAACCCGAGTTCGCTTCACTCTTAAAGACTTCACAAAGAGTTGGCTTTTTTGACCAATTGCGGGAGTGAATAATCTGGAAAACGTGGCTATTCCGGGTCGAATTAGACGGGCAATAGCGTCAGCAAGAAGTATCCAAAATCCTATTACAAAAATGAAGAAAATAAGAGCGATGTCTGTTGTGATGGGAATAGACAGGACAACGTAAGTCAAAGGGATTGAAATCAGTATTATAATAAATGCATAAGCAACTTGGAATTTCGAACTGCTTTTCCACTTGGAATTGGTTTCACGAAGCTCGGCATATATTTCAGACCGTAGGAAGGAGCGGGTCTTTTGGAAGATATAGATTGTAGCGGGTACTATACAGGCCACTCCAGCTATAACCCAGGCCGTGAGATTAATTGATGTTAAGCTAAGATGCCTGAAGATACTCACTGGGTTGAAGGCTAGGAATGAAAAAGCCGAAGGAATCAAACAACCGAGTAGAATTCCAAGAAGTCCTCCTAAAACTGTGCCGATTGTAGCTAAAACGAGGAATTCAATCATAAGTATGGAATAGAGTTGCTGATAGCTTGTTCCACGAGATCGTAGGATTCCCAGTTCCGTTCGTCGATTCGAAAGGAAAAGTGAAGCGGTGAAGGTTGTGAGAAGAACAGATAAAATCACCATCGGTAGAACTAAGAAAACCATGGTCTGTCTTTCATAATAGACTTCGATGTATTCTTGCAAGAAGAGAAGTTGATTCCGTCCTCCAACGGTTACATCATTATTCATCTGAATATCCGTTAACAATGCGTCAAACCCAACGAGAAGCTCTTCCAACCGAGTAGAATAGAAGCTAGCAGGGATGATTTCAACAAGTAAGCGGGGAAACATTACATGTACAGCAATTTGATCATAGATGTCACTGTCAAATACGTTCTTTGAGACAATAACACTATCATACCATCCGAAGACTGTTTCCGAATCCTGAATTGGATCCCAATTACGTCGACTTTGTGTGGGAAAGGATTCAAGAAGGGGTTCTAGGTGGGTAATAACTTGGTAAATGCCACCAATGCGTAACCCAACAAGATTAGTTATATTAAGTGCTCCAATAGTTCTTGTGTTCTGGTATCTTTGAGCAACAGACAAATCAATTATACTTCCCACAGAAACCTGCCGCCCTATTACTTCTTCCAAGTCTTCAACCACATGTTGGCTCACAAGAACGCTTCCCAGAGATAGACGGAATTGCCCATCAATAATCCGAAAAGACCGTTCAGCACGGGCAAGGAAATCATTATCCACAAAAAAGACTTGACAATCTTTGATTCCCCGTGCGTAGGCATAGGGTAAATAGTAATCAGTGGGATTAAGAAAAGTAGAATCAATTAGAGCAATTGAACTAAAGACAACATGAGATGCTCGTGTCGTTGCGTGGGTATCAACAAATTCTTTCACCGAAAAAATGGCTTGAGGATCATCTGTGGTTGGACTTTGGTTTTGAACACAATAGTAGTGGAAAGAGATGCTGGCGAAATAATCGTCCACCGCAACACGAGCACCTGTTTCAGTCCATACGAAGACAGAACTGATTAAGGCAACTCCAATCATGATGCCAATGAGTAAACTGATGGAACGGCGTTTATGATGGCGGATCCCGTTGAGTACATACTTAGTAACATATAGCCGCCTACTAAGACTACTATCCCTTGGTTTCCTTTGGGAAGCATTGAAGGTGGATTTCTCCGTGCTCGGAGATTGGACATTTTTTTCCGATTTATGAACCAAAGGTGTCTTTGCTCCTTCCTGTTTTCATACTCTCAAAGCGCAGTTCCGCATTCTGGACATGTTACCCGATTGGATTTAACGAGTTTTCCACAAATTCGGCAGGTGACTAATTGCACTTTCACAGCAACCGCATCTTCAACCGTTGAGGGGGTAAGGATAATTCGTCCCTCTTCAACCTCAACTTGGAATCGTCGGGGAAGCCCTAGGTCCCTTAGAATATTCTTAGGGAGAGGTAATCTATCTTGGTTATCAACTTCTAACACACGGGTTCTTTCAAGTTGTCTGAGGTGAACTCCTGCATCATGTGTCCCACTGATAATTCCATCGCGGAGTTCTAGGGTTCGTCGAGCTTTGGAGGCGATTAATTGGCTGTGTGTAACTATGAGGAATGCGGTTCCATATTGTTCATTGAGGTCTTTGAAGAGGTCAAGAATTTCTTCTGCGTTGATAAGATCGAGATCGCCAGTAGGTTCATCAGCAAGAACAAGTGCAGGATTATTCATGAGCGCACCAGCGATTGCCACTCGTTGACGTTCGCCCCCGGATAATTTGGCAGGAATATGATTCATGCGATGCTTGAGCCCAACAGCTTCCAGAAGCCCGATTGCCCGCTCTCGTCGCCAAGTCTTTGACAGTCCTGCGATTCGGGCACTTAATTCTACGTTTTGTTTGGCTGTTAAGTGAGGTAGTAAATTGTCAACTTGGAAAACGAAGCCAATAAACCCTCGACGAGCATTGGTTATGATTCGTTCATCCAGTTTTGCTATGTCTTGTTTAATATTTGACCAATACACTTGACCAGCACTAGGTCGAAGGCTTCCGCCCAAAAGATTTACCAGAGTAGTCTTTCCACTTCCTGAGGGTCCTACAACAGCCACAATTTCACCTTGGAAGATTTGGAAGGACACGCCACGCAGAGCAACGGTTTCAATCTCACCAGTCTGATAGATTTTGTAGACATCATTTGCCATTAAGACTAGATTTTCGGGGACATCGGCAAATTCTTCTTCTTTGATTAAACCGCTGACGAGGTTATTGCGTACTGTCATTTTTTCTTCACTTCTTTGATCATAAATTCCGCAGCACTTTTCCAACATTAGTTTGCCCAGCCCGGCGGGCGGGGATATAGGTTCCAATACTTATTCCAATAAGCACTACTCCAAGGACCGCAAGTAACATGAGTAGAGGAACACTTAGATGGAAGGGTATGACATATGGGAAAGGGAACAAGCCAAGCAGGATGAGCATTAAGAGCCATGAGAAAAAGAATCCAAGCAGTAAAGCTACAAGGAAGGAAGTGAGGATTAGACCCACGAATTCGCCTACGACTATCGCACTGATTTGGCGTTGGGTGCTTCCCACGGCACGCATAATAGCATATTCTGTTTGACGTTCGGTGACGATGATTCCCACGAAGAGAACCAGTGCAATAATGCTGATAATAACACATGCGAAGAAGCCAATTGAGAGCAGGCTTACCACGCCCCGGTTGAAAAGATAGGCTTCAGGGTAGGTGTCCTCTAAAGAGAAGGTCATTGGAGAGTAGACAGCTGAAGTGAAATTAAGGCTGGAAACTTGGTGTTGAACCTCTTCGACATATGCATTTTCGGAAAAACGGGCTAGCATTAGTCGTGTATTGGTCATATTCCGAGTTATCAGATATTGACTGTTAATTAAGGCAAAAATTTGTGGAGCTTGAAATTGAAAGCCATTTGTTGAATCGGTGGGTCGAGTTGGATCATTCGGATCAAAATAGCCTAATCCTGGAGCACTGCGTCCCAAACCTACAATACGAAATGAGGCATCCCCCAATACCCCAGCGCCTTGTTGGTGGAGCGTGAGGACAAGATTATTTCCAACAACCTTGTTGAGTTGTTCTGCTACGGTCCAAGGAAGGATGATTCCGTTTGAACTATTCTGAAGTCTGTTAAGCACTATTGATGGTACTTCCCCAACCGTACTAGAAGGATCCCAATTTCCAGTTGTTGCATAAGATTCGACATCGATACCATAAATTGTAATGGAAACAGGGCCAATTGTTCCTGTCGTGTAGATAATGGCGGTAGCTGACTCTATATTTGGAATGGATAAGATGTCAGTGGTATGATTGTGATGGATAAAACCGGTTTCGATTCGTAAGTCTGCACCCATGAAATAGCTCACTTGGGTGTAAACATTATCCTGAACAGTGTGCGCCTCAACCACTGCAAAGATGGTAATTGAGAAGGTTAAAGTGAGTATTAGGAGGAGAGGAACAATTCGCTGGCGGCGCGTTCTCATACTTTTTTCAAAGATGAAAGTCTTCTCTCCAAAAAGTGGTTGAAAGCTACGGGTTATTCCGGCAATAATTTGACGAACGATGCGAGATCCAATATCACTGAACAGCGTCCATACTATTACAGCATAGATGAAGAGAAGTATTGCGATGGAGGAAGTAACGGGAATGAAAAGAACAACCACGAGGAGAAACCCGAGTAATGCAAAAGTGGCTATAGCATAGACAATTGTGATACTGAAATCTGAATCTACAACCGGAGTTGTGCCCACCATGGCTTCATAAATTTCGGTGCGTAGAAATGTCCGCACATTTATCATTGTGAAAATCAAGGGAGGGATTAGACAAGTTAGTAGAGAAATTACCCATATGAGGGGATCAAGCCGTACATGGATTAGAAATCGATAGAAAATGACAGGATCAAATTGTAGGAAGCCTATTGAAGCGGGGATTAGAGAACCAAGTATGAGACTAAGACCTACCCCCAAACAAAGCGCAATTGTGCCAATCAGCATGAATTCAAAGGTGAAAGCGGCGTAGAGTTGGCGAAAACTAGCCCCCCTCGCGCGAAGAATCGCGACCTCAGAGCGGCGTCCACTAAGAAAAATTGTAGTAGCAAAGATAGTCAACAATATTGAAAGCAGGATGATGGGGAGAGATAAGACAGCAATTGTTTGGCGGGATTGGCTGGCTGCAATATATTGTTCAAGAAGAAAAATTTGGTGTTCTCCTTCTACTGTGATTCTTCGTGGAAACTGAAACTGTAATCGTAAGTTTATTTCCCGAATAACCTGCGGCACACTATCTAAGCCAGCAGCGGCTACTTCTATAGGATTTAGCTGGATGAGAAGTTTGGGAAATAAAGAATTGGCTGTTAGTGTATCTCGCTGATTTGAAGTCAATTGGTTGTAATGCATAATGATGCCATCATTCCAGCCAAAAATCTGTTCGTTAATCGATCCGGGATAGTTTGCCCGATACGTTCCTCCTTCCGTTGTGTAAAGTACAGTATCACTATAGGTGATATTGTAAATACCGACAACCAGTAGATTTGTGCTATTAATTGGGTACAGATCGCCAAGGGTTACAGGTTCTCGATACATAGATGCTATTGAGATATTGATGGAATTGCCAATGGTGATAGTCTGATTTAGAATAAGTTCAGCGTCGTCGACCACGCGTTGACTCACTAAACATTGGCCAGGAGATAATTCAAATACTCCATCAAAATCGAACTGGGTTGCTACCTGTCGTAGAAAGGAATTATCAACAAAAAAGGTTTGGAAATCCTTGATTCCTCGAGAATATGGGTGTGGGAGATAAGTAGTTGAAGAATTCCAATTGGTTTCATTGAGGAAGCCTACTGAATGGTAGATGATATCTGAATCCAGATATTCCGGTTGGGACGTAAACCAATTTTCCACATCAAAGATTAGTTGGGTATCAATAGGAGATTCGTAGACCTGATGAATGCCGTATTGGTAAAGATTTGCGTCAAAATAGTCAATGGTGGCTACCCGTCGGTCAGTGTCAGTCCACACAAAAACAGAGGCGACTAAAGCGATTCCAATCATTATTCCGATAAGTAAACTGAAGAACCGGGTTTTGTGTTTTCGAACGCTAGTTCCAACATAACTTGCTACATACCAATGGCTTCCATGAGCGTTTGGGGCAATCGTAGGTGGAGTTGACTTTGAGCTCACGATTGCTCCTCCTCTGAATCACTATCTCGTCCGTACATTGATGTATCAGTGTGGAGCCTTCCATGTCGAAGTACTAGAATTCGATCAGCCGAACTGGCAACTTCTGGATCATGTGTAGCAACTACTACGGCTTTTTGACGATTGTGAGCTAGTTCTTTGAATAGTCGAATGATTTCAAATCCAGTTGCAGTGTCCAAGTTACCTGTTGGTTCGTCGGCTAGAAGGAGAACTGGGTCATTGGCAATCGCTCGTGCGAATACGATTCGTTGCATCTGCCCACCTGACATCTCCGTTGGATATTGTTCTGCGAAATCGCGCATGCCTACTAAATCGAGAAGCTCGAGGGCACGGGCAATTCGCACTTTTTTCGGTATGTCTGCAAACACCATTGGGACTTCTACATTTTCGCGAGCGTTCATGATGTCTAGTAGATAAAAACCTTGAAAGACAATACCGATTTTATCACGGCGGAGTTGGGAAAGGGTTGTATCGTCCAAACCATTTACTGATTGTCCTTCGATGCTAATTTCGCCGGCAGTAGGGGAGTCTAAAAGGGCTATAAGATTAACCAGAGTGGTCTTTCCACTTCCACTTGTTCCTACAATAGCGACAAATTCACCTGTTTCTACAGAAAAATCAAGACCCTTGAGAACTTCGACTTTAATGTCTCCGTCTTCATAGGTCTTGAAGATGTTGTCACAATTAACGACGATGGATTTGGACCCCAATCTTGACACCATTGGCTATCAGGAATAATGCACTACGCGGAGAGGGTTCAGCATTGCCATTGCTTGTTTTAAGTGACAGGCATGTGCAAAATTATTCATTAGAAGTTACCGGTTGCTGCAGGATAGAGGTGTGATGCTATGTATTATTGTGTGAAAATGAGCGGCAAACCGATGCCGACTATACATGCAACCTCTTTGCATGAGCCAGTTAGATTTCAGTCAGTAGTTATAATTTGGAGATTACGGACGTTCCTAAGGACTTTATTTGGTCGACTTCCTGCGTGTGGGGAAACATGAAAATGAAATGATCAACGCCTATTTTTTGAAATTGGCGTAGACGATTTACCATTAATTCTGGAGTGCCCCATAGAGCTTTGCTGACTCTCTCTCGATACTGAGTTGTTGGGATATTCCGCGTTTTTGCATTTTCTTTGATTGCCAAATTCATTTCTTCTTCTGTGCTGAAAATCCGTGTCCACAATCCCAAAGATTTTTTGATTTCTGAAGGGTCCCGTCCATATTTCGTGCATAATTCAGCTAGTCGTGAAAACTTGCGTTCTAACTCAGAAGGGGTACTCATCCATGCGATATTGATACCATCCCCATACTTCGCAGAGGCACGAAGCATGAGCTCTTTTCCATTTTGAGCACCCACCCAAATCGGCATTGGGTTCTGAACGGGTTTGGGGAAAGCAATCACATCATCGACCTGGTAGTATTCGCCTTTGAAGGTGAAGCGTTCGTTATTCCAAATGCCACGAATAATTTGGATGGCCTCATTCATTTGACGAATACGCATTTTCGCAGAGGGAAAGGGGTACCCATAGGCTTTGTATTCGATTTCCTTCCACCCTGCACCAATCCCAAACTCCAACCGTCCGTTTGAGAGGACATCCAATGAAGCGGCCATCTTTGCGGCTAAGGCAGGATTTCTGTAACTTTGACAAAAAACCATGCTTCCGACCCGCACTTGTGAGTTTTGCTGAGTAAGAGCCGCCATCAACAACCATGGATCGAGGAGCACCCGATTCGTGGCATCCTTATCTAGTAGAAAATGATCCGAAAACCAGATGGTACCAAACCCATTTTTCAAAGCCACTTCTGTAATAGTCTTAACCTGATCGAATGTAAATCCGAATTGAGGCTCAATTTGTACACCAAAATCCATTTTGCCCACCATTTTTGCTAGCTGATGAAGAAAGCTAAGCGGGATTAGTCGAAGCTGTTTATATAGTCTACATTTGCCCTTCGTCTCCGTCTACCAAAACGTGAGTCGATTTTGTCTTACTATTTATGAACCACAAGTTTTATCGAATCCAACAACCTCGATTCTCTCAATGGAGCCTGCATTCATATGCCAAAAAAATTGTCCACTATTGTCTCAGGGGTCAAGGATTACTGGGGTTTACGTCGAAAGCAACCAATTGGCCAATTGGTGACTATACTCCAAAAAGAAGGCTTCAAATGTCCTCATGTGTTATCATCCATCGGAGAGGATTCAGCGGCTATTGACCTTGGTGGTGACAAGCTCATTTTGCTTTCTACCGATGCGGTTATTCCCGAGTTAGCAGAGAACAAGCCCTATGTAGCGGGGTATGCGGCAATTCTTGTTAACGTTAACGATATTTATGCTGCTGGTGGACGGCCAATTGTGGCAATGGTTAACATCGCTTTTACCAAAATGAAAGCAGGTGTGAAGTTCATGGAGGGTATTTGTGAAGCGGGACGGAAATTCCGAGTTGAGGTGGTTCGTGGACATACGACTCCGCATGCTCCTATTAACAGTGTCAGTGCTTCAATGTGTGGAACGGTTCCGCGGGAGTCTTACATTAGTGCAGGAGGAGCTCAACCGGGCGATGCACTGATTCTAGCTATTGACCTGAAAGGACGTATTTCTCCGAATTATGAATTTGGATGGGATACAACGACCTTTAAATCCTCAAAGGAGATCCTCGCCCGATATGAAGCGATGCGAATCCTGGCTGATAAACGTCTTCTTTCTGCATCAAAGGATTTGAGTAATGGTGGCATCATCGGTACGACACTATTGATGCTAGAATACGCGCAAAAAGGAGCAACCATCGATTTATCCGCTATTTCTATTCCAACTGATCTTGATCTTAGCACCTGGCTGAAAATGTACATCTCGACTGGTTTTATCGTATCTACCATTCCCAAAAATGTAGACGCAGTTATTGCGATTTTTGAAGAACAGGGACTCAAAGCAACCAAGATTGGAAAAGTGGATAGGAGTCAGAAAGTCAAAGTTCAGCTTGAAGATGAGATGATTACCGTTTTTAATTTCAAAAAAGAATCAATAGTGGCTCCACCCGCGCCTCCTCAATTAAATCGGATTAGTAATCGTATCGCGAAAAGACCAGAAGAAGAGAAAGAGCCTAGTGATAAATAGAGGTTAACCTACACTTTGTACATTGATATTGAAAGGTGAATTAATTGGCAACCAAAAAATCAACCGACAAGGATTATCCAGGTGAAGTGTCAAAAGCAGTGAAAAGAATAAACAAAATTGTCAAAGATATGAACAACGAACTTTTGGAACAACAGGAATTGAACGCAACCGCTGAAGCCCGTATTGAAGAATTAGCCAATGAGCTACAAAATAAAACAGCTACTATCGAACGGTTGGAGAGAACAATAAATGAATTGAAAGAATCGGCTGAGCAGACAACCGACTTGATGGTCAAGAACCGTGCTTTGGAATCGGAGCTGAACGCCATTAAGACCCAATTGGAAAAAATGTCAGACACCTATAAAGAGCTGGTTTCCGAGCAGGAAGCCACAATTCCTGTACAGGAACTTTTAGCCTTGTATATTGCGTTACTTGAAGATGTGTTTTATGCTCAACCCCACGCAAAGACGTTGTTCATTTTGCATGGAAGAAAGCAGGTAATGAGTCGCGATGAAATAACCAAAACTGCCGGACACGAACCGACTGCAATCAGAAAAGCCTTAGGAGACCTCTCCCGGGCTGAGTTGATTGATTACGATGTAGAGACTGGGAATGCCAAACTTAAGAAACGCCTCTATCCCGCTTAGACTTTCATATCTGTTAATAATTGGCTGAGACGAGGTAAACCATAGAGATCAGCCGCTAGCGCACAAATATAGTGACATAATAAGGCGTTGGTAATACGTTCCATGTCGGAAAGCGTTTTACTATCAGATGCTTTGTCCAGGAGTTCTCGAGCACTGCGATGAATCACACCCACTACTCGTTTCTCCGCATCAGCTGGTCCCCAATCGAAAGAGCGGAGGTTCCGTTTGGCTTCAGCGAGTGTGTCTTTAACTGAATTAGCTTTTAGAGCATTATTAAATCGATCATAAAACTCGCTACAGGTTCCAACGATTTTGTTTCGCTCACGACTGGTGAGATCAGTTCCCATCGTACCTTTTCGAGCAATTTCCTGAAGAAGCCCGGCACAGGGTGCTTCAGCAAGGAACCGGCGAATAAGGGTGTAAAAGACCTGACTGGCAATCTGGGTGATTTCTTTGATTACCTCACGTGGTTCGCTATAACGGAATAATTCTCGACAAGCTTCAAACCAATAATTGGGTAGAAGAATATGGCTTCGACTCGAATATTTATCCAGTAGTTGCTGAATTGGGGGGAGGAGCTTATCAGGGTCATAAACTGAAAGGCGCCGTTGAAAGGGTTTTCCTGTTAGACCGGCGAGGTCCTCACTAGCTTCTGCAATCAATTGTTGAGTAGCGAGGATGGGTTCTTTAAGTTCCACTTTGGAGATTTTTTCTTTTCGTGAGTCAGCATACGAGTCCAGAGCAGTTTCAATTCGTTCAAGATGAGTAAGAATGACTCTAATGGTGTCATCTACAAACGAGGAGCCAGAGGTTGTATGATTGTTCTTTGAATCACCTAAAGCTTGTTTAACGGACTCACGGACGGCTGCAACACCATGAGCAAGCTGCTTAATTTGTGTAGGATTAAGGCTTCCTTCTGCCTCAATAGTAATGAGTGCATGAATCAGAGTGGAGTTTACTGTAGTAAGAATGAGGATGCGTTCCAGCAATTCTTCTGCTGTTATCAATATTTGTCCTCTCCACAAACGTGGACCTTACTTCATTTCGAGATTAAAGAGTTCAGCGACATCACGGATAGCTGCACGAAGAACCTCTTCACTGACACCCTTGGATTTCTTAAACCAGCCTCTCCGAAGAGGAGAGGGACCTGAATGGAGGTCAACGAGTTCAGTTGCTGAATTAACTAAGTCTTCGATTTCGGGGATTTGAGGTAATCCTAACAGGAGAAGCAAATCTGATGGGTGGTTTTCATCCTCGTATGAGACAAAACAAGGGGTTATTGCAGCACCCTTTGCTGTGTATGGGCGGAGTGCTTGTTTAATATGTGGATCATATTCAGCGCGGGCGTATTCACGGGTTCCTGAGAAAGTATAATAGGTTGAAGAAGCGCCAGGTTCCGATCCAATTTCCGCGAAACTACAATGTTCGACGGCATATTTTACCATTGTTTTCAGTTGTGTAGGGATATTGCCTGCAGAGGGAATTAGACTTACATCAGTATATAAACAAGGTACGACAATTGGATCAAGTTTTCTAGCGTAATCGGCTATATCTGTCGTGGGGAAGACCTCTTTACCAGATTCAACGACTCCCGGGCTAAGCATGTGCTCCACAAACCGTAAAGCTAATGGATTTACGAGCTCAACGAACGCGGATTCTTGTGCTTTGGATACATCGTCAGCACCATCAACAGTCGATGGAACCATGCCTTCAACATCGGTGACTTTGGCCACATCAATCTGTAATTGTTTTTGCAAGAAATCAGCTACTTCCCCTTCTCGCCAGGCAAGAATTCGTCGAAGCATTGCCCGATTACTAAGCAGACAGACGAGATCAGCGCCGCGATCTTCTAATTGTCCACGAAGTAGTTTTGATAGTGACCACATTGTGTTAAGAGCTTCCGAAGTTTGATCCTTGAAGGGGAGGACGGTGAATACATAGACGAAAATTCGGCGCCCTTCCTCCTCTTGGAATCGCTCTTTTAGAATCTCAATTAATGCGGGCGCGCCTCCACAGCCGGTTCCACCTCCTGATGAGGTGAAGATGACAAATCCTGAAACGCCTTCAAAGCCTAATTGGGTTAGTTGACCCATTATGACATCTTTGAAATTGTGGACATAATCGTAGCCATCACTAAAGTTACCTCCACACCCAATGTCTGAGGCGCCATAAAGGAGGGTATTTTCCTTTGGGATATCATATTTTTGGCGAAGCTTTGTGATATCGGAGCGATCAGTATTCATACATAGATATCCGCGGATTCGTGGCGGTAGCATGCTTTCTCGTGCTTGTTTGAGGTAAGCACCAACGAGGTTGCTTCCGCATTCTCCAATTCCGATGGCAAATACTTCCGCGACTCGCGGTCCTTCTTCTGTTGTTTCCATGTTGATTCAACCTTATTTCTTCTTGGCTTTTGCTTTTTGTTCGATCATGGCGGCTGCCAGTTCGCGAGCAGCCCAATTTAGATAGCTTGCTGTATCGTCTCGAGTATAGGTTTCTCGAATTCGTTTTTCAATTTCGTTGAGTTGACGATTACGTTCAGCTTTCGGCGCAGCGGGATTAAAGTCAGCAAGAAATACGCGAAGGGCCTTGTGCCATTCGTCGAGTTCTTTGATTTTTTCTAGCCATTGCTGCTCTAAATTGCGAATAGTGGTGAATATGTCAATCGATTCAGGGAGGGAATTCACAGTTTCTAGTTTACCACGGAGGTTCTCCAAGGTTTCGAGGGGGAAGATGATTTTACTAAATTCCACGGGTCGAGCAGCATAGACGCGTTTAATTGTTGAATAGTATTCTGTGGTATTTTCTAATAATTGTTCAAAGGC
>JBHLPR010000041.1:0-18477 GCA_048939245.1 Promethearchaeota archaeon | reverse complement strand
AGAGAGCTATCCAACCTTCAACAGGAACGAGAAAACCTTGGGCTGATTAATCAAAAAGCTGTTGAACGATTCGAGGAAATTCGTCATGCTTATGATGAAATCTTAGAAAAAGAAAGCAGAATTCGAGAAGAACGCGAAGCCATTCTTGATGCGATGCGTAAAGCAGAAGAAGAAAAATTCCGCGTCTTCATGACCTCCTTTACGAGTATTTCTCACAATTTCGCTAATGTCTATGAGCAACTTACTCAAGGAGAGGGTCAACTAGAATTAGAAAATCCGGAAAACCCGTTTCTTGGCGGGATTCGAATGAAAGTTCGACCAGCAGGAAAACGTGTACGATATCTTGACGCTCTTTCTGGTGGTGAAAAAGCTCTTACCGCATTAACCTTCATGTTTGCCTTACAACTTCATCAACCTGCTCCATTCTACTTCCTCGATGAAATCGACGAAGCGTTAGATCCGAATAACACAGAAAGAGTTGCTCGTCTAATAAGTAACCTTTCTGAAAACTCACAATTTCTCGTCATCTCACATAATGAAATCACAATCCGTTTAGCGAAAACTATTCTTGGTGTGGCACTAGTGAGTGGTGTATCCCAGGTTTTTTCGGTACAATTCGAAGAAGGATTGCTAATGATAGAGGGAACAAGCAAAACCTAGTGAAAACCTGATAATACATCAGGTTATATAGGATGCATTTATCAAATACTACAAACTGTGAACTGCCAAAGGAGAACGATAAATCGTTGACTGAAAGTAGCCCTGAGCCATTCTGGTTTCATCAACCATGGCGAGTTCTCACTGACATCCTCGAGTTACAAAAAATCAGTCCCTGGGAACTCGACCTCGCTGAACTTGTCAATGGATTTATCGGGCGCTTGCTCAACGCTGAACACATCGACCTTCGAATATGTGGACGTGCCCTTCTTTCTGCAGCAATCCTACTTCGATTAAAATCAGAGTATTTACTTGAATTTGGCCGAGAGGAAGAAGAAATCATTCGGGTTATCGAAGAAGACATCTTTCTACCACCAATCCGCCCTCCCTTCCGTCGAAATATACGACCTACCTCGTCAACAGAATTCCTTGAAGCATTACGAGAGCTTGTTTTCCCTCCCAAAAAACGAAGAAGAAATATTGGTGTTGGCAATTCGTTGCCAACAATACCTCAATTCGACGGTTCAAAAATTGAATTAACTAAATCCATGAAAAAATTGCATACCCAATTAATCGAAGCTAGCCTTGATAGTAATCCAATTTCCTTTGCTGATTTTGTACATGGGATGTCACACGTTGATATCATCCGAGTTTTTCTAAGCCTCCTCTATTTAATCAGTGAGGATAAGGTCAATATCAGCCAAGAAGAGCAATTTGGGGATATAATGATCTGGGTTCAAGATCCTCGTAGTGAGGAGGGAAGGGTTAGTGGATGAGGCTACAAAATTAGTAGAAGCGGCGCTCTATATCTCAGGTCGTCCTCTTACCATTCATGAAATCCAGCAAGCTACGCAAATATCTACGTTAAAACAAGTGCGAGATAGTGTTCAAACCTTAATAGATGAATACGAAAAACGTTCGGGAGCATTAGAAATTGTACGTCTTCCCCGACAACGTTTAGTTTTACAACTTGATTCAGGACTTAGTGAACAAGTTGGGAATCTCGCGCCTCAAGGTCTCCTCTCACTTGGGGAACTAAAGACGCTCATCTATATTGCTCTTTCACAGCCAATACTCCAATCAGAAGTTGTTGTATACCGAGGCTCTCATAGCTACAAACACATCAAGAATCTAGAATCCCATGGCTTCATTGAATCCACACCAGTGGGACGTACAAAAGAATTAACTACATCCGAAATGTTCGCTGATTATTTCGGGTTTGCTTATGAAATTAAAAAACTCAAAGGTCAACTCCGAAGAATGATTAAACAAATTCGTATTGAACAATCAGAATTAGCCGCTGCAGTAGAAGAATAAAGGATGAAATTTGCCTGGGTCTCTCCTGCTTTTGCGAAACTAACTTTGTTAGTTTATATTTGCTTCTACAAACTCAAGGGAAGCTAAAATAATCTGAGGCTCCTAGTGTGGCTCGCGTCCCTCAATCATCCTTACCCCAATCTTCCCAAAGCAATACGGTTTCCCAGCCTAGTCCTCCTGAAGGACTATATTCACTTTTTATTCTCAAGGAATCCGGATGCCCTTTCTATTATCGTATATTCACTACACACAAGAATCATCCCGATCCTGCGATTCTTGGAGGATTCTTCATCGCCCTTTCACTTTTTGCTAAGGAAGTCACAGATGGACAGATCGAAACGATTACAACAGAACCCTGCAGATACACATTCTACCCACTCCGAAATGGACTTTTAGTAATTAGTAGTTCAAAAACCTCTAGCCCGATACTCATCGAAACAATCGCAAAACGCATCGTGAAACTCTTCCTCACAAAATATGGTGACCGACTGGTCAAACCTCAACCGGCTTCGATTTGTGCACCTGATCTTAACCAGCATATCGAACAGATTTTCGGTGAAACTGCATCACTATTATCACACCAATTATAGTTCAGTTTTTGAGCTAACAGACCCGAGGTATTGCTTCTGCCCAAGGATGCTGGATAATTCGAGTTCCACCCACTTCGGTCTTCATTAATACCAAGCCTGAACGCTCTTCCTTTGCTTCTCCAATGATTTCCGCTTTTTTCCCGTATTTTGTGCCACGGATGACTTTAAGAACTTCTTCAGCCTTGTCAGGCTCCACTGCGATAAGAGCCTTTCCTTCACAGGTAACTTGAAGTGGGTCAAGTCCGAGCATCTGACTTGCTGCCAGCACCTCTCGTTGAAAAGGCAGCTTATCCTCTTCGATTTCCAAGCTAACACCAGATTTCTTTGCACACTCATTCAAAGTTACTGAAAGACCTCCCCGTGTAGGATCTTTCATCGCATGAATTCCACCAATCCTTAACGCCTCCCGAACCAATGACCATAATGGCGCAACGTCTGATTTCAAGTCGGTTTCAAAGGAAAGACCTTCACGACTTGCTAGTAAGGCTATGCCATGGTCACCAATGGTCCCCGTGATAATTAGTTTATCACCGACTTTCACACCACTATCTGTGATGACCTTCCCCTTTTCTACTAAACCGAATCCAGTTGTACAAATTATCATCTGATCAAGCCCTCCTTTCGGAATCACCTTTGTGTCTCCTGCTATAACTGCGACCTGATCCTCTGTGGCCGTTGAAGATATTGATGATAAGATCTTGTGAAGTGAATCGATAGGGAATCCCTCTTCAATTACCAAAGCACTTGTCATAGCTTTAGGTTGAGCTCCCATCATCGCCACATCATTAATGGTGCCTGCCGCTGCAAGACTCCCGATGTCACCACCAGGAAAGAATAATGGTGACACTGTGTGGCTATCGGTAGAGACTACAAGCTCAATTTTGTCTAAAGGAATCGTTGCCCCATCATCAGCCTCAGGTAATCCAATTCCAGTTTCAACTCGGTTGAGTTTGAAATGGGGAAAAATAACATCTGCTAAAAACTCAGCCATGGCACGACCACCAGCTCCATGCGAAAGTTCAACAAGTGCGTTGTGTTTTGACATCGTTATCGCTACCACCTTATCATATGAGTCAAAGCTAAAGAAACTAAAGGCTTTGCCATTATCGGATTGGCGAAACGTTTATAGCTCCTAGGCTGTGTCTCGTCTCAAACCTGAGGTTACTAAAATGCCCCTTTGGCAAGGTAAGTCAAAAAGATATCACACTGGTGCAAGATACCGGACATCGCGTAAGCATCGTAAATACGAAAGAGGTAGTCAAGCCACCGAAACCATCATGGGCGAAAAGAAGCTCCGAATCAAACGCACACTCGGTGGAAATCATAAATTCCGGCTACTTGCTGCTTCGCATGCAAATGTCACGGATAAAGCTACAGGGAAATCAGAAAAAACCAAAATTGTGCAGGTATTACAAAATCCAGCAAATGTAGATCTCGATCGTCGCGGCATCATAACAAAGGGAACAATAATTGAGACAGAAAAAGGGAAAGCATTAGTTACTAGTCGTCCAGGTCAAAACGGAGTAGTTGATGCGATTAAAATCGAATAATCAGTTACTCTTTTTCTACTTCGGCTTGAATATCCTTGATCACGCACTCTCTTCCCTGAATTACTTCCACATCTTTTGATTGACACTGAGAACATGCCATTGATGTTAGAATGTCGTATAAAGGCCCTTCCTGGGCGATTTCTGAGTCAGCGCCACATTTTCGACAATGAATTTTCGTAGTCAGTGGCTCAATGGTTACCCTAGCTCCTTCTACTATGGAGTTCTTAGATGCAATGTCTATTCCAAAAAGCAGTTGGTCATGATTTAACATGGATAGCTTTCCGATTTGAAGCGTAATTCTCACGACTTTCGTTGCAGCATAGCTTTCTGCAGCACGTTTTACTGCATCAACAATGCTAACTGCTGTAGAAAATTCATGCATGACATCCCAACCCGTTGGCTCAAAACTTTTCAACCTTGCTCACTTACAAGAAAAGCAAAGCTTTTGTGTAACTAATGGAGGCTATGAAGGCGGTCTAGAATGCGGAAATCAGGTAATTATTATATTTATCCAGCATATTTTGAAGCTAATCGAAGTCGTCAAGCGGGTCGGCGTGTTCCTAAAAAACTCGCATTGACAGCTGTATCAACTTCAATGATTACCAAAGCCGCTCAACGCCTTGGTTTGGAGTTCACTGTCGAATCAAAGGCTCGATATCCGGCAAGTTGGTGGGGAACATCTGGAGTGGTCCTCATTAAAAAGCCTGAAAATCAGACAAAAACTCAAATTCTAAAAGAAATTGCGAAAATCATGAAAACTTTGAAAGCAGTTGGTAAGAAGTAATGGCTACTCGGCTATCAAGTGCTAAAGTGAACGAAATTAGGGATAAATTAGTTCGGAAAGGGCATTTTCCGAATGAGGTTACAAACGTCAAGTGATTTATGCAGAAAAGCAGGCAAACGTTTTTAAGTCACGGTCTGTTTCTCAACTTCTAATCCCCCTTACGACCCAATTCTGGCCTTCCCAGGAGTCGATCTGCTGCAAGGAATTGGTCATGTTCTACACATTTCCGCGCAAGGAAATATCATTGCGCGTCTAAACCAAGCTATAAGACTAGGGACACGTGTTTTCTCATCTCAATCTTTACAAATTGGGAAAGTAATTGATATCTTTGGGCCAACAATTCAACCGTTTGCTGCATTAAAACCTGAAGCGAGAATTAAAGACGCCATGGTGCCTCCTGGGACAACTCTCTATCTGAAGAAGGCTCCTAAAGGAGGCGTAGGGAAACGACGAAAGAAGTAAGTGCTTCTGCGCTCGCTCATTGTCCTGACTGTGGTACTACCCGTCTAGTGAAAGACTATTCAAGAGCAGAAATTATTTGCATGAATTGTGGACTCGTGCTCACAGATCGGATTATCGATGAAGGTCCTGAATGGAGGGCTTTCGATCAAGAACAACGTGATAAACGTGCGCGTGTTGGGGCGCCACTCACCTTTACTATTCACGATAAGGGCCTTTCAACCATGATTGATTGGCGAAATCGTGATAGTTATGGAAAAGACTTGGCTCCAAAACGTAGGGCACAAATCTATCGTTTACGAAAATGGCAACGAAGAATCCGTGTGTCCGATGCCACAGAACGAAATCTCGCATATGCCCTTTCCGAACTTGATCGGATGGCATCAAGTCTTGGTCTTCCACGAAACGTTCGCGAAATCGCTGCAATGCTATACCGTAGAGCCGTCGAACAACGCTTGATTCGAGGGCGTTCGATTGAAGGAGTTGCGGCTGCTGCTCTATATGCTGCATGTCGCCAATCTCGTATTCCTCGAACGCTTGATGAAGTAGCTGAAGTTTCTAGGGTTGGTAAAAAAGAGATTGGACGAAGTTATCGTTTTATCGCTCGCGAATTGCGTCTTTCCATTCCTCCCACTTCTCCAATAGACTATGTTCCAAGATTTATCAGTGAACTGAAATTACTTGGTGAAGTTCAAGCTCAGGCAATTCAAATCCTGAAGATGGCTGCTAACAAGGGACTGACAAGTGGTCGAGGACCAACAGGTGTTGCTGCTGCCGCTATCTATGTTGCTAGTGTTCTGGCTAATTCACGAAGAACGCAACGTGAAGTTGCGGCTGTAGCCCGAGTCACCGAAGTGACAGTACGTAATCGTTACAAAGAACTTGTGGAGAAATTGGATTTGGAAGTTCCTCTCTAACGGGTATTCATAGGGCGAATATTTTCGCCCTTTTTCCTTTCTTTTTAGTTGGTGTTTGAAAGACTTTTTATCCGGCGGACCTGTTTTCTAGATGATGTCATGGAATCTGGTACTATTGAGCTCCTTAAGGACGCGGGAAAAAAAGGCATCCTTCTTGCAGACCTAGTTAAAAAAATGGGGGAACCAGAATCTACGCTTCTTACGATTATTGACTCACTGAGTAAAAACGGGCAAGTCAAGAAAGTTGAAGAAAAACATGATGGTAAATCCACCGTTCGTTTAATTTGGCAAGATTATGATGAAGCAGAATGGGATACCCTTGAGGGCTGTCCTTGCTTTATTTGTCCTGATATCGATCAATGCGGAGCCGGTCAACCAACCAGTCCATGGTTATGTGAAAAACTCAATTCTTGGATTAAGGGGCGCCTTGGTTAACGGGTAACGGATTTCCACGAAATCCTTTTGCAATAAGATACATCTCTGGACTCCGTTTAAATGACGATTGAGGTTTATAGGTCTTCACTGAACGAAAGGAATTGCCAACACTCGTAATGAAGTCGTCAAATTCAATAGACTGAAAGACCTTTGTTATGAAATGACCTCTTTTTTCAAGTATCTTTGTAGCATATTCATAGCTCAGTTTGGCTAACCAAAGCTGTCGAGCTCTGTCTAGGGATTTAGTTCCCGTTAGTTTTGGAGAACAATCGCTGAGTAGAACCTGCGCAGGTTGTTCTAATTTGCTTAGTATTTGGGTTACTAAATCAGGGGATTCGATGGAGCTTTGAATGATATGAACTCCCGGAATCGGTTTTATATGAACCATATCGATTCCGATAATAACTACGTTGGAGCCAATGCAACGTTCCTTAACAACTTGTAACCAAGAACCAGGGGCACTACATAAATCGACAACCCGTATAGCTTGTTTTAATACATCAAATCTTTCATCGATTTCAACTAACTTGAATGCAGCACGAGAGCGATAGCCAGTCTTTCGGGCTTTTCTGCGGTATGTCTCATTCTTCGTCCAGCGCTCCATAAATTCAACCCTCCGTTGTAAGCGCTAAAAGGATCTCTGAGAGGGTTTGTTCTGTAGCAGATGTTCGTATCGCATGTGGCGAATAATGGGTTCGAACGCAGAATGCTCCTGCTTGGCGTAATCTACCAATTACATCCCGAAAAGGTGGAACTGGTATATTCAATTTATCTGCTAATTGATGGAGATCATAATAAGTCGCTGGACCGTCTATTTCATCTTGTATCGTGTTTAACAAGGACAAGGCTCTACGTTTGTTTCCAAGTCTAAAATTATCAAGATGCTGGCACATTTTTTTTATGAATGATTTATCTCCAAGCTTTCCAACCCAAAGAGGACCACCTAATTGTTCTCTTTCCGATTTACACTGCTTGCAACCTCTGATGCTCGGCAGCAAACCTTTAGCAACTGTCCTTTCTCCACATTGATTACAATGAATTATGAATCCTAGTTGTGACACTGCCTTCCACGAATTCTTGTCTCCTTCTATAGCTAAAAGATACAACCGAATATAATGGTCAACTGAGAATGATAGTAATGGGAATAATCCGATATTTTGGGACACTGCTTCTCTTATAACACATCCAAGCAATATCCGTACTGCTAGCTCATGCGAATACTCTGTTTTCAATGGCACAGCTGCATATCTCTTAATACATGCACGTCGTCGAATACCCACCAAGACAGGCATATCTGTGGCTGTAAGACAAAGTAATGCTGGAGGCCTAAGCGCTCGAATAGCTGAATCAAAAAATTCTCTGGGAGAACCAAATGGATCGATATCGATGACATCAAATTTTTCATGGAACGATCTATACTGGTTTAGTAAATGATTGGCTTCGCTATGGAAAATTTCCAGCACGTCTTTAACATCGTTCATGTCCCGGTTTCTTCTAATAAGCTCGACTGCTTCAGGATTCGAATCTCCCACAATAACTTTTTCGATGCCTGTTACCTCTTTTGCCATACGAATTGGGCGGACACCTGTTCCAGCAAAGGGGGTGCACACTCGGGTTCCTGTCTTCTCATATTTGGAAATAAATACTTGGAGTGCCACCATGGTTAAATCTCGATTAAGTTCAGATTTGGGATTGAAAAAGACCTTCATGTCTGTTGTTGGAACTTTTTGTAAGGGTGGACGGAGAAAGCTGATGGCTCCTTCCTTGTCTTCCTCGTACACATCAAGCTCCTCGCCGACTTTGAATAAGCGTAATGAACTCACTCGGTTTATGAAGGGATATGAGCTCTTTGAGATAGACAACGGGTATGCCATTGATTGCATCGACAGTTGTTGATTCTGAGGCAACTATCACCGGATTCTCATTGAGAACATCCGCTAGTTTTGCTAGAAAATCAATTCGTTCTTCATCAAGATGTTCAAGGCGCTGTTTCAAGTAACTTAAAATGACATGCTTACGAAGGGAGTTGAGCAAGTTAAAAGGCGCATCATTGGCCAGGGTTGAATTGAAACCTAAACGAGAAAATACTTCTATTGCTGTTTTTGTGAATTTAGTTTGTCTATTTAGAGGCTCTTGCGTAACCTTACTTCTATTTGATGTGTTAAGGGTACCAAATAGATTCAGCGGTTCAATTAATGTTGTGTCAAGAAGCTCCTCTAAACGAAGGGCTACATCAATCGTGGGGTTCATTGTTCCTCTTTCATATTCGTATATAGCACGTCTTGAGAGTCCCATTCTTTCTGCAATATCTCCACGAGAATGACCCCCTGCTTCTCGTGCGTTCTTCATTTTTTCTCCGTCCATAATAACGTAAACCCCGCCCTTTTTCGCTAGAAGAAAAGGAAAAGCGTGTTCTTCTAAAATTCGGCGCAGAGTCTCAAGTGTAATTGCAGAAATCGATCCGCGAGTATGAACCACACCATCTTGGAGGGGGCGTTTCCGCGTACGTTCTCCTATAATCAGTGGGGTACATCGAAGAATAGAACAGATTTTATACAATTCTTCTCGGACATGTACTTCAACATTGTCAATTGTTTGGCTGGCTTTAATTACAATCCGTGCATAACCTTCATCGATGATACTATCAAAACAATATTCTGGAGTAAAAGTTGTAGCGTGTTCTCGTGCCGCAGAATCTAGAACGTCCCGCACCTCATCCAGATATCTTTGTTTCGTCTGCATATTATTTGCCAAATCCTATTGTAAGGGTAGTGGGTAATTTCTGCCTTAAGAGACCCACTTCAGGCGAATAAATAATTCGGGGTAAACGTGCTGAACGCCACATTTGAAAAGGATAATCGATTTTTCCCAAAATACGTAACACCGTGAATTGTTCGAGTTTTGAACCACCTATAGTGTGTGCACCAGGTCCTAACGAGGTTCTTCGTAGAAGTATGAACGGTAACATAATCTGGCTATGATATTCAGACGGAATAATCTCTGCAATTTCTTCTAATTCCTCCAATCGAACTGAACTCTTTTGTCCATCTCGTGTGACAAAGCTTGGTGACCGCCCGCTAAGCAGTTTCAAAAGCGACTTCTTTGTGCGAGGCATATGATCATTAATTTGGGCAATTTCTCGTTCAAGCCCGGAAAGGAAACCCGAATATTTCTTCATTTCTACACTTCACCAAACACTGCGCTAAGAAAAACGTGATCGGCGGAGTAAGGATCTAAAGATATCCGATCCACTACAGTAAATCCTGCTTTTGCTAATGTCTTTTCTTCACGATCAAATATTCGGGACGGCTTCTCGGTAACATCGATGCTCCGAGCTTTAATCGCAACATACGCAGTTCCACCTGGTCGAAGAAAACGCCGCGCATTATCTACTAATATCTTCGCCTGGTTTGGTTGCGCCACATCTTGATACAACACCTCTACCAATTCAGGTATTTGAAGATAGGATTCAGGATATCTAGCGTCTGCCATAATCGGAATCATATTCTTTCGAGTTGCAGAAACCTGTACTAAATCCCGCATCACCCGCGGAGCAAATTCAACACAGTATACGTGACCACCTGCATTTAGGAGGTCCGAAACATGGCTAGCAGTGGTACCTGAAGAAGCACCTAAATAAAGGACTGAACTCTTAGGAGTAAAAGCATATGCAGTTAATCCTCGAAGTAGAGCTGCTGATAGCTTGCTTCTATGTGGATCCCAAATTCGGTACTCGTGGGATTTTACAGTTACCATCTGTTCATTGTATACTGCTTTACCTGGAGTAAGATTCTTTGTTGCAGGACGTTTTGCTCCTGTATCTAGGTGCGCCCAAAAAAGGCTAGGTCTTTTTTTATCTTCTCTAATTTCAATCAAGACGATTTCCTCTCCGTATCGGTTCGACGCTTTTTCGGTGCGTGTGATTTAGATTTTTTTCTGAAATGTTTTCGTTTGGTAGGTCGCTTTTGTGGTTTTGATGGTGGTCGCTTCGGAGCGGTCGGATATTTTCGTTTAACCTCAGCAACCCGTGATAGAACAGTTTGTTTCAACTCATCGGCTACATATTGACCTGAGTAGAAATCAATTCGTGCCGCAATAGCGATTTTTCCTGCAAGTATTCGAGCGATTTTTCCGCGTTGCCACCAAGGCGCTGAATGGACTAAGGTGTGTTGGAAAATAGCACCATGTTTCGGAGGTTTTGCTCCGGTCTTTAAAGCTCGAAAGAGTGCTTGTTCAGCACCGAGTACTTGGATAGTACTTGCTGGATAACGGGCAAGTTTCTCTATTCCTCCTGCTAATCCAATTAGACGCGCTCCTATTACAGGACCAATCAATGCTCGTAGGTTTGGAGCGAGAACATGCATTGATTCGTCTAAATATCTCTCAAGTTGCTCTCGAAATGTATAAAGATCAAGGATTTGACGGGCTAATGATTGAACCATTACCATATCTGATTCAAGAATTTCTGCTCCGATTGACTGCTCAAGCAGTTCAGCTTTCACAGACGAGTCCGTTAGTAACTTCAATAAGTTGGGATTCTCTTCAATATCTCTTCTAGAACCTCCTTCTGTGACAATCCGTGCTAAAGTCTGCCCATTCTCAATGGCGTTTGCGGCTTCAGGGAAATGCAAACCATACCACTCCCGAAGTCGAGAAACCATCAAATTTTGGACTTTTTCAACATCGTCTAAGGTATTCATCGCTTGGATAATTAATTGATCATTTTGTCCAGCCGCCTCTCGGACTGCTATTCGGGAAACTCCCAATGCAATCTCATGAAGTCGTTTCTCATCTTTAGAGGGAATTGCACTATCAAGGAAATCTTGGCGTAATTTGCGCCACAGCCTTATATCCTCATATTGCAGTGCTTTTACATTATATAATCTCGAAAAATCCTCAGCAACCACTTGTGACTCAACATAAATACGATTAACCGCTTTTTCATCTAAGGTACCAAAAAATTCTGCAAGAAGAGAATCCGCAACTCCCCGGCGAATTCGATGAAAAACTAGTATAATCTCGTCAACGGTTTCTCCTAAATCTGCTTCAGAAATTATTGAAAAGTGCTCATCAAGACAATATACTTTTCCAATACCAAAGATGAGAAAGCCATCCACGTTCTTTCACCTATTCGCGTAATGCCTACCAGTTCAGGGCACTGTAAAAAGATTCCTAATACCAAACAACCATCTGACTCCCCATTTTTCAGTACGGCAAATGGAAATCCTTAAAGGCTAAGATGCAAACACCGAGTTAGTGATACGATAATGCCAGGATCACACGGAAGCTTAACAAAAGCCGGCAAAGTTCGGAGTCAAACCCCAAAGGTCGAGGGCAAAGTACGCGTTACTCCGATTCCTCGTCTACGCAACCGTAGAATCTACACCAAACGCATTTTGAATCAGACCCCTGCTGGACAGCCCAAAGCTGTTCGACGCTAGGCTGAGAAACCTCATTCTAGAGCTCCTTCATACACTTTTCATTCAATATGCGAATACTGGTCAGGTGGAAATAAGGTTGCAGCGCGTTGCCGAAGAAATTCTTCAAGCAGCATTGTCAGGGAAAATTCAGAGCAAAGAGGATTTACAGAAGTATAAACGAAAGCTTAGTCGCAAATATCATCTCTCACGGTTTCCTTCAGATGTTGAAATATTAGGATATGCAACAGAAGAGGAGAAAAAAAAGGTTAGTCATATTCTTCGAAAGAAACCAACCCGCACTCTTTCTGGCGTAAGTGTCGTTGCTGTCATGACAGAGCCAATGGAGTGTCCAGGTCAGTGTACTTATTGTCCAACAAATATTCCCACAGCTCCTAAAGCATACGTGGGTGATGAACCTGCCACACTTCGAGCACGACAGAATCAATATGATCCGTATCTTCAAATGGTTAGTCGATTAGAACAGCTTGAAGCTATGGGTCATAGTACTGACAAAGTCGAACTAATCATAATGGGTGGGACTTTTTTGTCTGCTTCAACAGAGTATCAGAATGAGTTTGTGAAGCGCTGTCTTGATGCCATGAATGATTGTGAAGCTCAAGACCTTAATGAAGCAATTAAATTAGCAGAAAAGGCGCCTATTCGACCCGTTGGAATAACAATAGAAACTCGACCCGATTATTGCAAACAGACGCATATTGATAGAATGCTGAATCTGGGAGCCACACGTGTTGAACTGGGTGTTCAGACTATTTATGATGAAATCTACACAGTAATTCGTCGTGGTCACACAGTATCTGATGTTATTAGTTCTACCCAATTTGCCAAGGACGCTGGACTGAAGGTTTGCTATCATATTATGCCAGGGCTGCCTGGTTCTTCCAAAGAAATGGATCAACAAGTCTTCAAAGATTTATTCTCTCGAGAAGAATTTCAACCGGATATGCTCAAAATTTATCCTTGCCTGGTACTGCGCGGAAGTGCCCTATTCGAAACTTGGCGAAAAGGGGAATATGCTCCATACACGACAGAAGAGGTAGTCGACCTTATCGCTGATATTATGCCCTCCATACCCCGCTGGGTACGTATCCAACGTATGCAACGCGATATCCCTAAACGACTAATCGTGGCTGGCCCCAATGCAGGAAATCTAACTCAACTAGTATTTCAGCATGCTGAAAATAGGGGATACCAGCTGCAAAACATCAGGTATCGTGAGGTTGGATATAGACAAAGATCTCAAATGGATACAAGTAACGATGAACCAGAAATCGAGGCATTAACTCTTAGAATTGATGAATATCCAGCATCAGGTGGAAAGGAAATTTTCTTCGCCTATGAAAATCTAGAACAAGACTCATTAGTCGGATATCTTCGGCTTCGTATACCAAGTGATCAAGCACATCGAGCCGAAGTTAAAAATAAAAACGCGGCGCTACTTCGTGAACTCCATATCTATGGGCAATCCATCAAGCTGGGAACAACTCACGAAGATGCATGGCAACACCGGGGGCTTGGTGCCCAGCTTTTAGTTGCGGCTGAAGAGTATGCACAAAAATATGATAGAAAACGAATTGTATGTACCAGTGGGATAGGAGCGAGAGAATATTATTTACGGCACGGTTATCGTTATGACGGACCTTATGTGACTAAACGCTTATAGATATCCCAAATGGGAAAATTTATGCTAAGGGCTAGGAGTGTTTGATAGGGGCAAATTAACTTGTGTGGAATTATTGGCGCAATTCATCTAAAAGGAAATATTGCCTCCATCTTGCGTCAAGCATTGAAACGGCTAGAATATCGTGGTTATGATTCCAGCGGAATCGCTACTGTATCTAATGGAACTCTCTTTATAAAGAAAGATAAGGGGAAAATAGACGAGATACACCACCGCTTAAATTTTGACAATTTACCCGGAACGATAGGAATCGGTCATACACGGTGGGCTACTCACGGTTCTCCATCCAAAGTGAACGCGCACCCTCACACAGATTGCAATAATCATATTGCTGTTGTTCATAATGGAATCATTGAGAATTACCAAGAATTACGTGAACAGCTTTTAGCGAAGGGTCATCAATTCCGGTCTCAAACTGATACTGAAGTCATCCCTCATCTAATCGAAGACGCTCTTAAACACACAAATCATCTTGGTGACGCTGTAGCTCAGATAATTCCACAATTAGAGGGAAGCTATGCACTTGTGGTGTTAGAATCTACAAGAAAGGAACTAGTATGTACCCGTAAAGAAAGCCCCTTGGTAGTTGGTCTAGGGTCTCGAGGGGTCTATTGCGCCTCAGACGTCCCAGCATTCCTACCCATGACACGAAAGACTATCATTATCGAAGATAATGAACTTGTCCATCTAACCTCCAATGGGGTGCTCATAAGCCGAATAGATGAGTCAGGTTCTCTGACAAAACTTCCAATTCGGGAACCACTTGTCGTCAAATGGACAATTGACATGGCTCAGAAAGGCGGGTACCCGCATTTTATGTTAAAGGAAATACATGAGCAACCCCGTGCGCTTACTGATACTCTTCGAATTCGAAAAGATGATCTTGAAAACTTCACTGAGATTCTTCACAACCACACGAATGTTCTAACCGTTGCTGCTGGAACATCTTTTCATGCCACATTAGCTGCCAAGTACATGTTTTCGAATATCGCAAATCGCCTAGTTCATGGAATAATAGCATCAGAGGGTTCTGATGCTGTAGCAGAAAGCTTGGGTGCTGACACAGCAGTGTTAGCTGTTACACAATCTGGAGAAACCATTGATACCCTCCACGCTGTCAAACACCTCAAGAACCAAGGCGCTACAATATTAGCCATCACTAATACAGTAGGAAGTTCAATTACACGGATTGCTGATTCAGTTCTTTATACACAGGCTGGTCCTGAAATTGGTGTTGCGGCAACAAAGACTTTTGCCACTCAACTTGCCACCCTTGCATCAATATCCATCTCATTAGGCAAAATGACTGGTGCTCAGACCAAGAAGGAAACTGAGGACTTGCAACTATCTTTAAACCAATTTCCGCAACTTATCCAATCAGTCATTCGGAACCAAGAAGGCATGATTAAGGCAACGGCCCAAGAACATCTTAACAAATCTAACTTTTTCTTTCTTGGACGAGGTATAAGCACATCTACGGCAATGGAAGGGGCACTGAAAATAAAAGAAATTGCGTATGTTCATGCAGAAGGTTATCCTGCAGGCGAATCCAAACATGGACCAATCGCCCTTGTTGAGCCAGGTTTCCCCATTGTTTTTGTTGCGCCATCTGATAACACACGTCGGCATTTGGAAGGTAATGTCATGGAAATGAAGGCAAGAGGAGCGCAAATCATCTCTGTGTGCTCAGAGGCAGATGAGAAACTTATCAATCTCAGCGATCAAGCAATCACATTACCTGTGCTCCCTTCGATTTACTTCTCACCAATCAGTTATGTTGTACCACTCCAACTACTCGCATATTATGCAGCAATTTTGCGAGGACATAACCCAGACCAACCACGAAATCTAGCCAAAGCCGTAACGGTTCTTTAACCCAGGACTTACGCGTCATATAGGGCATACACTGCTTTTTTGTACGTTTTTCTAGGTTCCTTCAATACATCTTTTGTGAGAATAGAACGAAATCCGAAAGGCATAAAAACAAATCAAATTCCGCGCTGCAAACAATGATCAAAGGGAGGGACAGTAGGTCTTTTGAATTCCGCGAATCCCCGGAGTATGATGAAAAAGAGACGGATGACACTGAACAACTGAGTGATAAGGAAATTGGACTGAAGTTTTTTCTGGAGTGGAGACGGAAATTACCAAAACAAATGACTATCTGAAAATTGCTAATTCCTCTCGAATAATAGAATGTGAGAGCAAAGTAGGAAAAGAGCAAGAAATCTCTGAACCAAGGATAGAAATTGCTAATCTTGCTTCTCTTAGTGCTTTAATTGAACGTCATCCTTATTTCAGAGAAAGAGGTGATTTTGAAGAACATCGCCAAATGGCTGAAAAGTTCGTGATAATCAAGAAACTTCAGAGATGTTCACAACTAGACCACCTATCAGGTAATGAAATTTCTCGTAGATCTGGTATAAACGCAGGAACTGTCAGAGATTGGGTGAGAGACAAAAGCGAACCAAAACTCGTAAGAAGTTTGAAAATCCATGAAACCGCACGGCGAAAATGGGAAAGAAGCTTGTCTCTCGAAGCAAAGCGACGTTGCATAGATCCATCCGATGTTCATCGCTATTTGAAACCACTTAATGAGCCTGATAAGGAATTCGAACTGACAGATTATTCGAAAACGCTTGAAAGGCTTTATTCATCGATTAGGAATCCACCCAAAGTAATTTTCGCTACACTATTCCCATATCAGCGAACAGGTCCCAATTGGCTACGGGAAATATCTAAAAATATTGAGTTAAATCGAAAAGATATTGAAAATCAAATTAATGCTAGACTTGAAATATCACAACAGGCGAATAACAAGCTTCAAATTGGAATAACCAATTCCGCACTCTACTTTTGGCGACGAAATATCTCTTCAGATAACTGGCTAAATATCTTAAATCAAGAGCTCTTCTTTTTCAAAAACCCAGCGACGTCAATCAAACTTGTCGAAGCTTCAAGGAAAAACCTTGATTTAGATAAATCAACTTCGAAACCCAATCGTGGATTCAGCAAGCTTATCACACAAATGTCCGATGTTTCTGAAAACAAAGAAAAAACTAAATCCCGCCCAACAGAAATCGAACATAAGCTATCCTATCTGAAAGGGGAACATCTTCATTTCATTCTTGATTCACTAAACGTATCGCTTGTAAACATCCAGCCTTTAATCATGAAGATTGGAAAAACCCGAAATGATAGTGGTGGTATATTTAATCCACTATTTCCTAGGGGTGAAAAATTAGGTGAATTTCGTGCTCGTGCTTATGCTATCATTGCTAGTGACGGTCATATACAGAGAAGCCAGCTTATCTATGCAGAACGTGATAAAGAGAGAAGACAATATGTAAGAAATTTGTTTCGAAATCATTTAGGTGAAATTCATTGCCATGAAACTTCTCAAAATAGGTTAGTCTTCTCAAGCGTTGTTGGTCGAATTTTAACAAAATGGGGGGTTCCTATTGGTGACAAACACTTGCATCATGAGTTCAGATTACCTGAATTTATCCGGAAAGGCAATATGAGAACTAAAGTTGCATACCTTCAAGAAGTAATACCTGAGGATGGGTGTTTTTTCACAGAACAATCACGGGCATGGTTTTCAATCAATAGGGCCAAAGTGTTAGATGGTGGATCGCTTTCTAAGAAATATGAATTTGTATCAAGAATCTCACCCGAACTAAAAGAATTCGTTCGCAGATGGGGTAAAGAAGTATCTTATGGTAAGGGTGGCGATTACCAAAAACACGTATTATTAGGTGGAAAATTATGGCGGCTGACTGAACTTAAAGACAGTCCTGTTGTCCGTCAACGTGCAAGGCTCTTAAGGGATTTAATTAAAGACAATCCGTGTAAACTCCTAGATGATGAAGTGAGACTAGCGAAGAGTATAGGAATTAAGATGACAAAACGAGTAAAGGAAATTAGTCTCTTTGATTCAGGACGTGTATCAGTTACTTGGTATGCAAAAACTAGAAGACAAAAAGACACAATTAATTGGGCCGTGCTTGCAGCCCCTGCATCTGGTTATAAGCGACGAGAGGTTGAAAACTGGTTAGCAATGCTTGTTGAGTAAGAAAGAATCAAAATTGAGTAAGAATACCAACAGGGCATGATTTAAGAAGAACGTTATTGAGGTACAGTTGAAAGAAGTTAATTGGTGGATTATTTGACAACATGCCCCGAATGCGCTGGAAAAATGCGCTTCGATCCGAAGAGCGGCCGTCAAGTATGTCAACGCTGTGGACTCGCCGTATCTCGTGCAGAGCTCGATCGGCTTTGGGACGAACAACGTTCTTCCTTTCGAGAAAAGGATGACGAAAGAGAAAAGTCCCAACGTCGCCGCGATTATCTTGAATGGTGGCTCGGTAAGAAAGGAAAAGACAAACGCAAGAAGTAATAATGTCTTACTTCGGTTTTACCCAAGTCAGTTTTACGTGAGTGTGGAAAATCCTTTTATGGGCGGCACCTTCAGTTCGTCCACGGAATCAGCTAGTCTTGTCTGATTTACTATTTCGGGGTGCGTACGTGGGCGAGAATATCATTGAAAAGGCACTATTAGGTGCATCTGTTTTCAAAAATGAAGAGACACTTCATCCAGCTTTTGTTCCCCCTGAACTCCCTAACCGCGAGAATCAACTTGTCCGGCT
>JBHLPR010000092.1:2807-6325 GCA_048939245.1 Promethearchaeota archaeon | reverse complement strand
TTCGAGAATATTGATGATTTGCATTGCTCGTTGTTTGTTATCAGTTTGGACCAAAGTGAATCCCTTCAGTATTATTTTCAAGGCGTTGTCTAAATTGAAGTTTCCCCTCTTGCCAGTATAGCTTTCGGTCGCATCTTAGGCACCCACAACAATCCATATATAATGCGGGTAATCAATCAAATCGTGGTTCAGCGATGAAGGACGACTGCCGGTGGTTTCTCCAAAGAAACCGCTGAGGAAGCTCCTTTCTCCCTTAGGCAACGGTACGGCGAAAGTCGTAAGGCGAGAGCTTTGCTCTGGGAACAGAAACGACACGCCCAGCGCTGACATGACGATGAGGCAGTTGAAGACCAAGGGTGACTTTGGTCTAAGCAGCGGGCTGGTAACAGTACGCATGCTAACCTGTTGAGAATGGCGTTGGAATCGATGAAACGGCCCATCACCGTGGGAGCAAGCCCAAATAGGCCATCAATGAGGAGCCTACTGAGGTGGCGGGTAGGGTGCTTAGCTAGATGTCGTCATTCTATTCAAGGTAACTTGAATGGTTGAACAGAAAAAGGGCTACTCTCATTACTGAACCACGCCTTTTCCCCTTAAACGGTGGAGAACAGTGGAAGCTCCTAAAATATCTGTACTGCGCATCCCCGGCTGTGATCCGAAGAAGTGCAGTGCCCTTAAGCTTTCCCGCCATAAACTGATTTCACTTCTACATAGCTTTCGCCAAATTCGAGGACGACCAATTGTCTTAAACCCATTTGCATCTCAAGCATTTTCCCCCGCTGATTTGGTTCAAGCGCAAAAAGCGGGTATTCTAGTATTGGATTGTTCTTGGAACGACGCTGAGGAAATGTTTCAAAAACGTATTCGTGGAGAACCACGCGGATTGCCATACTTAGTTGCGGCAAATCCTGTTAATTATGGTCGGGTTGGAAAACTTTGTTCAGCAGAAGCTATTGCCAGTGCCCTATTCATTCTAGGTTACATTCGCGAAGCTGAAAAAATCTTAAGTCTCTTTAAATGGGGCCCCCATTTTCTAACGCTTAACTCAGAACCGTTGAAAGATTATCAAAATGCCACGAATAGTAGCGAGGTTGTTCAGAAGCAGTTACAGTATATGCCTCCAATTAACTACGATAAGTGAACCATTTCCTGGGTTATTCGCTGATAGGAATGCGGAAGTTATAAGCAATGGGGCTGGCCATTGGATTTGCTAAGATTCTGGGAATATATTCTCCTAAATCAAAGGCAATAACACCTTGACCTTTCTCCTGGTAAGCTAATAGCCCCGCGGCGCCATTTACAAAAGCTCCTGCACAGGCGCTGAGGAAAGAGTTTACACCTTGGGTTCGAAAACCAGCAACGAGCCCTGCTAGGACGTCACCTGTTCCACCCACACTCATAATGGGATGCCCCGTCCAATTTAGCCGCGTTTCTGTGGGCGTTGATGTGATGTCCACGGGCCCTTTTAATAATACGACGCATTTGAGCGTTTTCGCCAAGTCTCGGACTTGTTGAGCCCGTTGAAGAAGAGGTTTGGCTACATTGATACCGCGAATTCGTTTGAATTCCCCTGCATGTGGTGTGATGATTGTGTTGACCCCGACCTTCATAAACCGGGACACAACTTTGAGCGCATCCGCATCAATTATTAGTGGTTTTTTTAGGCGATTGGCAAGAGACATGATTTTACCCGCTGTGTCCAAGGTTTCATGATGATCACCAATTCCAGGTCCTAATAGCACTGCTTGTACTTTGTCTAACACCTCTTCGATCATGGAGAGATCGTCATTCACCAGCATCTTTTCATTTAACGTGACTGGTATTAAATCAGGCGAGTGACTGGTTGCCGCGATAATAACCTGCGATGGAGCTGCCAGATACACTAAATCTACACCGCTTCGTAGAGCACCCATTGAGGCGAGAATGGGAGCACCGATATATTGTGAGCTTCCACCGATTACTAATAGGCGGCCATAGTCACCCTTCTTTGTATATATTGGTCGTGGTTGAGTTGCGCGTATAACATCACCAGGGCCCACGTAAAGTTCGGCTTCGGGAGGGATGCCAACATCTACAACTACTAATTTTCCAGTATGTTGTTTATTTTTAACTAACCCTACTTTGGCATAATGGAAAGTAACCGTCACATCCGGGCAAAAAGCGTCTTTGGTTGTGGGTTTGCCTGTATTTGGATGAATACCCGTAGGAACATCTATAGCAACTTTGAAAGCATCCATTTTATTCATTAACTGTAAAGTCTTGATAAATGGAGTACGGGGTTTGCCTTTCACTCCGGTACCTAAGAGAGCGTCTACCACGACGTCTACTTTGAGCTGGGGCAATTCAGAGGTATCTCGAACGATATGAAGATCAATTGAATGACGCATCTTTTGGATTATGTCCCAATTTTTTTTCGCAGCCTGATTTTGGATATTTGAAGGCTCTCCTAAAATTATCAGATGTACTATTCGACATCGAGGTGCAAGATGGCGTGCAGCAACAAACCCATCCCCCCCGTTTCCTCCTAATCCTGCGAAAATGGCGACCCGTGTTAATTTCTTTGACCGCTTAAGGATCTCATGGGCTATTGCCCGGCCCGCATTTTCCATGAGAATTAACCGGTCGACACCAAAGAATTCTGCATTCCATTCGATTGCGGTCATTTCTTCTGCCAACAGTGTTCGTGTCGGTGACATTTAGCACCCATCCTTTCTCTTTCATATTGAAGATTAAGGAACGATAAGGCTTTTGACTGGTAGCAGATAATAGCATAGATTGTTAAGTTTTGGGTGATGATCATGCCTAAAGCCTATGTTCTTGTTGTTGCGAAAAAAGGCGTTCAAAAAGATGAGCTTCTTGAACCATTAATGAACATCGATGAAGTAAAGGAAGCGTATCAGGTTCTTTGGAATTTTGACGTAGTAGCAAAAATCGTTGTGAAAGATATCCGTCAATTAAAGCATACTATTATTTCGAAAATACGACAACTCCCCGAAGTAGATAAAACAGTGACTCTTATCGCCGCAGAGAGTTAACCTATATTATTAACGTTGATCCCTACCAAGCAGATATTGGAGTTCATTTAGTTCAATATCCCGTGGTGGTAAAACTGCATCAGCGCGATAGGGACAATATTTGACTTTCTTGCCATATTGATCAATCCACTCGAATAATTGCACATACATTTGCATCGCCTGCTCTATTGACCCCCATCGAGCCTCCTCGAATATGTGATCCCAGCGTTCAGTAAGTTCTTCTAGAATTTCATCACTATCCGGTTCATCTATCAGTCGATAACCTTCATTGGTAATTCTAATTACAAGCAATTACAACGAGACTTCCTTGAACCACTTCTTATTGTTTAACCCTACTTCGATACTCAAAAGCTTTATAGCGAGGTATTGTTGACTGAAAACCCGGATTCGCCCAATAAAGTCTTAGGGCTCGTAGCTTAGCTAGTCACAGAGGAATTTCCTGTGTGGGCAAAGTCAGAGCATCGGGCTTTTATAGAAGACACA
>JBHLPR010000092.1:0-2707 GCA_048939245.1 Promethearchaeota archaeon | reverse complement strand
CAGGAATTAAGCGGATTGGATCCAATCCTGAGGGATTTCTTATTATGGATCCAATCGATGGGAGTTCAAATCTTAGCCACGATATCCCTTTTGCGTGTCTTGCGATTGCATATGCAACTGAAGTGGTCTTTGAAGCGGTAGAAGTAGCGGTAGTCTTAGACCTCTTTTCGGGGAAGTGTTATTATGCAACTAAAGGTGGTGGAGCGTTTCGAAATCAGGTAAGAATCCACCCTTCTGATGCTAATCCCTTAGGAGATAGCCTGGTAGGAATAGATACTGAAATTCCTCCGATATCACTAATGAAAGGGCTAGAAGAGATTGATGAGGGACGAATTAAATATACTAGGCATCTTGGCGCAAATGCGATGGAACTATGTTTTGTTGCCGATGGCAGGCTTGATGGATTCATCGATCTTCGGGGGGTTTTTCGGGGGACCGATTTAGCAGCAGCAAGCTTAATTTTACAAGAATCCGGTGCGGTTCTAGTTGATCCAAAGGGTGTTCAAATCAAAGGAAAATGTTCCAATGATGCACGTTATACCTATATCGCAGCACGAGATAACATCTTTGCGAAAAGACTTCTTGCTCTTGTTTCAGGAAAAAAAAAGTGATTCCAAGTATTTGGTGTTCAGTCGTTAATCGTCTCCAGAATGGAAACAGCGTTCCAAATACCGGTTCTAGCATGACTTGGGCAATTGGGGTCGAGAGTCGCATCCCCAAGTCGGGATATGGCATTTGAAGCCCGGACAGCGGCGGAACCCAATTCACCATGAAGCAGCTCGATTGCTTCATTGGCAGCCCTTCGAATGTTTCGAGGAACGGTACTATCTTCACCAATCTGTGATAGAATCATTGTCGCCTGGTCAATCTTCTGAATAATTTCCTCTGAAAGTTCATCAATTTTGTTTGGGTTAGCCATGGATATCCCCTCGAGAAATTATCTGGTGGGTTCGATTTGGAGATACCAAGATTACTTAAAAGCTTTTTTCACTGATAATAGGATGAAATGTCAGATGAAGAAGTTACTAAACGCATGGGACAGTTGCTTCGGAAAGGGGCTGCGCTACTAAGTACTGCTTGTCCAAAATGTAATACTCCGCTTCTCAGATTAAAAGATGGGACAATGTATTGCGTAAAATGTGACAAAGAAGTTGTGGAACAGAAAAGTGTGGTACCCAGTTCAGATCATCCTACACCAAGTGGAGATATTTTGAATCAACTAGCATCAAGAGTACTCGTCACTCTTGAGGTGCTTATTCAGTCATTTCCAGACAAGCCTCACCCCGAAGAGATTCGAGCATTTGCAAAAACTGCTAAAAATTTAGTCGAGATACTAAAAGGAATTCAAGAGTTACAAAGATAATTGCCTTCATTCTTCTGGTTCATATACTGCATCTAGAGTTTCTCGAATCGTTTTAGCCTTAGTTTTACCAATACCGTGAACCATTGCTAGCTCGTTCTCGCTGGCTTTAGCAAGTTCGGTGATACTTCCAAACTGAAGTAATAGGCGTTTAGCCAAGGTAGTGTTGACACCAGGGAACCCTGCTACAATAAACTCTTGGAGGGCAGCTAAACTGAGAACCGGTTTTTTACCCCGTATGCTCAAAGTCATTTTTCGTGAACTCTGTTCCTGACGTGCAATGGCATACATCAACGCCGCGGCTTCTTTGGGAGTTTTCACGTTGACAACGGACACATTGAATCCAGTTAGCGCTGAGGAAATGGCCCCACGAATAGCCGCAGGATTGACAGCACTTGAACCATATAGACTCGAACCGGTTATGAGGAGGAGGGGAATAGCAAAACTATCTTTGAGGGAGCTTAATTGTTGGAATAGGCGTTTGTCAATAATCGATTGAGCGAAATCATCTGCAGTTTTCGCTTCCACCGCAACCCGATCTGAAAGGAGATAATCCCCAACTTCTAACGTTTCGGCTTGAATAGTGACTTCGAGATTGTTTAATGCCTTGGTAATCGCTGAACGAAGCTCGCGGTTATCGACGATGATTATTATTTCATCGTCCGTCCTAGATGAAGCCTCTTTATCCTCTGAGGCAATGAAATCTTTCAAAGTCGATTGTTTGCGTTCGCGTTCAATATCCCGGGACATTTTGTTCATCTCTTTGAGTAACTCTTTCATTTTTGTTTCGCGATGAATGGCTGCCCAATAATTACCTTGATCACGGGTTCCCAAAGCAACTAATACTATCACGCGACCAGGTTGAGTTCGTGCAGTTCGCCCACGTCGCTGAATAAGACGAACGGCACTGGGAACTGCTTCATAAAAAATCACTAAATCGCATTCTTGAATATCCAATCCTTCCTCGCCAACACTGGTCGCCACAAGTACGTTGTAGGTTCCCTCCCGAAATAATTGGAGAATTTCTCCTTGTTCCTTTTGCGTAAGGCCACGATCACCAGCCTTGGTAGCCTGTCCCACAAATCGAATTGGACGAGCAGCAGACACCGAAGAAAGTGTGGTTTCTAATAATTTCGCTGTATCACGAAAACGGGTAAAGATCATAATCCGTGATTCAGATGTTATTGCGAATTGCCGCTCGACGATTCTTATGAGCTCATTTAGTTTTGGATGCTCAATGCCCGAAGATACCAGTTCCTGGACCAGAGATTGAGCTTCTAAGATATTAGCATCTTGTACAATATTTTGAACGGCTTTAGAGGATTTTCCGTGTTGAGCTTCTTTCTG
>JBHLPR010000040.1:0-19348 GCA_048939245.1 Promethearchaeota archaeon | reverse complement strand
GTGTTCTGCTTAAAAGTGTGACTACAAGTTTGAAGTTTTTGCGTTACTAGAACCCTTCATTTTGTTGTGGGCTTTTATGAAAATGATTATACGAGAGGAGCTTCCCATCTACCGTTAGAAGCCTGTTTCAGGGAGGATTGTTGACTGTTTCATTGCCTCCAACTATCTCGGTATTTGGGTACAAGGATTCGGGAAAAACCACCGTAACGACTAAAATTATTGCACACCTTGTTGAGCAAAAGTTTCATGTGCTCAGTGCAAAACATGTAGGTGACCCTGAATTTTCACTGGATTCACCAGGGACTGATTCGTATCGACATCTGGATGCAGGAGCATCAGCTACATTTCTTCATAGTGAAAGTGCAACAGCTCTGCTTCTTCGACAACCAATTACTCAACTCAAGGAATTACTGAGTTATGGAGCCACCGCAATTCCAGCCGATGTCATTGTTCTTGAAGGATTTCGGTTTTGGACGCAGAAAGATCCGAGTATCGCAAAGGTTATCTGCATCCGCACAACCGACGAAATCTCCGAATTTCAAGTGGAAACTACAGGCCCCATCCTCGGTCAGTGTACTCTGAACCCTAATATTGAATCAGTGATTCAGATTCCTGCGGAGTTTCCCTTCTTGTTGGAAGCAATTGATAAATGGCTTCTTACAGCACCAACCATTTCTATTGGTGACCAAGAATGACATCTAAGGAAAGAAAAACGACCCTCATCATATTTGACCGTGAAATTGGTATGAATGACTATATCGACAGACTATTGCATACAATTGTTGTGGCTGTTGTGTCTACTCTTCGAGTGCCTAAATTGAAAGGCACCGAGAAGGTTCGTATCGAAATCAGTGATTAATTCCAAGGTTGTGCTTGAAAGTAAAAGTTCCTCAGGGAGCAAGCCTTTTATACGAAGCCCAACCCTTGAACTGCTAACAAGCCATAAGACCTGTGGTGAATGCAGAAAATGCAGGCAGAATATTTCAGTTGGCTGAATAATATCGGTAATGTTGGTTGGTTCCTTGCCGCCTTTGGCGTAATTCTGCTAATCGTCGTTCTCCTCTACTGGGTTGGTAGTCGTATAGCGCCTAGTAATCCCACGAAGGAAAAAATCACAACCTATGCCTGTGGCGAAGAACTTCCTGCGACTAAAGCCCAATTCCACACCCACCTTCTCCGGTATGCCGTCTATTTTACCATCTTTGACATCGTCGCCTTTGTGCTTGCGACATCTATGGGTGTCCTTGGCTGGGTGCCAATCATCTTCCTGGCAGTCGCATTCTTGGCAATCATCATTCTACGAAAATAAACGAAAAGAGGAAACCACAATGGGTATTGTTGATAAGATAGTAACATGGGCACGCATCAAATCTCCATGGGTACTCCATCTGAATAGCGGAGGATGTAACGGGTGCGATATCGAAATTCTCGACGCATTGACACCGCGCTATGATCTAGAACGGTTTGGAGTTTTGTTGAAAGGCAGTCCGCGTCATGCAGATGTTCTGTTATGTTCTGGACCGATTACTAAACAGGTTGCAAAGCGCTTTTTACGAATTTATAATCAAACTCCTGATCCCAAGTTTGTGGTGGGCATAGGGGCCTGCACAATGTCTGGTGGCGTGTTCCGGGAATGTTATAATGTTGCGGGTGGCTTAGATGATGTGATTCCTGTGGATGCATGGATTCCTGGTTGTCCACCGAAACCTGAAGCCATAATTTATGGCGTTGCGGCACTCCTTGGTAAATTGGCTGGTTCATGAGTTTTTATGAAAAGGATGGAGGAAACAAGATATGACAGAAGAGAAAACCCCGAAAAAGCCTACGAAGAAAGAAGCAGGTATGATGGCTGAGATTGAAAAAGCCATGGGCGAAGATTTCATTTCGTCAGAGTTTTTGCGTGAAGGCAGCATCTATGTTACTGTGAAAGCTGAAGCCGTACGGAAAGCTGTCGAATGGATGAAACAAGAATGGGGCTTATACCATCTTTCAACGATAACTGGAATGGACCTTCGAGGCGAATTAGCTGTCATTTACCATTTTGAAGTGAAGTCAGTTTCTGTAAGCTTGCATATCCAGGTGCCCACCTCCCATCCTGAGGTGGATTCCATTACACCCCTAATACCTGGTGCGACATTATACGAGCGTGAAGTCCACGATCTCTTGGGAATCAAATTTAAGGGACATCCGAACCTGAAACGCTTAATTCTGCCAGAAGATTGGCCGAAGGATGTCTATCCCCTCCGGAAGGATTGGGAATCGCCGAATTTGGATAAGTCAAAGAGATAGTCTGCAGACCTTCTTCAGCGTAGATATCTTTGAGCTAGTGGATAGTGGAAATGCCGCTTGTTTGAAATTGGCAAAATGCTGCTATTTAGGTTTCTCGGGTTTGCTTCCTAATCTGCTTAGAGTGCCAACGCTTCCGTCGTTGAAGTGAGGAGAACGATGAAGACTATCCCCGTATTTTTCAATTTCTCGGGCTTCATCAGCGAGAAGAGCCGCAGTGCGCATCATCTCATGGGCACTCGCAACAGTGGGAATGTATTTCTGGTGTTCTTTTTGTTTGAAACAGCCCTTCACATTAATAGGCGCCACAGCAACTGCCATTTCATAGGCAGCCATGGCTTTTACTTTTGCATAGGGATTAGTAAACTTCCCCGCGCTAACGGCCCGGCTTGCGTTGATCACGAGCGTTGGCAGTTGGGGCGTCTTGCCTGCCATGATGCTTGTGATAACTTCTTCTAAGGCTAGCTGGACACAGCGAAGTGCACCTGTTGCGGCTAATACACGAATAACATCGGCATTAAAAAGAGCCATTTCGGTGGGGTCCAAGAACTCGCGCCGAGCACCAATCATAGAGTCAGCAGGGATGAGGATATAACCAAATCCAGCTTCGGCAAGGGTTTCACGTTGGTCTTTTGGTAAAAGATCGGATAATAGGATAACTGGGATTTCTGCATCTTTGATAAGCTCTCGGGCTTTAGCTGGACCCTTGAGGGCTGCATTAGGACTTGGGATTAGCACAAGGTGTGGTTTTTGTTCAATGAGCAATTTTGCACTCCGCTCAGCTGATGCTTCGTCCATTTTCGCTCCAGAACCAATTAATACGACATCGAAGTTTTCGCGTTCTGCTCGTTCATCTAACAGGAGTTCAAGCAAAGGTGAGGCTCCAATATTCCCTAATTTTAGAACGCCTAAGAGAAAGTTTGTAGAACTCAATGTTTAACCACCATCAATTCGTATTTGCAAAGAGGATTAACAGCTTCTGGTGTGGTCTACTGACAAAAGTGTTTACCTTTGAAGCCCTACAGCAACAGAACGTGTTCTTCAGCCTATGACTTAATCTTGGGTGCAGCAATCTTACGCAGCTGGTTTAGTCTTTCTTCAGTCAATTCCTCATAGAAGAAAAGTCCTGCTGCAATCATTTCATCAATGACCCCTTGACCACGTTCACTTCGAGCCAGAACAGAAGACCACTTACCTGGCGTTCCTGCTCCTCCCACTGAAATGTCTGCAAATTCTGAAGCGAAATCTTTGCAGCCATGACAACCTGGATCTACCCACTGCTTTGCTTCACTCAGGGGTATTTTCAGGGATTCTTTTGCGCCACGAGGATAGACGAGTAATTTACCTTTGATATCGAGCTTCCTCAGATTTTCCAAGGGCACTCCGAGTTCGCCAGCAATTTTCTCTTCCATGAGTTCTTTGAATTGGAAGGTTTCACTACAAAAGAGGCCAATTGTCATGACAACGCTTCGATCAATCTTCTTCAACGGAGCAAGTCGCATCCGTTGGATTGCTTGGATATGACAAGGTGTGCCTACTACCGCTATCTTCGTTAGCTTTCGTTCTTTGAGGGCTTCCTTCAAGGCAATAAGATTCGGTGAGCGGGTATATCGAGACTTGGTGGCGGAAATGATTTCCTTTCGGGAGGTGGCAACCATTGGCTGGGGCTTCCACGGCTCGCCTGGATTAACACCTGAAATCACTGCACCTTCGATAATATTAGCCTCCAGTAAATGCAAAAGGATTGCAGTAACCACTCCACCATCTTGAGCACGTTTCCGTATTGATTCGTCTTTGTTTCGAAGTGCATAGGCTTGGCGATAGACACCGAGTGCTGGATCACGGTGGGCTTTTTCACCAAACACAAGAGGGTATAACGAAGAATAATCCTCAATCATTCGAGGACATGATTTCCAGCAAAACCCACATTTATTGCATTCCTTTATTAGGGTGGGTCGAAGATTTTGGAGTTCAATAGCGCCGATGGGGCAGGCAGCTTCACATCCACCACAACTACAACATTTGTTGGCGTCAATCACATTAGATTCAAGGTGTTCGAATCCAAGCTTTTCGTCACTCATTTATTTCACCCATAAATTGGGAAGCATATTCAGACCAAAAAAGGGTGTGTTTGCCTACTTAAACCTGCTATTCGAACCTGTTTAGAATGTTCCGTGGTCAAACACTAATCCAGTTGAGTGATTTTAGGTTCCACGTGCATTTTACATTTCACAGATCGAGAGATATGACAATATTTCTCGGTTAATTCAACAGCGCGTTTTACTTGTGAAAGATTTGCATCCTTGGGAATGGTGATTTCCATTGTGACGTATATGTCAGTAAAGTCCCAACCACCTTCTGGGTGCTTGGTGAGAATTCCACGTCCCGAAACGTTATGGGCTTTTAGTGGTTGCTTCATTCGTTGCATCATTGTGGCAAATGTCGTAATATAGCAGCCTGCTATGGCAGACACGAATAAGTCATGAGGAGAATAAACAGCAGGATTTCCACCCCAATGGGTTGGTGACGAAATAAGAATGGCCTGTTTATCTTCAACAGTAACAGTTCCATCTTTCCCTCCGTCCCAAGAAATATTCGCATCAAATTCTATGGTTTGGGGTTTCTCGTCGCTCATTGTTAATACACTCGTCGGCACTGGATAGATAAGAGCTTTTAGCTGTTCGGGAAATTCAAACACTTAGAGAAGATGCAACTGCGAAAGAAGTATTAGGCATCTTATGCGATGGTGTAATGCAGGTCGAAAACAGAATATGGAGACCCCACCAATGACAGGAAGCTTCGCTAATATGGACCCCTTGGAAGTACAAAAAGGATTTCGCGACCCTCAACTTGCTAGGAAAGCCTCACAAAAGATCAAAGAATTAGCGAGGGACCAAACCTTCAAATTTATGCATCTTTGTGGAACACATGAATACACTATCACCCACGCAGGACTCCGTGATCTTCTCCCTAAGAATGTAGAGCTAATCGCAGGTCCAGGATGCCCAGTCTGTGTTTGCCCTCCTGAAGATGTTGCGTTAGCTATTGCTGTTGCTAAGCAATCCAATGCGTTACTAACAACCTTTGGCGATATGATGCGTGTACCTGCAGGCGATCTCGGTTCATTGAATGTTGCACGAAGTCAGGGAGCAAATGTGCAAGTCGTATATAGTATGATGGACGCGGTTATTGCAGCAAAGGAGCATCCCGAAAAGGAAGTGGTACATTTTGCCATTGGTTTTGAAACGACTACCCCACCGACCGCTGCCGAAATATTGGGTGATCCTCCGGAGAACTTGAGTGTGTTAGTGAGTCATCGGTTGATTCCTCCAGCGGAAGAATTCCTGCTTGAACAAGGCGAAGTGGGATTGCATGGATTTCTCTTGCCAGGTCATGTATCAGTAATTATTGGCGTTGAGGGATACGAGCACATTTCCACACAATGGAAGGTACCACAAGTCGTTGCAGGATTTGAACCCCTAGATGTACTCTTAGGAATTGTCATGCTGCTGCAACAAGTGGTAGACGGTAGGGGAGAAGTGGAAAATGAGTATACGCGAGCAGTAACTTATGAAGGGAATGTTCGGGCGCGTGAGATGATCGAGCAAGTATTTACGCCGGCGGATTCGCGGTGGCGTGGAATTGGCATTATTCCCAAATCAGGGCTAACGTTACGAAGAGAATATGAAATGTTTGATGTACGAACTCGCTTTGAGATTGAATTGGAACCACAGAAATTCGAGATGCCACCAGGATGTAAATGCGGGGAAGTCCTTCGAGGGATAATGCGCCCTGAGCAATGTCCGCTTTTCGGTAAAAAATGCACCCCAGAAAACCCAATTGGCCCATGCATGGTATCTACGGAGGGGACTTGCAGCGTAGTCTATGGGGCGCAGATGATACCTTAGTTTTGCCCTTTACCTTATTGAGAACACGTTCCTGGAAACCTGCGCTTTGAAGCCATTGAACCGCTAAGGTTTCGACCTCCTCGACTTTCTCACGGAGATAGCGATCGATGAGAATTTCCCGTTGAATATTTGAAATCCCTTGATTTTGCCAAAATGCTGTACGAGATTCCATTGGAATAGTGTGCAAATCTCCAGAGGTGTTATGCTCAATAACAGACTCCGCGAGCTGAACAGCCAAGAGTTTTGAGTCGGTGTAGAGGATACGACCACGAATCCATATTCGACATTTGTCTCGTCCCTGACAAGGACCACCAGCAGTGGGGCAAAAAACCACAACAATTCACCGAAGGTATTCGTCGCAGGATCTCAAATTGCATAAACCTTTTGGTGCAACAGCTACTAGCAAGCTAGCCAATTGGCCAATAAATATCCTCAGAAGCCGTGGTGGCTTCAGCTAAATCCCGCATCAACGTCATAAGAGTAAAAATATCATAGTCTAGCCCTTCCCCAATCGTAACATATCGCTGAGTTGTATTAGCGAATGCGTTTTCAGGTCGCCAATCAGAAGGCCATGTAGGGACGGTTTCAATTTGAATCACAGTCTGCTTTATCCCCTCTGCATGAGTTACAATCAGTGGCACAGTAGGAAGACGGAGAAGGTACATTTCGGGACGAAGGATATCATCGATGCCACTCTGGACAACCTGAAGAGGTGGAAAGAAACGTTTTCCAACTTCTCGTTCCACTGGAAAAGGAATGAGCTGTTCAAGTGCCGTTTTATCCTGCTTGTTTATGGATCGGGTTTCTAAGGATTCCCGGAGCAGGACCGAAGCTGTGATAAGATCGTTGGGTTTGGTAACATTAACTGGAAGTGTGGGTGCTGGCCCTCGATAAGCATTGAATGCCCCCTTCGGATTGAACCCGTCCGGAGTAATTCCTGGGTGTGCGGGATTGAGTGTCAACCACAATGCAAAGGGAAAGATGGGCGGTTGGTCTGTAAACACGGTGAGTTTGAGTTTGTTGGAGAATGGGCGAGTTAGATAGAGGGTATCAAAGGGATTCTTCGATGTGAGTGGTACGACCAGAGTGTATCCACCAAAATCAATAAGTTCAGGGGTTTTCCCACGCATTTCCAAGTCGACAGCAGCCTCTGAATGGCTCTTAATTCGTTCAAACGCGTTGGGCATGAGCAGAAGCTGAGGGGTTCCTTTGGAATAAGGTTGGAGTTGATTAATCATTGACGAGAGAAGTTGATTGTGTTGATCGGTTGCAACCTGGTCTAACAGGTTGAATAACTCTGGTTCCTGTTTCCGTAAAGTTTCCATGGTTTTATCCTACTTGGATTCGACGGAATCTTCTTTTCTCATTAATCAGCGAGTCCCACTTTTTTAAGGGCAGCGGCTGACGGTCGACCAGTCTTGCGATCCCAGTCTCGATAGGCATAATAGTCTGTGAGTTGTTTCTCCACATCAGGAACCTTAGCTTGAGTACCACCCTCTTGGAGAGGTTGCATGAGAAGTTTTGGTAGTCGGTCTTGCTCTGGTGTGAACCCAAGATTGAGATTGATTAGTCGTTTTAATGTAATAATTCGGTCCCCAATATGAAGTAATTCTTGGGGTGTTATTTCTCGACCCACAACATTCCTGTAAAATTGGACAATATCATCAATAGTATAAGTTGGAAGCTGGCAGATTATCAATGAATTGGAGACTTGCCGCCAGCTTTGAGATTTTGCAGCGATTTCGCCCATTCCTTCATCGGATTGAGGATCATCCGCGTCAATTCCCAACTCCATTTGAACCTGTCCTTGTAGAACCATGTACATATCCCCATCAAGATGCGAACCACCCCGTGGGCTAGTTGCATAGCTGGTAGCCATTCCGAAGAGGGCGCGGGGATCCCAGCAGGACACTTCTAAACCTTTAACGTGAACTGCCAAGTCTTCTACACCATATCGCTCACCCATGGATCGTGTCCCCTCAGCGAGAATATCACCAAAACCCTCTCGATAAGCTATTCGCGGTATGAGCCAGAGAACTGGTTCAGGGTTCCCCCAATCAAGATTGGCCCCTACTTCTTTAGGGGTGAGTATGCCTTGATCCATGAGATAGTAGGCGAAACCAATACTATTACCAGTACTGATGGTATCCAATCCGAGATCATCACAGAGATGACTAGCAGTAATGATTGCATCTAGGTCATCTATGAGCATCATTGAGCCTAGCGCCCCCAATGTTTCATATTCGGGTCCACTCACACGAGGTATCTTATATCGACCCTCCGGTATCTCAACAACACGACCACATTGGATTGGGCAGCGGTGACAACCATCACGACCTACCAAACGTGTTTCAGACATGGTAGCGCCACTGATATTATCATGAGTGGGAAATTCACCTTGGGTGAAGTACTTGTTGGGCATGGCGCCAATTTCTTGGGCAGGACCCACAGCAGTGGCAGTTCCCATCATTCGGTAGCAGTCGGGCATGAAGTCTTCTATCATCAGCTTATTCGCTATCCGAACATGTTCCACAAGCGCACCATGATTTGCTACGGGAACGATTTGGTCACCAACCACAGCTATGGCTTTGAGATTCTTACTTCCCATTACAGCACCAAGACCCATACGTCCTGCAGCACGTCCACCTTCTGACATGATATTCGCATATTTAACCAAGTTTTCCCCTGCTGGTCCAATGCTGAGAGTGAAAAACCGTTTTTCATTAATTTCCGTCCGTAACTGCTGTTGCGTTTCAGAAATTGTCTTGGACCACAGGTGATTGGCATCCTTGAGTTCAATCTGACCATAGAGCAAAGAAAGGTATACAGGTGTTTCCGCGCGTCCTTGAATCAAGATACCGTCGTATCCTGCTTGTCGCATTTCAGCGCCGAAATAGCCCCCGATATCAGACTCACCCCACAGCCTGGTGAGGGGTGAACGAGCACAGAGTGCCAATCGACCCGAACTTGGAACCGCTGTGCCTACAAAGGGTCCAGCCATCAATAGCAACGGATTATTCGGTCCAAGAGGCTCAGTTGTGGCAGAGAGTAATGGGTAGAGAATTTTTGCTGCCAGCCCTGCGCCCCCAATGAATTCTTGTGCCCAATCTAATGGAGTGGGACGATTTTTCAATGAACCTTCTGATAGGTCAATATGGAGCATTTTCCCGGTGAATCCATTTCCTTTCTTTGTTGGCATTTCATTCAGCTCCTTGATCGAATTAGGTAGGAGGGGGTAATTTTATTAGAAATCAATTGACTTGCCTTCAAACAGATAATGCCAGAAAAGTTCAATATCCTCGTTTGTTGGCTCGCGACAATTGAAGATGTTCACCGCGGATTCTTGCGTAAATCGAACTAAATCGTCATAATTTTCCTCGAACTTCTCTTTGGAGATGCCGTAGGCTTTCAGACTTCGTGGAACTTCCAATTCATCCATCAGCTTCCAAATCACATCACGGAGCTTCAGGGTAGCTGTTTTATCATCATCGTTTGGACTTGCGGTACCGATAGCCCGAGACAGTTCACCGTACAAATCAGCACTGGTTTTCAAAGCAAACTCAATGGAGTAGGGAAGGACCATTCCGACCGTGATTCCATGGGCAATTTTAAAGACCGCACCCATAGCATGCCCAAAGGAATGGGTTATGCCAAGGAAGGAATTACTCCAAGCCATTCCGCTGATAGTGGCGGCGTTGTGCAATTTTTCACGTGCAGCGGTATCATCGGGATTTTCATACACCTTGGGGAGATAGTCCAGAACAAGTCTTGTCGCATGAATGCATAATGCGTTACTGAAGTCATTGCGCCATTGTACAGTATAACCGTCAATCGCTTGAGCCAGGGCATCCATACCCGAAGAAGCGATCACCTTAGGTGGCATTGACTTGGTCAGGATTGGGTCTAGAATCGAGACATATGGCATTAACTCTGGGTGGGTGAGTTCCATCTTATTCCGGTCTTTACTGTCTGTGACGACTGCAGCCCAAGTCGCATCAGAGCCAGTGCCAGATGTCGTTGGAATTGCCACTAGCATTGTTTTTGAAATAGTAATTGGAGTAAGCGGGGTAATGTCGATAATTGGATGATCGGGATGTTCATTCAAAATTCGAGAAACCTTTGCTGTATCCATCACCGAACCACCACCCAAGCCAATAATCAAATCAGGATTAAATGCGCGAACTTGCTTCGCACAAGCTTGTACTACCTCATCAGGAGGTTCGGGGGGAATGTCATCAAAGAAGGCTACTTCTTTACCACTATCTTTCAGTTTTTGTAATACCATTTCTAGAAAGCCTAATTTCGCTATTGTTTTATCTGTGACGACGAAGGCGCGTTTACCTTCTAGTTCCTTAAGATGATCAAGCGCATCTTCTCCAAATACAATAAGGCGCGGAGACCGGAAATACCACATCTGAATACCACCTCATAAATTCTTGAAAGGATTTTACAGTTGCCTTCAAGAATTATCATCCAATGTCGTGTTCCAGTAAAAAAGTGGATAGGATGAAGGAGACTTTTAACACATCGCAGCATCCAATGGCTAGAATTCGGTTTTTATCATCTGAGCAGTTCGCACGAGCTCTTTTGCCGCTCGTGTTGCACGCATAACCTTTGCACGATCGCCGGTCAGCTTCATTTTCCTCGTGAGCAGCGCTTTAATAGGATCCAGACGCCCCTCGATGATTGCCTTCCAATTCTCTAATTCCCCTTCATATATGAAGGCTGTATCTTTTGCATTGCGATCGATAAGCAGGGCATAATCTCGGCTTTTGCCATGCCAGAGGTCCATCCACATGACTACTTCCTCATCAAATCCAGCTTCTTTATTCGGGTAGACGATGAAGAGGAAGTCACCTTCCCATGTTGCTGCAGCTTCGGCGTAAGCTTTGTTTTCGTTGAGGGTCTTCACGAATTGTTCAATCCATTGAGGAGTCCCAAATTTCACCAATTGTTTTCACCACATCTGACTCGTGTTTAACTAAGGGTGTATGGACTTCAGATTTATATCCTGTTTTTTCGTTCGAAGAATTATACCCAAATCACTTAATACAAGGTATCAAAAAGAGTGCACGATATTCGAGCGTGAACGTGATGGCAAAATATTCGATTGTTCAGATTTCAGATTTACATATTGGTGAATCAGGATATCGCAGGGACATGATTGTGACCGCAGTTGATGAAATCAACAAACTGAAACCGAACTTAGTCATGGTTTGCGGAGACCTAACGTGGAATGGGGTCCGAGAACAGTTTCTGGAAGCCAGAGATTTGCTCCAAAATATTGAATCCCCAGTAATCTATACCATGGGAAACCATGACGCGTCTAATGTGGGATACCTAACTTTTGAAGAACTCTTTGGCCCACGATTTGCTGAATATCAAGATGACACAATATTCCTCATGGCTGTTGATAGTTCGGAACCAGACCTTGATACCGGACATATTGGTCGCGAAGGGAGAACCTTTATTGATAAAGCATTCTCCAACGTGAAGGAAGGCTTATTGAAAGTGTTTGCTCTGCACCACCACTTGGTGCCGGTCCCGCGATCTGGTCGTGAACGAGATAGTATGGTAGACGCTGGGGATATGCTTGAATTATTAATGCACAAAGGGGTTAGTCTGGTGCTAAGCGGCCACCGTCATTATCCTTGGGTTTGGCGTCTAGAGAATATGGTCTTATCGTATTCTGGGACCTGTGGCAGCTTACGGCTTCGTGGAAGTCCCTGTCAAAATTATAACGTCATCACCATTGGGAAAAACACTATAGACATTTCTACCAAACTTATTGGTGGACCTGGACGCCGCCGTGGACGATATCGATGGGGGAAACGGGGCATAACATCCCATAGTGACAAATAATTTGTGATCCGACTTATGGTAGATTTTTCAAAAAGTAGCAGGTGTAGTGCTCCTATACTGCTGATATGTCCCGGACTCTGGCATTTTTCACTAAGATACTGGGAGTTAAAGCAATTGAAGCGGATCCCTTTTTTGCAGCTCTTAAACTTCAGAATATGAAGATATACCTACACCTTGCAGATTATCCCCCTGACCCTGATTTGAGTGAGAAGCGAAAATTACCACAACTCTCGTTCAAGGTCAAAAATATGGATGACGTCCTGCAACATTTACACAAAGCAGGAGTGCGAATCACCCGAGAGATTGTCGAATACAACCCGAGGACGTTTTTCATCAATATCCTCGATCCAGACGTGAATCCACTCGCTTATGAAAGTAAGACGAGAATACAACAATGAAGCCATCATAAGCTCAGAGCTTCTTGATTTCATTGAGAAGATTCGAGTCAATATTACTGCCACTGGCGACAATGGCGAGAGTGTCCTTCTTGCGCGCCTTTATACGCTTCTGAAGTAATGCTGCGATTCCAACGACTCCTGCCGGTTCAAGGATTTGCTGTTCGTGGTCGAGAGTCCATCTAATTGCTTCGCGTAATCCATGTTCTTCAACAAGAACAACATCATCTACATAACGCAATGCAATATCGAGGTTTAGTTGTTCAGTGTTTCCAGCTAAGCCATCGGCGATGCTTGGTTCGATGGGAACATGGAAAAGCCGTTGCTGGTGATAATTCTCATAGAATGCGCGAGTTGCTGTACTTTGTACACCAATCACTCGAATCGTTGGATCGATGGTTTTCATCCATAACGAAATACCCGAAATGAGCCCTCCGCCCCCTATTGGCACAACGACTATATTGGTGTCAGGAAGATCCTCGAGGAGCTCATAGCCCACTGTTCCTTGTCCAGCAATCACGAAGGGATCAGCGTATGCATGGACTAGCGTCAGCTGGTTGTCTTCAGCATATCTGACACTATAACGTGCTGCCTCATCATACTGGGTTCCGTGTTCCAGGATTGTTGCACCATACTTTCTACATTTATTCATTTTCAAAGGTGAAGCATTATGGGGTACTACAACGGTGGCAGGGACATTGTGTTGTTGAGCAGCAAAAGCTACAGCAAGAGCATGGTTTCCGGTGGAAGCGGTGACAACTCCGCGTTCTGCAATATCGGAAGAAAGCGAAGCGATCTTATTATAGGCTCCACGGATTTTGAAGACACCTGTTTGTTGTTGATTTTCCCATTTTACAAAAACGGAAGCGCCCAAGATGTTCTGCAGATGGGCGGAGGGGGTCACGGGGGTCCGCTTTATTATTGGCGCAAGTCGTTTGCGGGCTTGAAGGATCATTTTCGGAGTGACAGGAAAAGTTGTTGATGCTGATTGATCCATGCTTTGATACACCTATTGAAGGCGGATAATTGTTGAGTTGATAATGATTTCTCATTGGGCACCTTGCATTTCCACTCGGTTGCGATTGTTTATAAGTCTGCATTTTGGATAATGGAAAACAGAGCGTGCCCTCTATGTCCCGAGACGAAGTTCAACAAAAACTCCATTGTCGACGATGTGGTCGACCACGAATCGTAACTCGTGTTAGCAAACCAAAATCAGACAAAGTGAAACTCTATATGTCTTGCCCGGTTCACCGCAGTGAAGTCGTCTACACTATGCCTCTGAGCCGTTTTGAAGAGACAAGCGATCTTGTCCGTGAACATGTGCTCTTATGTAAGAAATGTGGACAGCCCGTTGACATTGTTGGCCAAAAAGCTGGGAAACTCTCAACACAATTGAGCATCCAATGTCCCGAACACGGAAGTGGCGAACGAAAAGTCAATAATTCGCTTCTTGACCCAATACTTGCTGGTGTGCCAGTAAAACCAGCGCCAGGAGTAGCAGCTGCTACACCAGCGACTACAGCAAAATTCTGCCCCAGTTGTGGTTCTCCAGTTCCTGCCGCAGAGGCACGGTTTTGCCACCACTGTGGGGCTTCATTGGAATAGAATACATATTATTAGTCCTAGCGCCGGAGATAGGAGAGCAAATTAGGTTTCCGTCGCTAGGGTTGGTCTTTTTTTTGGTGGATAGATTTTTCGCGCAGAGGTCACATATCCTGTGTGTCCAATCATCCGGGTGGCAGGACGCGTTTTCCCTGGGCGTACAAGAATTTCGCGTTCAATAAGTTCACGAGTCATAATTTCGATGAAATGGGATGTGTAGAGAGCATCAACAGTGCGTTGGGTTTGTTCAATGGTGGGTGAGAAAGAAACCAAAACACCACCACCGATTAGGGCATCATAAGCGAGTGAAACAACGTCCCAAGGAACTGCCATATCTAATATAACTGCATCAACGTTTGTTTCTTCAATACCTGCGAGGATGTCCTGCTGCTTAATGGTAATAATATCGGTTAACCCCGATTTTTCAAGATTCTTTTGTGCATCCTTGGCAAACTCTTCACGTAGCTCATAGGAAAATACATGACCACTAGGAGCTACATGATAACCGAGAAGTGAAGTCAGTGCACCACTCCCGGTTCCAGCTTCAACTATCCTGGAGCCAGGACCCACGCCAGCTAATAACAAAATCAGTCCTGCATCCTTGGGATATACGATATTAGTATGGCGACCCATCTTGATTGCCTTATCTCGGGGTAATGGGGGGAGTGCCGCTACCTGAACACCAAGGCTGGTCGGGATTAAACTTCCATACGGCTGACCAATCACCTTATCGAAGTCTAATATGCCTCGGTGGAGGTGGAAGGATTTCCCAGCTTTGACTTTGAGAAGCCAGTGATGTCGGGTATCCAAATAGAAGAAAACCTGGTCACCATCATGAATAATCGTCAAGAGGATCCACCAAGTTGCCTAGCACGCATCTCCTTTTCAGCCTTCTGCCCAGCGATTTAAAAAGTCGAAGAAAATTGAAACACGGGAAAAATCAGAGGAAACAGTTAAGGGCATTCTTTCCAATGTCAGTGACAGGAGGAAGCACGGTGGCAACAAAGCCTATTGAAACCATGACTGCTCTTAAGTGCCAATCCTGTAACGCCCCCCTCGCAGTGTCACCTGATGACGTAATTGTGGTATGTGCCTATTGTGGTTTTACATCCACAGTTGAGGGAGAGAAGATTGAGAATCATTTCGTCTTGGAACCCACCATGGATGCGGGTGAGGTCCGTGATAAAATCACTGAGTGGGTTGGACGAGGTGGCAAAGCCCGTATGACCGAGGCACATTTACGATTCGTACCCTTCTGGGTGGAATCGATGCATGCTTTTACCTCGTATCAGGGGTATAAAAAGCACCAAGAAACCGAATACTATACGGATTCACAAGGAAAACGCCGGTCACGGACGAAAATCGAGTATGAACCCATTCAGGGCCAATTTAATGAAAACCGTTCTGTGAACGTGCTCTGTCGACGGGGTGCTACCTTCTATAGTCTGGGCGAACTGGATAAGGCACTTCATGTGACCAAGAGGGCCATACAACCCTTTGATTACAATGCGATTACGGCAGTGGAATCAAAACCCCTCTTTTTGAATAGCGAACTCACCGATGGTGATGCCTATGAAGTCGCTGAAACCTTTGTGGCACAAGACCATCGTAGCCGGGCAGATTCTAAAGCTACAGAAATTTGGGACTGCCATAGCCGAATAAATAAAACTGGGTCATATCTTTTACATGTCCCCCATTGGCTTGTCCGCTATCGATTTGGTAGTGAAACTTATCGAGTCGGCATTGATGGGCATACCAAGAAAGTCTTGAAAGGAGAAGTCCCAATCTCTAGTAGTTTTCGGGGAGCAATGTTCTTTTTGAGCATTGTCGCTCTGCTAATTGGAACTGTGGGAACATATTTCGTCGCACAATTGCTCTCCCCTGATTATTCATTCTTTTCTCTCGCCTTAGTTATCGTCGGCTTAATAATCGGTGTCATTGCGACCCGACAAACCTTCAAAATAAGTGCAGAAAAACGAGAGTGATTAAGGAAAAGGTGAAACAAATGGCACAAAAACATTGTCCAAATTGTGGGGGAACACTAAACATTCATCCATCGGATGCAATCATCACATGCTCCTATTGCGGTACTAGCTTTACCCCTGATGGAGCGCAGATGAAAGAGCATTTTGCTCTTGCGGTAAATTATACTCAGGGTGATGCGCTAGACACTCTCAAAGCCTATTTGGTCAAGATTCCTGGCGTTCCAGATAATTTAGCAGAACAAATCGAATTGAAAGATCTCTCAATGACATTCTATCCCTATTGGACTGTCACAGTCCAAGGCGATGTAATCTATAAAGGAATTGACCGAAAAGCCACGTTTCGGGGACAGTCAGGAGGACGGTATTCAAGCATTCACTGGGAATGGGTCGCCGAATCAGGCCACCAGGAACAAACCCGGCAAATCCGTTTATATGCTGGTCCAAAAACGCAAGCAGAAATTGTCAACTATCCGATAGCAACTCGATCACGCCGATATTTCAATCTGGAAGAAGTCAAAGAGTACACGGCTAACGTTTTATTTTCAAAGGTTTCACAGGACACAGCAAAACAACAAGCGGTAGATGCTACTCGAAACATGATCTATGCTCGGATCAACCGAGAAACCGAAAAAGTTGATGATGCCCAGGAAACCTTCAAAGTCACCGATCAAGCTTATATCCATGTGCCCATCTACCACATCCGATTCACGGTGGGTGGAGGGAAAACTTATGAAGCCGCCATGGATGCATCAAACGGACGTGTCATCTATTCACAGATTCCAACAACAACTGGGTTCAAAGCAAAGACTATTGGTATGTCCATTATTTGGTTTGCTCTAACCGCTGTTGGCGCTTTCATTACCTACTTAGCCTACCAGGAAATTGGCTTTCTCGGATTAACCCCCGCGTTTCTTTTCTACGCAGGCATCGGATTAGCAATAATCCCACTGATATTGGCTATAATGACGCTCTACTTCGGCTTTCGCGGAACTACGGCCGAACGAGCACGCTAAATCGGCGCTTCAACGCATCAGCTAACAGACGGTTCAACACAAAAAGACCAAAGAATCGTTCTACCTTTCGCATCCCGGCAACTTCATTAGTGATTCTCGCGTTCTGGCGAGATTTTATAAGGTCTCAACCCAATGCCTAGATAGCGACCATCGAGGTGATCTCCTTGGGAGACGATGATAAACCATCCATAATGGAAAAAGTCGATGACGAACGCACCTTAACTCAGAAAATCATGAAACTAATCCCCGGCTGGCGGGGATACCGGATAAAGGAAGAACGCCGTAACGCCGACCGCATACTACGCGACCAGATCGTTAGTCGTCTGCGCCGAAGTGCCGACAAAATCGAAGACATCCGTGCTGCTGTCGTCGAAGAAGAAATTGAAGATGCCTACAAAACGGTTGACTCATTAATGAGCCGAACCGAGAAACTAATCAGCCAAATCGAACATGCTGATTACGGATATCGTCCCTTCTTTGATGCAATAAAAATCAAAGAAGATGACCTGGAAAACATGCTTCGCTACGATACCTGGTTTATAGAACAAGTCCAAGCCTTTGACCAAAATTGTGATGATGTCTTAGTATTTGTTGAAGATGATCCAGACAAAGCCAGTGGACACATCAAGGATCTCCGAAAGATGATTTCGGAAATGAATCGTAAATGGAAGGACCGTGAACAGGTAATCATGGGCGTTGAGACCGTCTAATCGAAAGATTTGACCTCGCATCTTTGATATCTGTCCTTCCTTCTTTCTCTCTTTTTCTTCAGGTAAAGTTAAAAGAAGGCGGAAGTGACCAGGCAATTTACTCTTCACGTATTAAAGTCTATCAGAGTTCACTGATGAGATGCTAAGAGTTTAAATGATTATTAGCAATGAAAAATAGATGCGAGTTAGAAAAGCAATGACTAAACCACTTACAACAATTGAGGAAAAACTTACTCAAGCGCGACAAGCCATTAAATGGGCGATAATTGTTGTCATTAGTTTAGTGATAATCTGGTTTACCATCGCTATTCTATCCGGGAGTGTTGGATTATTAGCCAAAGGACTGGATTCATTCACCGACCTAATTGCCCTTATCACCGTCTTTATCGGATTATGGCTTGCTCAAAAAGCCCCTAGTGGAAAATACCCTTATGGTTATTTCAAAGCAGAAACATTAGCCGCACTTATCGTCTCAATTTTTATTTTCATCACTGGATTGGGGGTATTATGGGAAGCCATTCAACGTATCTTTTTCCCAACTGTCCTCACCAATCTCACTCTGGCAATTATTATCTCCATTGCATCGATTCCAGTGAATATCATCATATCTTGGTATCTGAAAAAAATCGGACGAGATACAGAAAGTGACGCTGTGCTTAATTCAGGTCAAGAATTCCAATTAGATATCCTTGCCACCATCGCAGTTATTATTGGATTAATCGTCGCATTCTTCGGATTACCCTGGGTGGAACTCATTGTAGGATTCGTCATCGGGCTTATCATCTTACGAACCAGTTTCCAAATGGCCTACGAATCAATCCTAATCCTTATGGATGCAGGTCAAGATCCTGAAAAGATATCTAAAATTGCTCAGCTAGTCGAACCGATCATTGGAGTACTTGGAGTTCACGATATCAGATTACGGCGTGCTGGCCCGATTTGTTTTGGAGAAATGCATTTAGAAGTTGCAGGCAAAATGTCGGTCCTTGAATCGCACAGGCTCACCGAAGAAATCGAAGAGCGTGTAAAAGAAACATTTTCTGAAGTACTTACATTTCTTGTACATGTCGAACCAGTTATTCCTGTAACCTTTCGTGTAGCATTCCCCGTCGATTCAGGAGAAGCAACACCAGATTCTAAACCAAGCCTCCACTTTGGATCGGTAGGTCAGTTTCTAATAATGGACATCAAACATGAAGAAATTTCACTTTGGGAGATTTTACCAAATCCTGCCTCGAAACAAGAAAAAAGAAGAGGTAAGGATACCGCGACCTTGTTGATTGATGCAAAGGTTGAAATCGCGTTTGCAGAAAAGATGGGTGAAACACCATTGAGTATCTTACGAAACCACTTGATTCGTGTCTATCAGCAGGAAAGCACCTCCAGTTGTCGCAGAAATCTCGAAAAATTCTTCGCAGACGAACTAGCGTACATTACACCTAAGGAAAGAGAGGAACCCCATCAATAAATCACGACATTTTTACTATTCCTACTAGGAATAACCCGCGAGAACTAAGAAGTCGTAAAGTTGAAAAGGCTGGACACGAATGGCAACCCAGACCTTCTATACCTTCCAAACTGGAT
>JBHLPR010000039.1:0-19366 GCA_048939245.1 Promethearchaeota archaeon | reverse complement strand
ATTTTGGATGGTTTTCCTCCTAACTTGTTGTGGATCCAATCAACGTGTCTATCGATTATCTCGAATCTTCTGCTGGCGAGATCGTGTTCCTGCGTAAGGTGATGCTTAAGCATCCTCTCACTGAACCCTGAATCGTTCCAAGGAATCTTTTCCCCCTCACTCCAAGGCTCAGGAGTCTCAATCCTTTTTACTAACTGAATTATGTTCATAATTGACAAACATTTTGATGGTTATCTTGCTCTAAAAAAACTTGGTATCGCTTCATTTCCTGCTTAGTTATATGGTTTGAATAAGAGAGAAGAACAGTGAAGCCTATCTATTCCCTAAAAGGAATAAACTCTTCGAGCATAGTCAATACCTGTCCTCGTTCCGGCTCTTCAAGCTCAGAATTAACGCGGTCTAGAACATCATGAACTGTGATTATTTCACTCGAGTATGAAAGCCTCAAATCATTGAAATCTGCATCAAGAACAAGAACCTTATCTTTCCCTTCTGTGTTGTCCCAAGCAGGCCAATTTGGTAAGTTAATATCATTAGGGTCCCCTGCTCTCGCAAAATTAGCCAGATAGTTCATACACAAGTCTTTCAGTTTTTCACGACCGATTTGGTTATCCTTCGTGTGTGTCTTTCCTATCAAAAAGGCAAAATCTGATCCACTTGTTCCCAAGAAGAAAGGTAACTCAGCGCCATGGTAAGCTCCCAGTTTCTGTCCTTTGTTTTTTGGTAGGACACTCACGCCTTTGTCATTAGGGCTTCCCCAGTCAAACCTGTATACATAAACAGGTATGTTGCTGTTAGCAGTCATTTCGCTAGCTGGTTTATTGACACCATTTGCACGCCATAGCATTGAATGATATTCCCATATCTTAGGGCTCCGAGGAATGTCTTCAAAGAAAGAACCAAAGAGGTTCATTTCATCCTTTGTGCAGCCTATGATCACGGGTACCATATTTGCCCATTCCCCAGATGAAAACACATCATACCCCTCTTTAGGTATAACTGTCCCATCAGCAATAATAGAACGCCATCGGGCCATTCCCAAAACAATAGTTGGAATATTCTTCGTAATCGTGAAGGCTGATTTCGTACGTAGATATGTATTAATCTCATCATCTTGCATTTCGCTAATGTGCTTTACAGCCTCAGCTTCATTCGCAACTTTTCTATCATTGATAAGAAGAGCAATCAGAAGTTGTTCACTCTGGGCTTTTGCTTCCTCAATACTACAAACCGAGGTCATACCACTTTCAACAATAGCTCTATGGAATAGTCTCTTTGCAGAGGGAGACACCAAGAGTGAAAGTACATTGAACGCTCCTCCAGACTCACCTGCAATTGTGACCTTGTCTGGGTTACCCCCAAAAGCTCTGATGTTATTTTTAACCCACTCTAAGGACTTCACCAGGTCTAGAGTTCCATAATTCCCGCTCTGGTCCTCAGGAGAACCTGAGCCAGTCACTGCAGTGTGCTTGAACCAGCCCATTGCACCGAGTCGGTAGTTGACAGAGATATACAGCAAGTTCGATTTTTCAGCCACGGCATTACCGTAGTAGGTTGGCGTGTCTGATGACCCAATGGAATTGCCTCCCCCATGAATATACAAGTAAACCGGGAGTTCAGTTTCCGAACTTTTAGGACGCCATATGTTGAGGTAGAGACAGTCCTCTGAACCTGTTGAACCCATGATGGGCATAACCTGTGCGGCAGAGTTACCGAATTTTGTTGTTTTACGCGTTCCGAGCCAAGGGATAGGATCAAGTGGTGCCTTCCATCTTAAGTCTCCTACTGGAGGCGTGCCATAAGGAATTCCTTTCCAACACCATATGCCTTTGTCTGAAAACCCACGAACCAAACCATACTTCGTCTGGACATTTGCGTCATTGTTCCACTTGCCCAGCTCAAATGTACTATCAGAAGGCTTTGGTGCGAAATGACGTCGTATAGGTTGAGCAATGGTTCTTTCCAGATAATTTTTTAATCGGAATAACGGGGAGAAGAGTGAAGCAAGCTTCATTATTTTAGGCACAATTTCTCACCATGAGAATGAAATCAATAGACCTGCTAGGTTAACCTCTGATATATTTTCGTATAAATCTTCAATTTGGTCTTCGAAGAAATACATGTATGATGATTAAAACGCCTTCAGGGAAGATCTGCCTATCTCAAATGATTCTCTAAAATAAGCAGTATATGGGCTTACTCGCCAAGAGAGATTCCGAGCACCTTTCTTTTTTTGAAAAGTAAGCTCTTTTATAGTAAATGTTATGGATTTGTTTCCGGAGGGTTTCTCTGGAATGCTTTACATTCATGAAACACCCATCCAGTTTGGACTCATTATCGCGACCTGGATTGTCTTGCTCTACGGTATTTTCGTTGCCTATCGTTGGATAATCACTCAGGAAGAACAGAAAGAATGGAATTGGATGATGTTCCTCATATTATTCTTCCTACTCTTTACCTACACATGCTTTGCTGCTATGATATACCTACTACCTGCCACCGCCACTGCCACTCAGCTCCTCCCGTACTACCTTGCAGCTTGGTCGAGTGTTGCACTATACGGATTTTTCTTGGTAAACCTGGTGTTTACCTTACCATGGTTTAAAGAAAAGCACTGGATGAGGTATCTCTTCCTCATCGCAACCGTTTCCTTTCTCGTCGTTCTATGGTTTTTCACTACTCCCGCTGCTTCAGCAGTCGTAAGTGATGGTGTAATGAATTGGCTCGCTATGCCCTTGGTGGTTGTAGCTTACGGTGGTATTTTAGCCATCATCTACTTCTTCATCGTTCCATTTTACCATGTGTATCGGGTTACTAAACCGCAGACAGGTGCCTTGAGAACTGCTAATTGGATTGCATGGTTCGGCATGTTCTTATGGCATATCGCTGCGATGTGCATGGCACTCGTTGCATTCTTGGCATTACTCATGCCCATAATTCTCGCTATTGCACTTATCGGACTAATCATATCCTACATTGGACTGACCTTAGCTAATCGAGCCATAGCAAGACTACGTGTGAAACAAGACTAGCTCAGTATGGCATTGGGCCCGACAATCACTTCACAGTATTTGCGGGCCTTTCTCCTTTTTTCACGAAATGTAAATTCATTTCTGCATTAGGGCCACAATAAATCGAGGAATCGGATGATACTGTCTAAAATTCCTGCTGGAATTATGCCAATTGTGGCTAGTAAGCTGATGATAGTTAATGGTAGCATGATGATGTTGATAACAGCGAAATAACGCCAAAAATCGTGACGGGATACTCTACCGATCCTGAGCAGAATCACTACTCCAATAAGCATTACTAGCCAAAGCCCAGCAAAAAGATAGAGTCCAAAGATGGGCTGTCCGAGATTATAGATTTGTATTAAGATGTCATCCACCTCCAATCTTTCTTTTAACGATTATTGCTTTTTAGGATTGTTCATTGCAGTCATTATCATCTTATTAAAACCAGGAACTACAGACCTAAATGAAAAAAGTTCAGTAAGGCTTGGGTTTGTGAGTAAAAGCATATCGGATGTCTAGGCTTCTACTTCGATGGGTTCGTTGACTAACACGATTCGGTAGCGTGCCTTGTTCTCTCTCACCTTCTCAAGTGCTTCGTTTACCCTTGTCATGGGCATCAACTCCACCTTAGGTACGATGCCGTGTGTCTGTGCAAACGAGAGCATCTCCCGCATTGTTGTTCGGTTACCAAGGAAGGAACCAGTGATCGACAGTTGGTGTGCTACGAGGTCAGTCGAATTGAATACCACGTCTGGGAATCCAATAAGAACAAATCTACCATTTTTCTTTAAGATGGTCAAAAGCATGTCCCAATCGATCTTGCCAGAGGCAGTGCATAGAAGCAAGTCGAAACCGAACTCAAACTGGCGCAAGCTGGCCTCGTCGTCCGAAACGAGGAAGTGGTCTGCGCCGAAGGCAAGCGCCTCGTCCTTCTTCTCTGGAGAATGGGAAATGGCGGTGACTTCATAGTTGAGCGCGTGAGCGAACTGTAATGCGAGGTGGCCCAGCCCTCCTACGCCGATGATGCCAATTTTCTGCGCGGGTTGCGCTGTATATAATCGGAGAGGAGAGTATACTGCAATCCCTGCGCACATGAGGACGGCTGCTACCTCGGAGGGCATGGCGTCGGGCAGCGGGTATGCAAAGCTGCTATCCACAAGTACAGAGGACGAGAAGCCGCCATAGGGGACCCACGTTCCTGCTTTGACTATGTCCATACAAAGTTGCTCTTCGCCCTGCAAGCACCATTCACATTGCCCACAAGAACGGCCTTGCCATCCGATGCCGACCCGGTCACCTTTCTTCAAACCGGATACTTTGTGACCTGCGGCTGACACGTAACCAACGATTTCGTGACCTGGGACAAAGGGAAAGGTGGTTATTCCGTAGTAGTCGTCAATGGCTTGGATGTCGGTATGGCACACACCGCAGTGCGTGACCGAGACTCGAACATCATGATCCCCTAATTTAGGTGGGTTATAGGTGAATGGCTCGAGCGGCTGCCCTACCGCTTTCGCTGCGTATCCTGAGACTCTCGAAGAAGACATACATATGACCCGCACATGTTCTATTGGTTTAGTGGGTATTAGAGCATAGGTCGTATAAAAGGTCAGATGAGTCGATTATCTTCTCTTTTTAATTTGTTCAAAAGAATTTCAGTAAGGCTTGGGTGTGTCAGTGAAACGGCGGCGGTCGTACAACCAATTTTCACTGTCTAGTTTATGAAATGCATTTAATATTATTCTCTTTCACTTGAAAGGATATGTATGCCAAAACTCCCGAGGAGATTGCTCTAAAGTTTCTTCAAAGCCATCATTTTCTAACAATGGCTACATCCTCAAAATCGGGAATACCAAATGCGACTCCCCATGAATATGGTGTTCAAGGAACAAACGTTTTCTTAGAAATTTCAAAAGAACACATATCCGTAGCCAATATCCGAGAAAATCCTATGGTACATTTTGAAATCCATGATATCTTTACTCCTGAAACTACACAAAATGCCAAGGTCTTACAGATCCTTGCTGACGCTGAAATTCACTATCCTGATTCGCTTCAATTTGATGGCTACTGGAAAAAACTCATCCAACAATTCCCCTATATGAAGATGTTCCCCAAGGAAACTCGGGTTATCCTTGTTTTTCATCTAAAAGAAGGAATGTTAATAGAGTTCTCAAAAACCAAACTTCAAAGAACGCTTCTTGATTTCTCTTAATCATTTTATATGAAATCAGGAATAAAGTTCAGTAAGGCTTAGTGTTGAGAGCAATAAGACTTTGCTCATACGAAATTACTACAAATAAAATTAGTTTCAATAAATGTTATCCTTATGGTATCGAAGTTATATTCCACTCTATAGCTCGAAAAACCTCCCGTATGGTTCGTTTTCGGGAGGTAGAATGAGTGATTTTGCTAATTCCTAACCTTGCTGGTTCATGCAAATATATATCGCAAAATAGCGGTGAGTCGCATAAAGAAGCCGAAACATTGGGTTTTGCAATTGAACGAGTCTTACAAACTCCTTGTCATCTTTATGACTATAGACCAAATAGTAACCGCTGGAATCGTGATTCCATCCAAAGTGAGATAATTGAAGATGACAAACCAGAAATTACCAGAATTCGATGTTATGCGAATAGTATCGATATTAATCGTTGTAATATTGATTCATATACCGCTTAGCTATGCTTATTGTTTCTATCTTGACTTAGATCAATTTGGCGTGTTCTTAGTAAATAATGTCGGAATTTACGTCGCGATGGGGTCTTTTGTGTTTGTTTCAGGATTCGGTCTCTATTTGAATCCGAATAATCGAAATCTTAATTCCTCTAAGAAAATCCTCGCTTTTCTAAAGAAGAGATTCATACGGGTTTTTCCCCTTTATTGGGTTGCCATTATCCTGTTTCTCTTTTTTGTGGGGTATATAGGCATTAACCCATTTTACTTAATATACCACTTTTTGGGATTGCAAATCATAGTAGCTCCGTATTTTGGCCCGCCTATGCTCACGCTTTGGTTTATTGGTATAATTGTGATCTATTACTTGATTTATATCGTCTTGAATCTATTCGAATCAATTAAGTGGATTATACCTGCTTCAATTGGTATTCTGTTCTTCTTTCTGTTTCTTAATGGGGTTTTTGGGCTTGTTGAGCACAGGTTTTTCCTTTACTATTTAATTTTCATCTTTGGCATAATTTCAGCTCTATTTTATACCTCTCCTGAGTACCAGCGTGTGAAAGAACGTTTGAGTAAGATAAAACCGGAGGTCTTACTCCTCATACCCTTATTGACTACTATTTTAGGTTTTATTGCATTCACGTTTTTAACGCAGTTTTGCTACCTCTCTTTCATTGCAGAATACGGAACATCCAGTTTGCATATTATTCTAGAATTGTATTCTAGCTTCTTTCAATTAGCACCAGCAATTCTTCTAATAAACCTGATAATCATGTCCTTCATAATCTTCGTTTTTTCCTTATCCAATGTTATTTTCCGCGGAATTGGATTTATTGGCTCTAAAAGAAAACTCGTATTAGCTGTGTCAGTAACCGCATATTCCACATACAGTGTCTATCTCTTCCACAGAATCTTTCTTACCGCCTTTACAGCAATTATGACCTTTGGTCTCCAGATCGACATGCTGGCAGCAGAAAACCTCTATATCGCCTTATTATTTGTCCCGTTTATATTCCTCTTTTCATATCTAATTCAAAAGGGATATGATCAGATTTTGAAACTAGTGTCCAATGTTTCTAAAAACAAAGAATCACTGATTAAAAATTCAATCAAAAGCAACGCACTTGAGTGTTAATTTAGACGAATTTAATCAACTTCTTCTTTCATTTTTAAAATCTTCAAAACTAAATGAAATCTCCTAAAGTAAAAAGCGTCGCTAGGCTGGTCCTATCTGCCATATTTGTCTCAAAAAATCTAACTCAGGGACCGATTCCGCCATTCAGAATTCGAAAGATGAAAGTTGGAAACCCAAAAAGTGGTAATAGCAAGTCAATGCCGAGGACTATTAGGATAATCCCACCAATACGCATAATCCAACGTGAGGCTTTCTCATAACGTTCTCCCAATATTTGTTGACCATTAGCTAGCAATCCTCCTGCAATGATTAGAGGCGTGCCATATCCAACCCCAAAGATAAAGAGTAATCCTGCACCAACAAGCAAGCTACCACTGAACATTATTAGAATTAACACAGCGCCAAGCATAGGTGTAACACAAGGAGTCCAAACAAATCCAAAGCTCAATCCTAACACAAGAGCTCCTAAGGGGCCAGAAAAACGTGTGGCTTTTTCATGCGGTATAAAGCGACAAGTATATTGTTGGAACACTCCTAAAAGCATCACCCCAAAGACAATCATGATGATACCAAGAACAGCATAGATGATTGCCACAGAAGGCAAGAAAATTCCGATTAAAACCGCTGCAGCCCCTAGGAGAGCAAAGACTAAGGAGAGACCAACAGTAAAAACGATACCGGAAGTAATGCCTTTCCAAAGGCTGTTAGCGCTTCCAGCAATATAACCGAGATAAACTGGAATCGTCGCTAAAGAACATGGACCAAAGGCCGCAACAATTCCCCCAAGATAAATCAATACTAGCAGAAGGGGAGACAGCAAAGAATTTTTCCTCCTGACAACCCTTCAATAACGGGCAAAATCAATGCAAATGAAAAGGCATTGTCATTCAGTAAAACATTGATTTCATCTTGTAATACTGATGCAGCAGCTATACCCGAGTGACGGTTTCTTAAGTATCCATCTTGGTCAATAATAACAATGGTTGGGATGAAGCGAACACTATAATCTATTCCAACATTATCTGTATCTCGGGCCACGAGCCAATCTATATTGTGATCTGAAGCAAATTGGCGCAACTGCTCATCACTATCCCCTGATACACTAATTGAAATAATTTGAATACTATCTTCAAAAAGACCATCGATTGAATGTAAGTGTTCCATTTGCTCAATACAAGGAATGCAGGTTGTCCCCATCAAATCAAGAACAACAACTTGCCCACGAAAACCTGAAAGCGAGAAATCTTCACCATCTATGCTAGTCAATGAAAAGCCTGGCGCTCTTGTGAGATTTGTTCCATTAGAGTCTGGTGGAACACTCGGTGGGGTGCTCAAGAAGAACACTAATGCACCACCAACACCAATACAGATTACAACAATAACTAATACAATGATCCACGGAAAATTCTGAGATGATTTTCCACTCTTTATCTTCACTTTCCGCTTAGTAGTCTTTTTTCGCTTTTGGTGTTTTTTGCTTTTTTTACCCATTGACAGCTAACCTAAGATTTGTTGGTATGAAACGCCTTTTTACTTAGAGCTCTCATCACTTCATTTTGAATATTTCGTTCGGTATAATCCAATCGACGATGAAGCATTACTAGGCTTCCTGGTATTTCAGTGATTCCTGTGCTTAATTCAAATAAATGGTAAGTATTAATTGGGGTTTCTTTGGACCTATTTTGAAATCGATGTATTTTCTCTGTAAATACGTTCTACGTGAAATCATTGATTACTCAGAATGTGATAAAAAAAAGTATGATAAATAGTCGATGAGTCATTCAGGTGGTTGCCAATCCTTCAACGATTGGGTTGCTGGTTTACCATCAACGCCCCAATGTGTTTTGGGAATTTCATGAACAACGACTTCAACTGCACGTGAGGGGATACCGATTTTAACAAATACATCTGTTATTCCCTCAATTATTTCTTTGATCTTGTCTTCCGAGAACCCTTTCCATAGATGAATGTGAGCAATTGGCATTTCAAAACCTAAACTATTTGTATCTACCACCACTTTTTTGCGTTACTCTACAGAGGATTGGTGTGCTATTTGGATGGGTGAATAGCTGCTCCAATGAGTACAAGTAAGCCGGGAACCGTTCCCGTGAAAATCATGCCGACAATACCGGTCTTAATGAAATCGTTCTTATGAGTAGGTATATCATTTCGCCACTTAAACCAAAATAGTGCGAGAATTAGTCCCAATATACCTGCGAAGATGCTTAACCCCAAGAGTACCGTTGTCCACCATCCAAAGGCTGTCCAAAATATAGGATCAAGCATAATTGGCCATAAAATCCAAAACATCCATGCAATAATGACGATGATAAAGAATGAGAAAGGAATCTGGAGCCAGGCACCAATCCTTACAAGCATAGATGAAGTTTCAGTGTTACTCATTTCATTTGCTGTCTCCGTTTCTTCAAATTATGTATGGCTATCATGTAATGCTAATGAGTGCCTTAAAGGTCTTAGCTATGAATTAAAATGAAAAAAGGTTCAGTAGGGTGTAGGGTTTCGAGTATATTAGTGATACAAAGTGTGGGGAAAAATTGTGATGTACGCAATTCGATAAGGGGTGATTGAGTTACAGGTAGAGTTCTTCGAGCTGATTGGCAAGGATGAGTGCCAGTTGATAGAATGGTTCTAGCAATCTGATTTTTCGTTTGAAAATAAGTTCAATTTGGTCTCCTTTGACTTGGAGTTTTTGGAGCTCTGGTTGTTGTTCGATGAGACTAAGTAGTTTGGGAGTTTCGAGAAGAGTGCTAGTTTCTTTGGGAGTGGTTGTTTCCGTGTAAAAAAGGTGATCAACGACCTCATTACCGATTATGGCTTCGTTTGGATCAAATATGATGCCACCTGGAACATGGTTCTTGGAGGTCAGTTCAAAGTGGATTCCACAGTCTAAAGTTAAATGGAGGCGCATGCGAAAGAACCTGGAATCTACTCCTCGGCCATATGGACGCCAGATCGTATAGGAGCCTAGATCAAGACGACGAATCCGGGGGTTTTTAGGTGTAACAGAAAGACGGACACCAGCCTTAAACTCGGTTTTAGTGCTGAGGAGCTTCCCCTTTGTAGCGATCCATTGGCTTTCATCAGGAATGCGCCCCCATTCTCGATAAAAGTTGTAAGAAATCGTTATGATGAGTAAAATAAAGAATACTAGCAGCAACCAACTGGTCAAAGACAGCCAATCAACTGCTAATTGCAGCAACTTAACTCCCCTATAGGTTACAGCCGAATTCATTCGTATAAGATTTTTGTAATTGCTTTTACCATGAACCTTTTTGATCACAATAAAAACATTCCACCTGATATTGGATTTTAATATCTGATGTTCTGTAGATACTGCTATGTCATTGGTAGCGGTAGTTAAGGGAGAACGAAGTGTTAAACCCGTCTTTCGGGCTATGGAGTTAATACCGTTCCGAGAAGCTCTTGAGCCCTATGAAACAGTTTTAGTGAAACCGAATCTTATCACAAGCCACACATTTGAAACCGGAATCACCACAGATCCCATCGTATTGGAAGCTGTGATTTTGAAGCTCCAGGAACTAGACAAGAAAGTAATTGTGGTTGAGACCGAGGGGGGAATCACCTCGCCGGACGAAGCGATCATTGAGACGGGGATGATGGCGGTTATTGAACGATTGGGTTCCAAGTATATCAACTTGGGGAAGCTTGACGATCAAGTTGAACTAAAGGTAGAAAATCATCGTGGGATAAAGTCCTTTAAGGTAGCCCGTCTCGCCATCGAGTCTGCGATCATTTCGGTGCCATCAATGAAGACACTCCAACATACAACTATTACAATGGGATTGAAGAATATGTTCGGGATGCTATCCACCCAGAACAAATACGGCCTTCATCAATATGGTACAAGTAACTTCGTCTATGATATTTGCAGGACGCTCCCACCCACGCTTAGTGTGATCGATGGCTTTTATGGCAAGTCTGGTCCTGGGCCTTGGAGTGGGCCCCCTGTAAAGATGGACACCATCATCGCAAGTGTTGACCCGGTCGCAGCAGATGCCACTGCGGCGCGATGTATTGGAATCGATCCCTACGCCATTGATCATGTTCGGTGGCTCCATAAGGCGGGCATGGGTGAGATTTCTGACATTGAAGTCGTCGGTGATGGCATCGAAGCTGTCTACCGGAAATGGGAGTAAAAACAAGAAAGGGTGTGTGTACAATGGAACCGATTATGTTACCAGAACCTGAGAGAAAAGGTGGAAAAACCTTATTGGAAGCTTTACAGCTTAGGGTGACTAATCGAGAGATTGATTCGAGAGAGCTTCCACTTCAGCTTCTTTCAAACCTCCTCTGGGCTGCCTTTGGAGTAAATCGTCAGAAGACCAGCTTTAACAAGCCAGGAAGGACAGCGCCTTCGGCAAGCAATTCTCAAGAAATTGATCTTTACGTAGCATTGAAGGATGGCCTCTATTTGTATGAAGCTATTCCTCATCAACTGACTCCTATTTCTGCAGGGGACTTTCGTATATTCTCCTGTAGCCGTAGGGCAGCGCGCCTTACAAGCAACACGCCAGTAAATATCTTTTATGTTGCAGACCTTTCCCACTATGATCTTGGACCAAACCAACCGGATCCAAGCATTGGAGACTCCGAAGTGCAGAAATCTTATTATTATACAGATACAGGCTTCATTGCTCAGAACGTCTACCTTTTTGCTGCTTCAGCGGGGCTGGCAGTATGGTTTCATAATTGTGAAAAAGTTAGCATCGAAAAGGAATTCAATCTGCGTCCTACTCAGCGTATATTATTCGCACAGACAGTAGGATATCCAAAATGAAAGTTGATAGAGATATCCGTGTGCTGTCGTGAGATTGAATAAAAAACAGAGCCCCTATTTTCTAAGACATTTCAACAATTTAGAACAAGTTGAAAGCATCTTACTAGGGGCTTCGAGGTGAGAAGTCCAGTAAGACCTGGTTTTTGAAGTATAGATTTTTTACTAGACAACCATTCAGTCCTTTGTTTCACTGTAGCCTAGGACTACACTCGAATGAGGTTGCAAGGATTTTGATCTGATTTCATTAAGCGGTTTTTTTATACTTCGTGGCAAACCAGATTAGACCTATGATAGCTGCTGGTATTCCAAAGATGATTAGGGCCCAGACGAGAACAAAGAGCCATGTGTATATGAAATAACCGATTGGTAAGCTAGCAAATTTGGTGAACCAGTTTCCATCAAGCCAGATTTTAAGGCATACGCCTATAAAGAGTAGGAAGCTAAATCCTCCGCTACCACCGGTTTCTTTTGTACCTGCTACGCTCTTAGGTTGTGCCTTAATTTCTGCTTTGATTTCAGGAGGCAGAACGACAAACCACGTAATAGCAGCGACAAGTCCTCCTGCTGCTATGGTTGGTAACCCAACGAATAGGAGTAACCACAGTACAAAGAAGAGACACCATAGGACAGCTTCTCCTAATGAAAATTCGTTGAATGTCCAGGTACCAAAGCCACCGATTGCTGAAACTTTTACGTACCAGTCTAAGGTAAGAATGAAACCAATAATGGCACCGACTAGGATTATACCGAAAATTACGGCGATATACCAATATTGTCTTGCCAAGTTTCTCCAGAATTTTTCTTCAGAACTTTTCTCAATTGACATTTCTTCTTCTGTCATTAGAAACACCTTGGCGCCATTCTACAATCTTTGAATATAAATGCGATTATCTTTCCATTTTGTATGAATAAAGTTGTAGAAAGTGATACTGCCTCTTTTTATACACAGTAATAGATGATCTTTGATGGATTTTTTACAGAAATATCGTATCTCCGTACCATGGACCTGATCCGAAGGCGACCTGCATGACATGGTATCCGTAGCCATCTCCATTATCGTTGTACCAGGGGGTTTCAGCTCGGCTATCGAAGGCTGCAGCCCATACGAAAGCTTCGCGCATGGAGATTTGTCCGTCAACATTGAGATCAGCATCAACGGTTACATCATCGCCATTCCAGGGGATACTCACCAAGGCACACATGAAATGGTAGACAAACTCATCCCAATTGCCTTCCTTATCACAGCCATAGGAGCTTTGATCGTCTTTACATGCAGTTAGTATGACGCGTCCAGGTGCGCTGAGATGTGAAATGAACTTTCCTGAACGACATTGTTCCATTACAATAATCATATTTCTACAAGTGATGGAATCAAGCCAATTTGATACTTGGGAATGGGTCAAAGCACCACTTGAATCCATAGGACCCCATACACTGATGCCCCCACTTCCTCCATGATTCGTTGTGTAGAAGAAGAGTGTGTCTGCTGCTCCCATTTCTTGACTCAATAAATTAAATACAGTATTCATCGACGCATGGGTGGCGGGATAATGGACCGGAGTATAGGAATCCTCACCGATTCCATCTTTGTAAATGACATAGATATTTTCAGATTCGTATCCATGCATTTGGAGGATGAAATACATGTAAATGATGTCATTCCAATAGCGCGAGTGTGCTTTCTCTGGCTTTATCCCCCCACTAAATAGTACGGCGTATTTTTCAGGGTTTGGATCAAAGAGGTGTGGAATAGAATCAAAGTAGTCATAAGGATAAAACAATTCATCATCGTAGCTACCAAATTCCATTACAATTGAGGAGATGTCGAAAAAAGACTCTACGCTGAATTCCAGGGTCCCAAGGTCAGGGTCCACTCTTTCCAGGATGCCTTTCACAGCGATCTGTTTTCCAAAACTTTGGGACATCTGTTCGGTAACTCCTCGAGTCAGGATCACATAATTGTCATTGTTGAGGGAGTTGTTGAAGAACAAGAGAGGATGTGAAACCAACAAGTTGTAACCTGCACTAATAACATAGTAGCCTTTCAAGGTGAGCGGTTTCCCCAGATATAATGGACTATTTGCTGCCACATCCCCGATCTCTAAGGGTATATTTTCTATTGGGACGGAGGGATCAACAAACATAAAGTAGACGAGGGTGACGACATTTGTGATGATGAGAATCAATACCAAAGCAGCGAGTATGGTTTGCCTACTGCTTCCTTTCTTTTTCGACTTTTTTGATTTCTTACTCATCACACATCATTTCCGTCGTAGTTAGACTTGTGACAATGTGGGCATCTGTATAGGCGATTTTGTATAAAAATACAAATTTATCCAACTTTTAGAACCTAATCAATTACTCATAGAAACCTTGAATTGAAACCGTTTGACTTGAAACTGTTTTTAGATGCCTTCAGTTTGCTTTCGTTTTCTTCGCCAAATGACGAATCCACTCATAATCACTATGGAGGTAATCACACTAAGGCTACCAATGAGTATGTAATTAGTTGGATTTGCAGTCACAACGAAGCGATAATATAACTCATCACGGGTGTCTTGTACAACGTTATTATTCCAATCCTGTGCTTCAATATAGAAACGTATGGAGGATCCAATGGGGAATGGTCCAATCATTTCCATAAAGATATCTTCCTCGGAGGGGAGCAATCGTCGAGTCTTCCAGCTTCCATTATCCACGCTATAGACAACTAAAATAGTGTAGATTTCTGCTCCCAAGGGGTTCCTAATAATTCGGGCAGATATTTGAACTAGGTCGGTATGTTGTGGTTGATTCGGCCAGATAGTGACCTCCTCAATAACTGGAGGGTAACGGATTACATAAACCTCAACGATGGAGGTGTTTGTAAAGCCATTGGAATCTCGTGCTCGGACTTGAATAGAGAGCGGTCCTCCACCTGTTACAGTCCAGTTGTAATAGTAGCGTTGGTTGTGTGTCTGTTGTATAGCATATTCCCATTCTGTGTTATTCACGTTGACAAGCACATAGGCTAATTGAGGGCTATCAAGGTCGGAAGCATTTATCCAGATTGTATACTGGGTACCTTGGGAGATTTGCTCTCCTGGCTGAGGTGAAGTGATGTCAAGACGAAGTCCTTTATCGATGAGTAGTGTGTGGCTTGTACTAGTGCACCATCCTACGGCATCGTAGATGCGGGCGTGTATATTTGTAGTACCGTAGTAATTTGTAGCATTCCACAAGTATGTGCAATGAGTGGCATTTAATCCGGATGAGATGTCGATCAGGGGCTCATCGTTGATTGATAGTTCAACGTGATTTACATCATTATATGCATCCTTGATTTCTATAACCAGAGGAATATTCGCTTTTGGTGGAACAAAATCTATTGGTGTTGGCGATACAAACGAGGCGTGTGGAAATCCTGTCGCAGTAGATACAGGTTTTGCAAAATCTGCGAGCGCGGCTGCGGCATTTTTAGTGGCTGTAACTCCTAATTCAATAGAGTACTCAGGGCGGGATAGGGTATCAGCTGCAGAATGGATCCAGGGGTTAGTCAGGCCAGCAGATTCGAAGAACCACACGCCAGGGTAGCCATAATCCCAAAAGGAGGCCTGATCACTCATCCACATTCCTGGTCCGTAACTAGCAATAACAGGAAATCCATTTTCAATGCCGATGTTGGCGGCATGGAGGGCAATTGCTTCGCTTGCCCCCCCGTTATGAATGATTTCATATTTTGCATTTGCAGGTGCTTCCGGGTTATCCCAGAGGATCATATCAAAGTTATAGACACAAGCCACGGGAATGCTTTTATTTTGGAGATATTGGGCAAAGGCTTGGCTTCCATGTAATCCAATTTCTTCCGCATTGAATGCGACAAAGTAGAAGGTATAGTTGTATTGATATTGTGAAAGAACCCGTGCAATTTCTAGAACGGCGGCGACCCCGGATCCGTTATCATCAGCTCCATCGGAGCTTCCCGGAATAGTGTCAAAGTGTGCTCCCACCACAATGCATTGATTATTGAGAACACTACCGCTAGGGAGAATTCCTACCACATTTGGTCCACCAGAGATAAATTCGTGGAACATAACCTCAAGCCCTGCTAATTCGAATTGGTCAGCAATGAATTCGGCTGCTTCCATATTCCCATCTGAGGGAAAAACTCGACTCCCGATATTATTGCATAAATGAGTTAGATAAGTCTGATAACTTGAAAATGAAACCTGATCAATTATCGCGGGAACTGGAATCGGTTTCGCATCAGAAGCGTTCTCATTTACGAGAAGATCGTTTGAGGTTGTAGGATTGAGTTCTATTTTATCAAAAATGTTATCGCTGTTTGGTGTATTTAAAACTGCAGTGAGTTGTGTCCCTCGCAAGTAAGTTATGGTAGTTAAATTCAAGAGCGGAGTTCCCATTATGCAAAAAAGGAGTACCAACAAAATTAGATTCTTCTTCAACCCCCTTCACTCAATCCGAATTTTTACTCCCCCGTTACTTTTGCGTGCTTTATGCTTTCCGAATCATGCATTCAGAGAAACGAATAAGCCGAGGCGTCTGAGTCTAGGTATTTTACGTCTTTTGCATTAACAATGACAGAGACCGTTGAATGGCTTGGCGCATTGACATGTTCAACGCCCGTCGCATTAATTGCTGCAAAGGCTCAATGGCCCGTGTATCACCCAGCTGGCCCAACGCGTACGCGGCTGCAACTCGGACCTGAAAATTCGCATCATTTAGTCGATTAATCAGCGGAAGGACGGCTTCAGTATCACCGAGACGACCTAGTTCTCGACAAGCAACCATTCGTGCCCCTGGATCATTGCTGCGTAATCGAATGAGAACTGGTGCCAGCACCCAATCTGCACCCACCTCCTCAAAAGATTGGACGACAGCTTTTCTGACATCTGGAGAGCTGTCAAGCATCGCAATGCCAAGCGCCTCATATGCAGGTCCATTTCGCATGGCACCCAGTTCTAAGACGGCACGAGCCCGCTCTTTTGGATCAGGATGGGTTTGCAGAATTTTGGCCAATTGTTCAATTTTCTTCTGGCTGCTCACGATGCCAACCTCAAAGATTTACCATCGGATTACCTTAGGTTTGAAAGGGTAAAAATCTGTATGACTGTGAGATTTGCTCCACCGTTTTGCAACAATTTTTCTAAAAGGCGCTATTTCTAGGTTAAACTTTGAAATCGATGGTTCAAGAAAGTAAAGAATTTCAAAGCGCCTTTTTGAGGATTTTGTAGAAAATCCTCTAATAGAATCTAATTTGGAGTAGCTTTAAAATGACAGAATCAAAGCTCGACTTAGAATTATTGAACTTGCTTGCGGATTGAAAGGAACTCGGTTTAATGGGTTACAGTCTTTGGGGATAGAACGAGCATGGAAGCACAACCAGAGAATCGAATAGCTGTTCGAATTGGGATAAATCAAATCCTAACATTCACAATGGCTGTTATTGGCCTGTTCCTGTTACCCCAAATCAGCTGGTCTCGTCCCAACACGAATATCTCTATTCAAGTTTTACTTGGTTTACTTGCACTGATAGGTTGTGCAGTAGCTATTCTTCGTTCACGAAAAAAATTTCGTCTTTCGAATGTTATTCTTTATTCAGCTTTTTTATTTCTAGGACTCTTACATCTCATTGCAGCAGTGCTATTCATAGTCGGATTCATTTCACCAGGATCATACCTTGTGCCCTACAGGCTTGTGGGTAATATCATCGAGGTCATTATCTTTTTAGCACTCATCGCTTCGTCTATCTTTTTACAATTGTATCATGATTTACCCGTTTCAATTAAAGACTCACGGATCATCGGAGGGATCATAGTAATTGGTAGTTTAGCAAGCTATACTTTCTATTATTTTGAAGTCTTACCTCTACTTCCGCCCCTCGTTCTCGATGCAATGGGTACTTATCTTACTATTGCTACCATTAGCATTGCCGCAGCTCTAATCTATTTCATTGTACACTCGGATAAGCTACGACAAAATTATAATGAGTTCTGGCTTGTTAATGCGTTTTTTCTGTTCCTTTTCGGAGTTCCGTTTTACCTCATTTCCATAATAACGCTGTATCAAGTCTGGCTCATAGCGATTCTCTTTCTTTTATTTGGTTTTGTATCCCTCAATCTTGGGATTTCAATCCCCCATTTCCGATCTACAGGAATGAGCACAAAAAATTCCTTCCGATACGCGTTCATTCTTAATTTATTCGTCATCTTACCATTCGGTGTGGCATTTTTTCTCGAGTTCTTTTATTCCGTTTCGATGATCAGCTATGAATTATACCTGCTTATTCGAGCAGGTGCTGTAATCATATCGGTAGGAATTGCCCTTCTACTATATATGTATTCGAAACAGAAATTTACCCGAAGTTTCATTCCCTTAATGCTCGCTTTTGCGACCTGGGTTATCGTTGATGTCTTTCTTTTAGTGCTTGGACCCGTTTTCTCACTTTACCAAGAATCACTTGTTCCCTACATCGTTGGATATTTGATGGTCTTTGTCCTGCTCCTTGCTGCGCTCTACTGGAAACAGCATCCACCTAAAACCACGAAATCCGATCTTCCTATCGCCCGAATAGTTATTGGCATCATGGGAATCGTGGTTGCGCTTGTAATCAGCATTACTGCTGAAAATTGGTTATTGGTGAATAATCCTGCCTCCTTTGCCTCTCCACTTGATCGAATAATTCTTATCTGTTTCAGCTTTCTTAATGTGTTTGTTTTTAGCATCCTAGGTTATTACTATTTACAGGAATCCCGAGGCACAATCACTATCGAGATTTTGGGATTGAGTTTTCTTATGCTTTGGATCATTCCAGGTATGTTGAAAAGCATCTTCTTAATGTGGGAATGGGGTTGGTGGGCAGCGGAATTCCTCATCTTAGGAGGATTGATGGTTGTCCCTATCATCTTTGGTATCGCCTATTTACGAGCCCTAAGAACCACAGAAGAAACCGAAAAACGAGCAACCCTCTATGCCGATATTCTCGCTCATGATATCAGCAACTATCACCAAGCCATCTTGACATCATTAGAACTCATTGAGCTAGAAGATGTACCTGAAGAAATCCATGCTCAAGCATTAGAACAGATCCATCAAAGCCTCTCACGAGCAGATCACCTCATCAAAAACGTCCGTCGCCTAGGAAAGGTTGAACAGATGCCTTCAACCACCTTCAAACCACTCGATTTGGTGACATATATCACCCTGGCGTTCGACCAAGTTACCCATGCTTTGGGAGACGACGATTTCACCTTGAAATGTAACCGAAGCGAGGGCCAGTGCTATGCTGATGCAAATCTATTGTTAGTTGACCTCTTTCAAAATCTCATCCGCAATGCTATAGAATATTCAAATGACAAAAAGGAGATTGAAGTAAAAATAAAACACCTGGAAAATCGCGATAGACCATGGTGGGAAATTCAAATAATCGACTTTGGACGGGGAATTTCTCCTGAGCGTAAAGCCCAACTATTCAATCGCTATATGGACAGCGCTCATGGAACCGGATTAGGGCTTTCAGTTGTACGTGCTTTAAGTGAAGCCTTTGGGGGCTGGGTTGCCGTGCAGGACCGGGTCCCAGGCCATTACGAAAAAGGTACGGTGTTTTTAGTATACCTTCCTGTGAGTAGTTCGAAACCCCCTTAACGATGCCATTTTTTACAGGTTAATCACAAATAGGTAAACGACTTACGAATGAGTAACTAGGAAGTGCATAATCAT
>JBHLPR010000006.1:12503-68925 GCA_048939245.1 Promethearchaeota archaeon | reverse complement strand
GTGGTGTTGAAATTTGTGGTGGTGAAGAGATGAGGCATACTAAACACATGGTGTCCTGCATCCCATACGTACGTCGTAGGATCGCCACCTACAGAGGCAGCATGGGTCACACCCAGTCGACTGAATAGTGGATGAGGTGCACCACTATCTGCATCAAATGAGGTGAAAATTAGTGACCCGCCAGCATCGAGATAATCGACTAGACCATCATAGTATGAATCGAAGCCAAAGTAGTCGCCGTTATCCACTATAGCAAGATCCCAGTTGTATCGGTAGAGTGAGAAGTTAAAGTAGTCAAACCCGATAAGTCCACCTTTTGTAATGTAGAATTTAACTCCAAGGTCATTGAGCGCTCGTGCAACAGGTGTCTTGTAATAGTTTGAACTATACGCTTCATCGGTATAGATGAGAACTCGGGCAAGCGATGAGGTAAGCCAGTTTGCCAGGTTTATACTAAATTGGCGATTATTGTCAGTTCCGATGTTGCCATCGGCTACCCAGTTGATGTCACCGACCAGAATAACTCGACCGAGGTTATGGTATTGACCACCGGCCAAGATATTCACAGCAGTAGCTCCCCAAATAGGATAGGCTGAGCCTGTGTAATTGACAAATCCTGCACTAGCAAAGTAAAGTGAAGATACACTTTCTGTTATTGGATGCTTCACATAGTAGGTTTGTGACCCTGAACCAGCGTCAACCGCAGCCATGGAGAGACCAACATTGGAGAGGAGATAATTGATGTTATTGTTTTCATCTGCAAGACCTGTATTGTCTCCCAAAGCAAGAAGTCCACCACCAGCCATCACCCAATCATTCATAGCAACGACTTCAGCGGCAGTATAATTGTATTGAGGAAGACATGCAATGAACATATCATAGGGATTCAATCGATTCAAGGTGATGTTGCCACCCGCAGCTGGATAGAGTTTATCCAACAAGTAGCCACGGGTAACCAGTTCATCTCGCCAGACCTCATAGTTGCCAGCGAGATTTGCCAGATCATCCCAGGGGTCAATTCCGTAATAGGGTTGATGGCTCAAATCGAAGAGGATTCGTCCTTTGGGTCGTGGGCAAAGCCACATCACCGCGTCTTGAACCATTTGATGAATACCTGGGAGGGACTCGGTGCTTCCATCCCACCAGAAATGAACCACACGACCACCCTGGCTGGTCGGATCAAACGCAAGAACTGTTACCTCGTCTTCATTCAGGCCATTGTGAGCAACTCGAGTTAAGTCTGCGCCAATTGCAGAAGCTAAGAGAGCGGTCCAATCCCATGCAGCATATCCATAAGGTGGCAGTGTAAAGGTGTCATTAACGGCGTAGTTCTTCGATACCGGGTGTCGAGTTGAGACATTAGCGTGATTACCCACGTAGCTCCAGTATCCGGGATAACCGTTAGTTCCTTTGGTTTCTGGTGGTAATATGCCCATGTAGCAGGAATATACTGCGAAACTATCGAAACCAAGTAAGGCGCCACCACCAAGCCAGTACTCATAGATCTGGTTGGTTATGTTCTCACGAGGCAGTGTGTCAGGAATTACAAACACATCGTAACGTGCAGTCATAAGTTGATGATTATAAATATCGTTAGTGTCTAGTAGCGTTGTCTGATATCCAGCAGCTTGGAGTATGGAAGCAATCTGACTGGACGAATTAGTATTGACAGAACCGATTCCTCCTTCATAGGAGGGAGATGTCGTATTGGGTTCATTGTATATCGCAACACGAATCGCATCAGGTGGAATCGTCACAGCCATGGGTTCTGTGAAGAAACTTGGCCCTGTCACAGGTTCTGATAAACCCATTGGTGAAATTGATGTTGGAAGATAGATTGCGGGTGCGATGAACATTGGAAAAAGCAGAGATATTAGTAGCACTACTGAAATTAGCCTAGAATTTCTCATAATAGACTTCATCCAAAAAATTTGGTTACACCATCATAGTTAATCTAGAATATAAACGCACCGTGTGATTTGTTACAATGGATTTTCGTTTGATCCCAACTGATGGAAATAAAAAATTAATTAAAAAAGAAAAAATGATAGCAGCAGGGAATTTAACAGAACTCAATCTGCATCAAAAAAGCCACATTCATTATCAAGTACACTTCACAGTAGGCTTAAGATGTCTCCGGAACTCTGATGTTAATTCGTTTACGACCCCTTTAATTTGACTTCTAAGATCAAAGCGTCGGTCTGCAAAATATTCGGCTAGAAGTGCTTCCAATTCAAGGATGGTTTTAGTGAGGGCTTCATGTTCGCTGAGTCCCCCTTCGGCGAGGAGTTCCCAGTAACCATCGGTAAATGCGCTCAAAAAAGCGCTAAGGGTTCGGGGGTCTTGGGTTTGTGCAACGCGGAGTGCTTCAAGGGCATTCGAGAAGGTGATTTTGGCACGCCGGTCAAAAGGGAGATCCGCGATTGTTTCACAGAGCATGCCGTCGACAAATGTTCGACCTCGACAATCTTGTAAATGCGCTGCGTGGGGTTCAAGGGAGCAGTGACTAAGCACGGACCTATCGTAGAATGGGCACTCACCTGGGGGGGAAGTATGCTTCTCCATGATGGTTTCGATACGCTTCCGGGTGTGGAAGAGCTTGAGAAGTTCCCGTGCTGCTTCAATTCTCTTAAGCTCACTTGGCATAAGTGTGCATCCTACCCTCAATCAGTAGCCTGCAAGCCATGCTGTTTAAGGTGTAGCTCGAATTTAAACCCTTTGCTATCTTTAAGCCTTATTTGGTTAATTCACAGTCTCGAAGATTCCGTGTCCTCTGAGACCCGGCCTTCGGTTGTATAGGTGAGGAGAAAGAAGAGCGGAATAATCACAATGAAATTATGATGCCAAATTCCTGCAGGCGCGCCAATCAAAAACAACCCCATACTAATTACACTGTATAAGATGCTTTTTCCAAAATCCGGATTTAAGAGTAATTTCACTAACAAATAGACCGACACCAAGAAGGCAATAATGGAAAACACCATGCTGATACGTAGACCCTCAGGCGGAAGCAGGCTTCGTGTTATGATTTGTAAGGGGTCACCGATTAGTATCCATTGAGTAGGATCAATGGTGGGAAAACCTAGACTTGCCCAAGTATTATTCGCAACGATCCAGTACACATTGAAAATGACTGCGGGGATCGAACCGGTCCAGCTCCACCAGGATTGGATATGGAGAGGCCAAACCTCATAGGGGCGACCAAATTGGACAAGTAACAAATCATGAATCAACGCAAAATGGCGAGATGGATTACCGTATAGTAACGCTTCCAGTGAGGCCCATACCTGGAATAAGCCAAAGATAATCACAGCGGGTAGCACGCCTATGATCCATTTTCGGTAATGACGGAAGTGGTAGGCAATAGCAAAGAGAAGAATTAAGCCAATGTACTGATAAGTGATGGCTCCAAGTCCCAACCAAAAAATCGACCAGAAGGGGTCTTTCCATTTTTCATAGCCCATCCAGATTAAGAAGAGCACGACGCTCATGTGAGTCACAAAATTCAGAGTAACCATTATTGGGTTGATCCAGATGAAAACTGCGCATGCTCGGTTTCCATGACGAACCATTCGGTCAAAGAGTAGGAAATCAAAGAAGCCGTGGAGAACCATAAAGCTTGGTTGAAAATCCATGCAACCAGCGAAATCAAAGGAATAGGGATAGATCATACAGGGGATGTGAATCAATAAGCTACCGGGACCATAATTAATGAAATTCTGATAATAGGGATCACAAGGACCTGCTGCTAATGCAGTGAGCCAATAATCTCGATTGTACGGATTCAATCCCACGAACAGGTAATTCAAACCCTGCGTTAGCAATTCGTTCATGTCGTTGACATCAGGGAAGGTTGGATTACTACTGGCGATATAGAGGACTGCCGCAAGAGTAAGAAGGCGAACGAAAATCCCAAGGCTGATTTCCTTCCACCATTCCCTGTAAAGCTGAAAACTATTGATGATTGAAGCTTGGACCCTTATTTTCAATGATTGGGTCGCTTCAGCGGTGGGAGGCAAGGTTGATTCTGTGTCGTTAGTTGTTGGACTCATTACATTTTCTCCTTGTTTGAATGGGTTTCTGTTATTTGGGGAGGTGGATTTGAGATGAAAAAGGTGTCGCGGTTTCCCCAAAAGATGAAAGGCAGGGTGAGACAGAGCACCCAGTAATGGGCGAGCCCTTCTGCGGTGCTGCCGATGAAGAGAGCTAGAAGGACTCCTGGAATGAATATGGTGAGAGCTTTTCGAGGATTCTTGATGAAATACCAAAGACCCAGAATGCCAAGTATCATTACAATAATCATCATAATTAGAGCGATTTGGGGGGCGATTGGTGGAGGGACACCAAAGATGATACCAAGGTTGAATGCCCATGAAGGTAGCGAGCCCATGAAGAGAAAAGCAAGGGGATAATAGCGATTATAGTAGGGACTAAGATTGGAATTATCTTGCCAATTCACGGGAGGACGTCCAATCTGCTGAATAAGAAGATCACTAACGAGGAGTATGGGGTTCCACAAGAAGAATAGTAGAACCACAATAGCTACAGGTAACATGCCCAGAAGGTTTCGGCGAAATTGTTTCTGTTGCCAGTGATAAGCCAAGAGGAAGGGAATAAAGATGGCTCCCATTTGATAAGTGGCTCCTAAGAGTATTGCGTAGAATCCACTACGGGTTGGCTTCTCCAAGTTCAGTAGGCTCAGTGTGAGCAACATGAGAGGAAGAGACATGAAGGTGATGATGTCGGCAAAGACGAAGAAGGGAGTTATCCAGATTATTTTAGAGATTATGCGATGTTGATTTTGCCATAACCGATAGTAGGTTATGAAATCGAAGAACCAATGAAGAAGGAAAAAGCCAGGCATGAAATCCATAGTACCAAGGCGTGGGGGACCAGGCCACAACAATGTGGGAAGATGGAACAAAATCGCAAAGGGTGGATAGTTGAAGTAATCTTGAGTGAAAGGGCCGGAAAAGGTGTAAAGAAAATATGATTGGCCGTAGGGATTCACTCCTTGGAGCAGGTTGGCCATACCCTTGAAGACTAACTCGTTCATGTCAGTCAAGTCGCCCGCAACGTTCAGAAACATGAAAAAGCCTATCAGTGTAGCAATACGGACGATCATGCCACCCCAGAATCCGGGTTCCTGTAATAGCCGTGGGAGGTCATTGAGATTGAGTGCCATGCGTACCTGTAGCCATAATGAGGTTTTGGATTCAGGTTTAGGCTGTTCCTCGGTCAAGGATTTCACGCACCATCTATTAGAGGAGAGAAAGGGTGTTAGGCTTGTGGCACCTTTGCTCAGATAAGCCTTATGCCAGCTAGATAAATGAAAAATGGTTTTACTGCAACATTTGGACAGATTTCAGAGGTATCGTCGGAACATCTTTCCCCATTCGGTTTTCATAATGCGATCGATATGTTTCTTGCCTCGGGTTTTGAGCCAAATATCCCGAAGGTAGTGACTGATTTTCACGTTGACATTAAAGAACGCGGAACGCATCATGAACGGTTCAAGAAAACTGCTTCGGAAAAACCTGTCAAACCGAATAACGGGATCGAGTTTCGTTTTGTATTCGAAACAGACCCCCTCAACATCATCGCCAACCATTTCTTTTGTACACAAATCGCCATTTCCGAGACCCTGTTCGTGAGCCATTCGCACATGCCCGATCTGCATTGGGTCATACCCAATCATTTGTGCACAAAGAGCATCGAGGGCAACCAAGTCACCGCTAGCTGCAATATAGTTCTGTACATATGGACGACCTGTTCGGGGCCCTGCACCATCCATGGCAATGGTACTGTCAGCAAAACCAAACAAGGGACCACAAAATTCCTGTTGGATGCGAAGCAAATCGACAAGGATTTCATGAATCTTGAGATGATAATGGTGACGAACTGTTCGAAGGAATCCGAACGCATTTTTCATTGAGCAAGTAATTGTGCTATGCCCGTGGCATTTGAAAGTTGGGAGATGAATAATCTGAGCATCAATAATGGGCTTTGGCATGAGCATATCTTCTTGTCCAAAAACCATGGGCTCTGATGGATTAACCTCTACCCATTCTTCATCGACGAGAATCGTCCAAGGTATGTCAAACTTTTCAAGAAGAGGAACATACCGATTCTTGTACATCCCAGTGCGGGCGTCCGTAACAACAGTCATGTTCTCTAACGCAAGAACATCGGTAAAATTCCGTTTAGCCAACTCTCGAAGCATGGCATCAAGCTGGTAGGGTTGGGTAGAACATGACGGGAAGTATTCTTGCCAAGAAATGTTAAGCTTCATCACCGTGCGAACTTTGGGGTCGAAAATTTGATCCAATTTTGCTAGCCGAAATAGCCGAGCCACGTCATCGAAGTAGGTGTCTGGCGAAGTCTTTACAACAGCAAGGGGGAGTTTGCTTGGATCGATTTTTTTCACGGTTACCACCAGGACAGCCCAATCACTCATTGGGGGGAGCTGTCACAGCTTTAACCTTTCGGTCTAACAACCTTCTGAACGAGGTGGAGTTTCTTCAACTTGTGTTATTTCTTCATCCTGGAGTGTGCGGTAGCCCCGTCCCATTGTAGCTAGTGAGGGAACACCCAAAATAGTAAGTCCAATTATATAGATGAGACCATCCAAAAGTGCAATCCCAGCGACATGGCTTAGTCCAAATAAACCAGGAAGATATCCTATTAATGCAAAAAATTGGAAAATGAAAATCCCAATTCCTGCTGGAAGGAGAATGGCTGAGAGGTGTCCTGCTGTATAGCTTATTGAAGAAACAAAGATGGATTCGAGATAACTAAGGGTTTCAGCAAACGCAAGGGCAAGAAAAGCGAGTTTCATTGTCTCGATAATCCATAACGGAACGCTGATTAGAAATGCGATTCCGGAATTCCAGCTGCTAATATCTGTTCGCATATCTAATGCAAAATTTTCAACAAAGGTTGGAACCTCATCCTTGAGCCGTTGGGAGGGCTTAAAAAGTCGTCCAGCAATTCGAGAAAACCATTGCACAAAACGTTCATTTCGAATCAGAATGAAAAATGCAATAAAAGCAATAGCAATTACAATTCCTCCACCAAGGGAAGTAAGTGCTTGCCCAGTGATTGCCCCAAATAGAAGAAAACCCGAAAAGACGATGATTAGTACCAAGCTTGCAAAATCAAGCACTCGAGCTAGTAGGACTGATGAAAGTCCAGCTGAGAATCGTGTCCCTGTTTTTTCTCTCAGCCAATACGGGGTAGCAATATCGCCCGCACGAAGGGGAATCACATATGTTAGGAAAATTCCACCAACGAGCATAGGGAAAAGTGATACCAGATTTCCTTTAGTATTGAAGGGTCGGAGGAGAATCCACCAGCGAATAGCCCGGAGTAAATAAGCAATACCAAAGAGGGCAAAAGCAGGAAGCATCCAAAATAAGTTAGCAGAAGCAAGTGTACCAACTAGCGCCAAAATTCCCCCTTCTCCATTAAGAACTAGGGCGATGTGAAGCCAAAGAATTATTAGAACAAGACTCACTCCTGCAATTAAATAATACCAACGCTGACGCATCGGAAGCAACTCAAAGATTATTGGATAGGGTCCAATCTGCCCTTATTGTGCCTAAAATTGTTATCCTCATTATGAAAGAAGGAACAATTGGTTAGCAAGGTTTTTTAGAAGATAGGACGATGACTCCATTGTATGCCACCCAGATACGCTGTAATTCCTGCTGCAGGTAAAGGAAAACGGATTCGTCCCTATTCGGAAAAAGTTCCGAAACCGATGATCCAGGTTTTTGGCCGTCCTATTCTAAGTCATGTTATTAATCGGTGTAGAGACGCAGGGATTTCGAAAATCATCATTGTTGTGAATCCAGAATCACGAGCAGTGGAGAATTATTTCCAGGATGGAAGTGAATTCGGAGTGTCAATCGAATATGTGGCTCAACCTAAACCTGAAGGAATAGGACATGCTGTGGGACTTGCTGAAGGTATTGTGGAGTCACCTTTTGTTGTATATCTGGGGGATGAACTGTATTTGGACTCCGACCATCGAGGGTTTATCCAATCGTTCGATGAGATGGGCTGTGCGGCATCTATTGGGATTCTGCGTGTAGACAACGAGGATCTTATCCGGAAAAATTACTCTGTTGAAATTGACCTTGAGACCCAGCGTATACAACATCTTGTCGAGAAACCCGAGAAACTAACCAACAACATCTTGGGCTGTGGATCTTACATTTTCAATGAAACCGTATTTGAAGCGATTCGACGGACCCCTAGATCGAACAAAAATGAGATTGAGATTACTGATACACTCAATACGCTTCGTGAGCTGGAATATGAGGTCTATGGGTATTTTTTGGGCGGTCAATACTTGAATGTAACCTATCCGAAAGATATTGCTGAAGCAGAAAAACTGCTAAGTCGAGACAAAGACCGCATTTTATAGATTTAGAATGACTTTGATCATTTGTAAGCCATTCTTGAAAGCCTTGCCTTTGGAAGTGGTGATTTTTGCTTCTCCGACACGGGTTAAGTAGAAGACAGGAAGTTCTTTGATTTTTCCACCATGTTTGAGAACCTTGACAATCATTTGGGGAGAAAAAGCAGCGCCTTCGGCATCTAATTTGGGGAGAATAGCTTCGAGCATTTCACGTCGAATCACCCGTAGTGTACAGCCGACATCTGTGAGCGGTGGATAGCCATGGAGTAAGCCTAAGAGCTTGGCAACCGCTATATTGCCAACTACAAGAAAGAGCCCCATATTCGCCCCCTCTTCTAAATAGGGTGTTGCAGTGCGAGTTCCTACGACGAAATGATGGGTGCGTATTGCGTTTAGGAGGCGGGGCACATCGATACCACGAAAAGTCTGGTCGGCCTCAGTAATGATAATGAGATCATAACCACGGTCTAAGGCTTCCCGTAATCCGCGGCGAATGGCGGCCCCATAACCTTGGATGGGTTCAGGAATAACTGTGGCTCCCGCAGCTTGGGCTACTTTGGCGGTGTTGTCTGTGGAATTGTTGTCAATGACGATGACGTCATCAACTTGTGGAGTCCTAAAATCATGGATTGTGTCAGCGATGGGTTCTTCCTCATTCCAAGCAGGAATCACGACACAGACACGCTTACCAGCATACATTACGGTACACCGCCGACGAAGTTTCACGGAGTATGCTGTCCCTTAGATTAAGCTTCCTATAAAAGAATAGAAGCTGAAAACACAAGTAATATCCAGCTTACACTTTCAACGAATAAGCAGGTTTCAGGCGCCCTTCATCAGTTGCTTCAAGCATTTTCTCTGCAAGAAATTCAAACATCTCACACACATTTTCTCCAGTCAGAGCCGAAACCGGCATATAAGCGCGGATGCCATAGGTTACACAGAATTTCCGGATTTCTTCCTCTGACGGACCACCTTCTAAATCCGCCTTTGCGCCAACCAATATGATAGGAATGCCATTTGCGCTATTACGGATGACATCCATCCAAAATTCTAGTTGAAGAAACGTGGAAAATCGATTGAGGTCAAAGACAACGAGAGCCCCGTGTGCTCCAAGGCAAAAGATTGGCATTAAATCCCGGAATCGTTCTTCCCCACCGAAATCCCAAATGGAGAGACCCACTTTTTGGTTGTTGACTTCCAGTTCTTGATAAGCAAATTCGGATCCAACGGTCATGACTGGAGTCATGCTGTCTTCAAAGAGATACCGTCGGATGAGGCTGGTCTTCCCCACTCCTCCTTCGCCAGCCACAATGACTTTGAAAATTGGGGTCTGAGGCTTAATGACAGGTGTTTCTGCTACTGCGTCAGTTCTACCATTAGTATCTTGATGAGTAGCCAGTTCGTACACCACGCCAAGAGCCTTATTGCGGCTAGACCACTCTAAGAGCAGCTGCCACACCTTTCAGGTCAATTACGTGAAACCAGATTTTTATACTCTCCCAGTTCTTCGACTGGTCGGTAAGGTTTGTTGGATTTTTCGCAACCCCTTTAGGAGAAGAGAACTGAATAATGTCTAAGGTAGTTTGCTTGGTGTAATCCATTGACAAATACGATCGCAGTTTTCTATGACGAGCGGTTCATGAAATATGATCTAGGACCACACCACCCCTTACATCAAGATCGTATTCTACTGCATCACGAACTAAGCAAAGCCCTTGGAATATTATCTAGTAGGGGTGTATCTGAACCTTCCTTTGAACCCGCTACCGATGACCAACTTCAATTCGTCCACACACAAGAATACATAGATCAAGTCCGTGAATTAAGCGAACTCGATCACTATTCAACACTGGATATGGGAGACACAGTTGCATTTCCTGATGCATATAATATTACTCGATTAATGGTTGGAGCGACGCTTGCAGCCGTTGATAGTGTCATGCGTGGAGAATCTAACCATTCTTGGAATCCTGCCGGGGGCCTGCACCATGCCCATGCAGATAGAGCGGCAGGCTTTTGCATCTTCAATGATGTTGCGATTGCCTGCCATTATCTAAAACGCAAATACAACCAGAAGCGAATACTGTACTTAGATATTGATGTCCACCATGCAGATGGTGTTGAAGAGCAATTCTACAGAGACCCTGAAGTACTAACACTCTCAATTCACCAAACTGGGCGAACTCTGTTTCCTGGCACAGGTTATCCCACAGATATTGGCGATGGCCTCGGTAAAGGATACACAGTAAACCTGCCCCTTCCTCCCTATACCCAGGACAGACAATATTTGGAGGCCTTTGAAGCAATCGTCCCCCCAATAATCAAAGCTTACAAACCCGAAGTTATCGTGATGCAAAATGGAGTAGATACTCACTTCCAAGACCAACTCGGAAACCTCCTGTTAACAACTCGTGCCTTCAACCAAATTAGTCAACGGGTGCATGGGCTTGCCCACGAATATTCAAAAGGAAAACTAGTAGCTGTTGGGGGTGGCGGATACTCGTATTACTCCGTACCACGATGCTGGACCATTATGCTCGCTCAATACGCAGGAGTAACTCTCAGAGATGATATTCCCAAATCGTGGCAAGCCATTTTTAATCAAGTAACAGGCTTAAATGCACCACCCACCCTTCATGATAAAAAGGTGCCCTCACTTTCGAAGTTGGATACGGATCGTATAGGACGTATAGTTAGTGAAAGTATTTCGAGAGTCCAAGATTTAATCTTTCCACTCCTTGATATTAAAAGATAGAAATAATATGAGTACAGCTTAGCTCTTCACTTTCACGAATGCTTTTTGATAAATTAGGTGCCAAAAAAGAGATTTACAGATATTTTTTCTGCAATTCAGAAACCACCGAATCGATAAACTTGCTGACATCTTGGGCTTCGCTGGCTTTAGCTTCTAACTGCTGAATGAGATCAATAGCAGCGCGTTTGCGATCCAATTCATTGGGAATATTCCCAAGACGCTGAACCATGGAGACTAATTGGTGAATTTCTGGATAGCTGCGTTTAATGACGCCTTCAATTGTACGGGGTTGCTGCATACTTGGTACAACACGAACAATCCTAATCCCTTGTGGAGTGATTTGAACAGAGACTCGCACGGTCTTTGCAAGCCGATAGTATTTCCGAGGTGGTCCACGGATGCTTTCATCTTCATAGGTTTCTAGAAATCCCCGTTCGATGAGTTCCTGCAAATGGCGGAGAATTGCTTGTTGATGAACGGCGAGTTCGCGGCTGAGTTGGCCTAAGAACATGGGTTCTTGCGATAGTCGTCGAAGAATTTCGAACCGTGTGGGATTACCAAGAAGCCAAAAAAGGTGGATAGACTCATCACGGGAATCGCGGGAAGACATTGGGGTTGCTCCTTCATAAGGGGTTACTCACTTCATTTTAGTGACATTTTGAGAGTATTTAGTCTTGTGGTTCTGTGGAAATGTTTAAAAAGGAGTATTACACACATTTTGTTAGTCACAATATGTGAGTAAATTGAAGTGAGTAACTAAAGGAGGTAACACGACATGAGCTTCTTTACTGATAATGATGAATTTGATGAATTCTTTAAACGCCAAATGCAGGCCTTCCGCCGCATGTTTGGTGCGCTGCAGCAACCAGATCCTACTCAGAATCCCCAGTTAGGGGACCGTGATGGCGTTACCACCAAGCGCTTTGGACCCTTTGTCTACGGCCGCACCACCTATATGGACCCCGACGGTAAAATGCATACCCAGGAATGGAGTAATCTTCCTCCTGGAGCTCGCCGAGAATTCGAAGAACAAATGCGAAGTCAAGGTCTTCCGTTCCAATTTCCACCCCAACCGCAGGAACGACGTCCTTCACCCATACCTGAACCCTTTACTCCAGATCGACCCTTCCCAGAACTTCGCCCGAGGACCAAACTTGATGTTGATTCATATCTAATCGATGTTATCGATACCGAAGATGGCTACACAGCGATTTTTGATACGCCGGCCACAAACGAACATGATGTCCACGTTAATGTGAATGGACAGCACCTACAGATTTGGGTGCAAGGAAGAATTTTCCGAGAATTGGAACTCCCTATCCCAATAGAACTTACCTCACTCCAGTTCCGTAATGGAATTGTGGAACTGCAGCTAAGATCCAAGAAGCCAGAAGAAGAGCCCAAAGCCTCCGGGGAATCGACCGAATAGACGGCGTAAGGTCGAGCGGACGGGTTGCCAGGCCCGTCCTTCCCCACTACTTTTCTCTATGATTATGTGTTAATGTGATGGCTTTTCCATCAGCCTTTTAGGTGGAGTCTCTTTTGTGCTCTATGAGGTGTTTGTGAGTGGCCCATGACGACTACGCGAAAGAACTCATGGCGTTACGCCAGAAATACGGTATTCCGCGACGTGTTGATTTTGAGGTGGAGATGCTCCCTGATGAATTTGCATTGGTCCAACAGTCAATGACTCGGGGCCGCCAGCACGACGTTACTATTTTCATTCAATACCGTGGTAAATTTGTGGTAATCGAAAAGTATGCGTATGCTAAAACCGGGATTGTCCGTGCCCCTTCGGGAGGTGCACAACCTGCAGAAAGTCTGAATGCTGCGGCTCAACGCGAATCTCTTGAGGAAACAGGCTTCGACATTCAGATTGATCGCTTCGTCTTGGAATCCCATGTGCTTCTGAAAAGCGGAAACCACCCCCCCGTTCCCTGGGTCTCCTATGTATTTCTAGCGCATGTGGTGGGAGGGAAGCTTGGCGCCAAGGATATCAAAGAAATCTCTGATGTCCAACTGCGTTCCCGTGAAGAGCTTCTTCAAAAAGTTCGTCCTCTGATGCTTGCCTCAGGTTTGGGTGGATTCGAATATCGAGCAAAAATGACTGATGCATTCTTTGCGGAACTTGATGCCTTTGATACCTCACCGAAGTAATTGAGGTTGGTTAGAGCGGACCACCACAATGAACACAAAACTTTGCATCTGATGCTGTCACTCGACCACAAAGGGGACAGATTTTTCCAGCTTCCGCATCTGAGCCAGGTCGCGGAGTAGCCGAAGAGTCAGTTTCGGGTTTCACCTTTTCCTTTGTCTCTTCATCTTCAACGCGTTCAGCATCTGTAGATTCAGAGGAAACGACTTTAGAATCTACAACCGTCGTCTCTGTGACTGCAAACCGGGTGATCGGACCATTTCGCATCGCCGATTCTTTTTGCAGAATATGATTACAAGCAAGAATAGCATAATTGAGGCGATCAACCTTTTGAGAGAGCTTTTCTTTCATACCTTCATCCGTAGCTTCCTCATCACCGATGAGAAGACGGGCATTAAGAGTTTCTAATTCCTCTTTAGCCGTAGTGAGATCGAGTTGAATTTGTGCCAAGTAGCCCTGCAGTTGGAGTTTCCCATCTTTAATTTGTTCATCCATGCGATCTAATTTCTCTTCATATTCTTTCATTAAACGTTCGTAGACGCGTTCGCTGACTTCTCGCTTTTCGTGGAGAGCTTCGAGGCGTTCTAGTTCTCCCCGTTCATTGATGTAGGTATCAATGAGCGCTTCCACTTCAAAGTCACTTTCCCCTGCAGCTTGACTCAGTTCCGCGAATAGTTCGTCTGATTTAGCGCCATTTTTAGCGTATTCTTCTTCAAGGACTAGCTGGCGTCCACGAGCCATCAAACTAGCGAGAACCTTTGCAGGAACTGAAATCGGAGTCACATCAGGTTCAGGCGTTGGAGTCAGAGCAGTGGGACTTTCAACTACTTCGGATGCTTCAGTAGATTTAGCGCTACTTGGAAGAGTACCACCACAAAAGATACAGAATTTAGAACCTAGTTTTGCCTTACGTCCACAGGAAGGACAAGTTATACCCGGAGAAGGTTCCGAAGGGGTTGGCACCGCGGATTTGATTTCAGGTTGTGAGGGAGATATTGTAGATAGCTCTTGTCCACAATTAATACAATAATTCGATGATTCGGGGTTCTTGGTAAAACCACAATGAGGACACAAAACGGACCCGAGAGCCAATGGTGCTGTATCTGGGGGTTGAACTTTAGAGCCACATTTCGTACAGAACTTGATACCTTCCTTAAGGGTCGTTCCACAATTCGGACATTTGAGAGCGACAATTGGAGCTTGTTCCTGAGGGCTAGTTTGAGCTCCAGCAACAGGAGTACCACACACGGTACAGAATTTGGCTGTTTGTTTCAATGTTGCTCCACATCTGCTACATTTTCGAGACATTCGACGCCTCACCATGAAGTATTAGATGTGACAGCTACAAATTGCACCCTTTATTACTTTTGCAATAGGTTGGTTTGCACTTCAAAAAATGCAGCCCCCAAAAAATATAGTAGTACCATGCAAGTGAAAAAGTCTGAACCCGTTACTTTGACTTTGATTTCTTCGACTTCTTCTTGCCTTTCTTTCTCTCAGCTTTATTATCCGATTCGATATCTGCTGTTTCAGTAGTGATTCGAAAAATGTCAATTAATTCGCTGACATCAGCATCGGCAACAGCTTCCCGAAGACCGTGAGAGTTTTCGTCGCTTTTCTTAAGAAACTCGGTAGCTAATACTCGACCACTTTCAACAAGAATTCGGGGAGTATACTCGCCTCCAAAGAATGGACCATCGGGGAGTGTTCGAGTTCGTTCGAGTTGGGAGGTAGTTTGGGTTTTACCCAAAAATGTCACAGTACGATCGACACTGGTAAACACTTCTTGCCCAATAATAACCAGTTCACGTATATATCCTGGAGGAGGGCTAGTATTTGCCACCCGTCCAACAATATCATCTTGAGCTGGAGCAGGAACACTACTCATCATTGTAGGTCGTTGAGGCCATTGTTGTTCAGCACCATTATACTCGGTTCCAAGCTGAGTCGACGCTACTGGCATAGCAGCAGGCATAGGTTTCGGTGCTTCGACGGATTTCACTTTAACTGGCTTCGGTTTGTGTTTGGGAGGTGGTGCGTCAGGGCTGATTTCAATCGTTTTGTCAGGTAATTCAACCTGTACAGCGACTTCTTTTTTAAGCTCAGCAGGTTTGGGTTTTTCGCCTAGTAGGGCTAGAAATGCATCGGGTTCTTCGCCGCCATCAATGGACATGACTTTATAAACTAATCCACGTTGACTACGAACCGCCTGTCCTTGTCGAGCGGCAATAAATTTCTTGCGCACTCCGGCTTCAGCGCCCTTCCAAAGCCAGATTTTCTTGTCGTCGTCATCAACAATGATTAAGACTCGCTCTGTATTCAGTTCAGTTTTGAGTTCTCCTTGAACTGTGAGCTCCATGAGTTCCCCGGTTTCAACGACATCAAAGACTTGTAGGCGGACGGACAGTACCCTCACCTTCTTGGTGTTTTCATTATCTCAATAACTTTTAAAGATGGTGTCCCTTCCAAACCTTTTCAAAACGCAATTGCGGATTATTTAGGTTCATAGAGAATAGCTTCCAACCATACTGCCCCAAATTGGATCACGGGAGAAGCTTTCCTAATACGAAAAGGCTAGGTTTTTGTAGGGTTAACGAACAGTCCGTCAATTGGAGGACCTTGCCCCGTGTTTCATACAAAATTTCGTCAAATAATCTTAGAGGAATTATCAGGAACCATTGCCAAAGACTATGTTTCTGAAATCATTCGGTTTCATCGTATCCAAGCCTCACCTGGGTTTCATGATGCCATTTATTATGTAAAAGAAGTCGTAGACAAATTCCCAGGAATACGGACCGAAGTGGAAGTGTATCCAGCTGATGGCAAAACAAAAATCGGGCAATGGACCGCACCCCTAGGATGGCGGGTGGCTAATGGTGAACTGCACCTTGTGAGCCCAGAACAGCAACTCCTGGCACGATTTGCAGAAACCCCCGTAAGTGTTGTAGCTCATAGCCAATCTGCTGATATCGTTGCACCACTCATCTACATCGAGAATGGAGCATCACCGAGAAGTTATCGACGAATAGATGTGAAAGGGAAAATCGTCCTCACTTCGGATCCAGCTCAACAAGTCCAACAGGAAGCCGTCTACAAACGAGGAGCCTTAGGCACAATTCATTTCCCACCCCTAGAACGTCGCTCCAAACACCCTAACCTCGTCTCCTATCTCGGTATTTGGCCAACTAAAGAGGAAAAAAACAAAGTCGGATTTGCATTTTCCGTTTCAGGTCAGGTGGGTACCCGGCTTCGCCACCTTATTGAAACAGAACCTGAAGTTTTAGTTCATGCTAAAATCGACGCAGAACTTTTTAACGGCGAGCAACGTGTTCTGACCGCAGTGATTGAAGGGACTGAATTCTTACGAGAAGAAACCTTACTTATTGCACATCTCTGTCACCCGCGTCCTTGTGCCAACGATAATGCTAGTGGCGCCGCATTACTCATGGAATTAGCTCGGGTAACCACTACCCTGATCAAAGAAGGAAAACTCCCTGCCCCCCTTCGAACCATCCGTTTCTTGTGGGTTCCAGAATTCTATGGGACAATCGCTTACCTCAATGCGCACCCAGAACTAGCACCCCGTACAATCAGTGCCATTAACTGCGATATGGTCGGAGCCAACCCCTCCATAGTAGGAGGCCAGCTGAATCTACATCGGACACCAGACTCCCTTCCCAGTTTCACCAATGACTTACTTGAATACCATCTATTAGAGGCAGCAAAAGAGCCCCAGCTTATCTCACCCGATGGGACCAACCATCCCTTCCATTTTGAAGTCAAAAAATATGACTGGCGGAGTGACCATACGGTATTCATCGATCCCACCTTCAATGTGCCCTGCCCCATGTTGAACCATTGGCCAGATGCATTTTATCACAGCAATCTAGACACCCTTGACAAAATCGACACCACACAGCTCCAACGGGTGGGCTATGCAGTTCTGATGAGTGTGCTTACTCAAGCGTACGCTGAATCCGATGATGCGATGTTCCTTGCCACACAGGTCCATGCCAATGCGCATACTAGAATAACACAAACAACCCAGCATTACGTGCATGAGGCGATCGAGGCAATTGCTAAAGAAGAACGAGGCGCATTGCTGGCACGGATACTCCGAAAAGCCATGGAGAGTATTCGACAAATTACACAACGAGAGAGCGTAGCACTCCAAAGTGTCAAAGTCCTCAGCCCACACGATTCCGAATTGCACAACTTCATCGATTTATTGCTCGAAGATTTAGTCGAAGAACGACAAGAAGAGGTCCGAAAACTTCGCCAAGTTGAAGACTTACTTTCGCGCTCAATTGGGTATGCCCCCCTAAAGCGATTAGTGCTTCGCAAAAAAGAGCGCGAAGCGAAGAAATTGTATCCACGTCGCAAATTCAAAGGCCCCCTTCATTTCACAGAATTACTACGCCACACGAAACCAGAGGAAACCGAATGGCTCCGCACCCAACAAAAGAACCAACCCTTCTTTGTCGAAGTACTCCTAGAACTGACCAACTTCATGGATGGTCATCGCAGCCTCTACGAAATTCTCACAGCCCTCGAGGCACAATTTGGCGAAGTAGCCAACATCGACACTGTCGACCGATTCATTACCCTCCTTAAGGAACAGGACCTCATCAAGATAGAGAAGGTTAAGTCCACGTAATACCTAGTGCTAACCATGAGTCATGACCAAGCTCTTCACTTGCAGGATCAATTGGAAATTGTGCTTGATCAGTTTGAAACGGAAGTTTCGAACATCGAGAAAATTATAACCCGTGATCAACTCATACCTGTGCTAGAAGCAGCAGAAAGCCTTCGGACAATACTAGCAGAAGTGAAAACCTATTTTGTGCAGGTTCGTGACCAGCTTTCCTCAGTTACGGGAATCCCTCCCGCAAAACAACTTGCCCAGTTGGTCATTGGAGCCTCAACAGAGGCATTAAGTGGCATTCGAGAAACTCTCCACTACTTGGAAGATATAAAGGTTAAAATGAAAAGCAAGCGAAAAACCCCGCTCAGCCGGGATGAAATCCATTATGCTGATTTCGGGGCCAAAATCGCTATACGAAAAACCCAATATATCATCAACCGCATCTCAGAACAGGTTGACAATCTGCCTGAACAACTATAAACCAAAGACAATGATCTAATGGAGGAGCCAACAATGAAACGCCTAACAATCATCAGCATCATCAGTATAATTCTCACCATACTCATGGTAGTTCTCTTTTTCATCATCCCCGGTTTTCCCCTACTCATTTTCCTCTTTCTCCCTCCCCTATTCTACTGGGGACTCCAAAATAACAAAGCACCTCCACCCTCACGCGCCCACCCACCACAAAAGGTCCCCCGTTACTGTCCCCAATGTGGAAAACGATTACTCGAACCCTTTGAAACCTACTGTCCACGATGTGGCGCAGCCCTACCACAAGAAAACGACTAACTTAACCAGTATCCACATCGGAATCGTCCCAGCTCGTGGCTGCGTTCTTATTGCTCATTTTTCGTTTCCAAACATAACGATATGAACCATAAAAAAGAAGCATAACAAAAAGTCCTAACAAGATAACATGAGTAAAATAACGATAAACCGAGAAAATTCCAAGACTAATTAGTCCAACGAGGACAAACCACAAAGTGGAGAGATTATTGACCAGGCGTAAACTATTCTCTTGAAATTGGTGAATACGTTCAAGAATCCAGGAGGGAAATTTCGCCATAAAACTGGCTCCATGAGATTGAATTGGACACCGCATGCCTTGAACTGGAACGATAGGACCTCGAATGATAACCCCAAAAAGAATGAGAAAGGGAAGCAATGCAATGAGATAGAATTTGTAAATACCTCGAGGCATGAAGATATGAGCAGATAAGGAAAGGAGAAGCGCAACCAGTAAGAGGGGCTCCAGATATGCTGATGGAGGATGTTTGGGAATATAATAAGAAATGAACCAAAAGAAAGTCAATCCGATTATCCAGGGAACGGCATAATAAACTAAAGTTAAGACGATGAATTTGAAGGGTTCAGGCCAAAAAAACGCTAAGACCGACACTGGGACCGGATACGTTGGATTTGGAGGCAGTTCGTAGAACCAGTAAGGACCCATACCCCGTGTAATAGCACCAAAATAGGTTGTTGGAAAGAGAATCAAATAAGGCATCGAGAAAATAATTCCGATAATTGCTGTTATTCCCACCGAAATGAGTAGTTGCTTTATGCCCTGTCGATATTCCAGGAACCAGATCAATGGAATAAGTAGCGCACCTGTTTGTTTTGCCATCGCAGCCACAGTAACCCATACAATCGCCCAGCGAAAGTTGCTTTGAATTATGAAAAAGAAGCCTAAGACTAAGAAGAAAGTATGAATTGGCGTGCTCAACCACAGATAGTTTCCCCACCACAAGGATATGGGATTAAGGGCAAACAGGAGTAAGACGACCACAGGAATAAATTGGTTTTCAGTGAGTTTCCGTGCAGCAGCATACATCACAGCACAGGTGGCTAAATCGAAGACAATGAAGGCAAACCCCACGCGGAGAAAATCCAGATCACGAGAAAGAAGAAGCGCTGTCATTTGGATGTCAGGGAAAAGAAGCTCAGAAGGAACAAAATAGAAGACCCCCAAAATATACACGAATAACGGCGTGTAGATATAGGTCTGAACGCCTTCAATCATATAGAGGGCTTCAGTATAAGGCAGATTTCCTTGGACAAAAGCGCGGACAAAGTTCATGTAATAATAACTAAAATCTGAAAACGATTCGACTACCTCAAAACTCATGCCAAATGAAGAATGACGCCCAAAGATGAGATATTGTGAAGCCCCGAAATGAAAAATCGCCAATTTCAAACATATGATTGGTATAAACATAAGCCAGAACAGCCAATCCCTTCGCTTGAACCAGCCACTAATTTTTCGGAAGAGCTCCATATTTGAAGGGTGGTCGTTTGACATCCCAGTTCATACTACCTGCCCAGTTTACACCTTAAAGCGTTTCAGCAACAGGATATTAGAAATATAGAATGTATGCCACGAATACCATCCGTCAGGCTTAATAACCTTCAGAGCACATCACACAATCACTGACATGATTCGTGATGTCTACGTCCTCAGGCGAACAGGCGAGGTTCTCGTGCATAAGGCCTTCAGCAAACGTGGTGTTGATGAAGCCATCTTTAGTGGATTCTACAGCGCCCTCAGTGCTTTTGCAGAGGAACTTGGACATGGCGGTATTGAAACCATCAAAATGGGCGAAGTCAGTTTTTACTATGAGCACAGCAAAGAATTACTATTCGCTATTGCCGCGGATAAATCTCATAACGCGAAAGACGTCAAAATCATTTTAACCGAGGTTAAACGCCAATTCATCGAAAAATACACAGACCGCCTGAAAGAATGGAACGGTGAATCCACACCTTTCCAAAAATTCACCAAAGATATTGAACTTATCGTCACCACAAAACGGAACGGTGACAGTGATGATAATCTTTTCACACTCCCCTTCGTCCTCGACGGTAAGAAACTAAAAGGAAAAAGCTTAGACGATCCAGATATCAATGGAGAATACATTCTAGATTCCCGGTTAGAACTCGCTGTTGTACATCTCCTGTTGGATGATATTCGACGCGTTGATTCTGGATTAAAAGCCCTCAAAGAAGGATGCTACGAGTTCCTTGCCAAACTCCTTTGGCCTATTTGGGTTGTAAAGACTCCCGATAAGAGGCTACTACTAATTGATGGACTGAATTTGTTGCAGCCCCATGCTGAACGTGGGTTTGTACCCCCTGCAAGTCGATATGAAGCCCTACTCAATGTGAATGCTTCTCCTGAATATCTTGCTGTGATGGACAAATTAACAGAAGAGGTTCGCACTGCAGCTCGCTCCACTCCCTTCGAGATTCATGTGCTTCCTTCTGAACTTGCCCACCTGATACGATCACTCTCCCGAATTACTAACGGTAACGATGAATTCGGTGTCCCATTACCCAATCGTATGACCCACAAACAAGCGGTGAAAGAAGCCGAACAATTCTTTGCTGAAGCGATAAATACACACAAAGACGCTGCAGAGCAATGGGACAAATTCCGCTCCTTTTTTAACAACAATGTCCAAGAATGGGAAGAACGAATTCAAACAGAACTTACAACCCTCGAAGAACATTACAAAACCCGAAAAATCACACTTAAGAGCGAGATTGATAACACCCTTGTCGAATTAGCCAAGCGCGAAGAAAAAGAAATAGCTGCAGTAGAGCAATGGGCTCACAATGAGGAGAAGAAACTTTTAGCGCCATTGAAAAACCACCTTGAACCAATTAATCAAGAAATCAGTCATCAGCAAGCCACACTTAACCAATTCCTTGCAGGTAGCCCTAGGGAAGATTTGAACGCAAATCACTTCATCAGTCAACTGGATCAGACCCTAGATCAGTTTAACAATTTTGCATCAGACTTACGGAATCACACAAAGGAGACCCGAAGACAAATCGAACAAACGAAACGGGGCATCGTTAGTATAGATCGTGATGCCCAAGAACGAAAAGCCAAAGTCCGTGAAAACTTCGAAACCCTAGAGAAAAACGAGATTAAACGACTAGACACCCTCGAAGAGGAGCGCCAGCTCCGACTCCAAGAAACCAAAGTGCGTTTTGACAAACTAGATGGCTATGCCACCGAAGTCGACACCCTTATTGAGCAGCATATCATACATAGCCAAGAACAACTCACCAATTTTGAAGAATACCTAACAGAGACCGGAACCCCCTTCTCCGGAAATCTAGAAACCCCCATCTATCTCCCCATTTATTTAGCGGGATTAAGACGTGAGGATGATTCGACGAAACTTGTTGTAATACCCCCCCTCATTGTTCCTGCGACAAAAGATAGCCGCGAGGTCTCGATTGGACAACAAACAGCCCCTGTTGGCGTACTCTCCCCAGTCCTGGTTCAATACTTAAAAGAAGCCCTGGAAGCTGCATTAACTAATGATGAAAAATTTGCCAAAGAAGTCACACGCTTCTCACCCCACCATAATCTCCTCTCCGACCCCCACATCGAGAGCTTACTCTATTCAGGCCTACATGCCTTATGGCAATCCAAACTCATCTCAGAACGCACACACACACAAATCAAGCTCGCCTGCATCGATATGTACCGCAGCACCAACGGCAATTCATGACTGAACTGGGACTCATTACAGGTTAGGAAGTATTTCTTGAGCAATAATTTGAATGGTTTTCCGTGACTCATCTGGATTTACCAAACGTAACGTAAGATGAGTAGCGCCCGCCTTATGATATTCTACAATTTGTTGCAGACAATCGTCCGGAGTACCTAAAATCGCTCGATTCTCACTCGAAGGAGTCACCCACTTTATTAGGCGTTGATGGGCTTTCTTTGACGATTCTCCAAATTGGAGTAATATACTAGGAATAATTTCGAGTTCCTTGAGCATCCGATTTTTCGAAGAGAGAAGCGTGTCCAATTCTTTGACTCGACGGGTTAGACCCGAGATTGAGGGAGCAAAAGGCATCCAACCCTGACCGTATGTAGCAGTTAGTTCAAGGATTTCTTTTGAACCACCACCCAAGAAAAAAGGTGGATATGGATTTTGGACCGGTTTGGGTTCCAATTTGACGTTGTCAGCTGAATAATAGCTGCCATGAAATGTGGTCGAGGACTCTGTCCAATAATTCTGGATTAACTGGATTGCCTCTTTTGTCTGTGCAAGGCGTTTAGAATGAGGAAGAAAAGCTGTTTCCATCCATGTAAATTCCTCAGGGTGCCACCCAGCCCCCACCCCCATCATGAGTCGGCCCATGGAGAGTTGATCGATTGTCGCCGCCATTTTCGCTAACAGATAGGGATGTCGAAGGGGCAATGGTGTGACACTCGGTCCTAATCGGATACGTGTTGTCACCGAGGCGATTGCGGCTAGCACAGTCCATGCTTCAATAATGTGAGAACCTCTAGGGAGTCGAAGATGATCATTCACTAGAACATGATTTAATCCCGCTGCTTCAACGTCTTGAGCGGTTTGAACTGCTTGCGTGGCAGTGAAAAATTCCAGCGGAACATGGATACCCAACCTCATGTAATATTCACCCTAAGATAGCATTACTCAAGTGTATTGAGTAACAGACTTTTGAGCCTTCGCTTTAAGAAAAAGGAAAACTAGTTATTCTGACTCCTGAAGCTTCTTCCCCTCAGAGCTAGCCCCACGGCGGGATGCTAGATGTCGTAACAGACTAACTGTTGTCCGCAGCTTAGACGTCTCCTTCAGAATCAGAGTCTCAGCGGCTTCCTTGTTTGTCACCATATTCGCCCGGGTCAATACCTTCGTCATCCAAGCGAGCTGATCCTCATCGAAAGCAGAATTCGTTATCGTCTTCGACGCAATATCCACAGTCATATGCTGCTTGGTTGAATCGTTAAGCTCTGCATATTCTTCCTTCGTCACCATATACACGCAAGCGCCAACATCTACACTTTCTGGTAGTACCCGATCCATAAAATCCCGAATGCCCACTGTCACCGGTAACGATCCTTTCAGCACAATAGTGTATCCACTTATCCCCGCAGTCAGCAAGGAGGCAAGGATATCAATCCCTAGATTCCGCATAGCTGTTTGTACTGTGAAAGTCACGGGACGAAATTCTGGTTCCTCGAGTTTCCCCTCCTCATGATAACCGACTACTAAACCTGCCCGAGAAAACTCCACTCTAAATGCATGCGAACAGATTTTTCCTGCAACAACACGACCCACCATTGTTGTGCCTTGAATTTTATCCCAGGCACTTTCTGGCACTTCCAGTTCACCTTCCGTGCCACAAATGGGACAGGATACTTTGAGTTTCACGGGGATAACGCCTCATAACTGCAAGCAGAGTTACCAAAGGGAAACTTCTTACTCAAAAGTTCTTCTCTTATTATGAAACATAGAAGAAGTTATCGTGTCTTCTGAAAAGTCTATTTAAATACATTTTACTATTATTCAGAATTAATAAAATAGGTCGATACCTAATATTTTTTATTTGCCTTTTAATAAAAACACACCGATAATAATCCCCCAGAGCAGGACATAATGTCATCTAAGACCACCGTCGAATCTTTCCCATATTTTTCCACTTTTGCTTAAAAAATTGTGCAGGTAAATCTATTTAAGCCGTTCTTTCGCCGATAAAGTTACGGTTTGGCGACAGGTCGGGATGGACCACCACAACCATCATTACCAGTGGTGAAAACCTGGCATTATGAACCTCAAGTAGACGCATTCCTCTGCCGCCCTTCACCCCGGGGTAGATTGCATGAAACACTATTCTTTGCTTGTACTCTTTCTTTTTTCCTTAGTCTTTGTTTCTCCATTACTTGTTTCAACACCTTGGAACGGAGTAGGCTTAAATGACCCATTTAAGGAGAACAGCCAGAATCTGAGACACGTGAATGGCCAAGGGGTGAATTCACCGCCTCTACCATCAGGGCCAACCTATGATGAGGGCAAATACAAGTACTTGGGAACAGGAAACACTTCCCAGACATGGGAAATGACCCAGGGCACCTATGAAGCGCAGACAATTACTGATCTCGACATTGGCGAATCAGTGGCCGCGAGTGCCCAGCTACCCACCCAATGGACGGCTTACAAGACCTCTGCATCCATTTATAATCTGTTTGAAAATCGGTCATGGCAATCAAACGGCGACTTTGAGTCAGGAACCTACGGAGAGCCTGGTTCACCAACAAATTGGAATTATATTGAGAATGGCGATCCGATTAACTACGCAAATATTAACGGTTCATATGGCAATTATGGCTATGGCCCTTCAGATGGAATTCGCACCCTTGTAGAATGGGAATATCCTCCAGAATGGTCTTGGAGTTCTAGCTATTTTGGTGCATATTATCAGACTGTGAATATTCCACGAGCTGCTCCAAGTCTTGTTAGATTAGATTTCAAATGTAGATTGAATGCCCATATCGATGGGGGAGCATGGGGAAGAATGGTAGTCCTAGTTCAACTCGAAGGTGACCAGGTAGTTGAACGGCGTCTTACTTTTGCATCAATAGGCAGTGCAGGTAGTTGGTATGACCTAACTATTGACCTCGGAGCATCTGATATCGCAAAATTAGGTTTACCAGGGAATCTAAACATCACATTAGGAATTTCTTGGACAGATACTTCAGGATCCTGGTCAACTTGTAGATATTCAGTAGATTTTGATGATGTCGTCCTGCAAGTTCGGGCTCAACCCCAACCTACTCAAGTTGGTTTACAAATTAATGGAACAGCCGTTGTAAATGATGGGTATGGAGCAGGAAATCTTAACTTGACAGGTGGAGATTTGCCCAAAGCGAATCCCAGCACCAACTGGATTGCTATCCTTAACAATTTCACAACAACCGCAGATAATATTGACCTCGCCTGTGATTTGACGTTATTCATTCGTAAAGAAGGGCTCACTAAACAGACCATTCAAAGCACCCAGATTGGCAGTTTATTTGTGTGCGAAAATGCTTCTGCAACGAGTTTTGAGACTTGGTATTATGCCTATCAACCCTATGGGTTTGAAGCGTATAACCTCACGATTTCGAAACCGACAACCTGGACGCTAACCTCCGTGATTGACCCATTAGGGACTCAACGGCTTTCCTGGGTTGAAAATTCCTCAACCCAAATCACCCTTAATAGCTCTGCGATAAACGAAGTCTTTGGTTGGTGGAAATTTACCTTCAGTAGCACAAACCGCTACTCATTAATTGAAGGTCTGGTGGACAACTATGTAATTTCTCCCCGGACCCCCTATGCGCTAGACATTGATGTCACATTCACCGAAAACTATGGTGAAGCCAATCTTAGTCTCTATCATTCCAGCGGATCAGCTCTTGTGAACCAAACCAACTCATGGACCGGCTCCCTAACAACCTCATTTTATGTTGAGTTCACCAGCGGAGCGAACTTCCCTGCAGGCCGCTATTCCCTCTGTATAAGTTATGATAATGGAGTCAATGCGGATATTATTTTCACCGGATTCTATTCCACGTATTTTAACCTGACCCATGATACCGACCTAACTCCTGAAGACACGCCGATGACGGTGACCCATTCCACTTCAGGTTACTATTATCCACGCGTATCATTTACGGATGCCGACCGATCTAATTTATTTATTGGAAACACCACCGGCAATGTCCGTGTCAATGGAACTGTTGATGGAAACGCGATTATTTTTGTCCAAGTTGGGAGTCGCTACCAAGCCCAAATCGCCAATGACCTGCTGGACCCAGGCGATTACGTTCTTTCCATAGAAGCCACAGCACCCTTCTACGAAAAAGCCACCTGTAATATTAATCTCCAAGTCCGAAGCGACGCCAGCTTATCCTCCCCCCAGTCCCCAGGACTAACCGTGCCCTATGACGAATCCTTTACCATCCAAGTCTTTTACAACTACACAGGTGGTCAGGGAATTGCTGGAGCCACCGTAACCACCAATTGGGGACCCACTGGAACAAGCAACGGTACCGCAGGATGGTACAATATCACTTTAAATGCGGGGTCTCGACCTACTCCTGGCACCTATTCCCTTAGCATTCAAGCTAGCCTAAACTATTACACGACCCGCACACTCGTGCTAACGATTGTAGTCCGAGAAATCTCCACATCAATCAATTACGATCCACCGGGGGCTGTTCCATATGACGAGGATGTGGAAATTCTCTTTACCCTCAATGTGAGCGATCTTGAGAGTCAATACGATGGCGATGCGATTGCTAGTGCGAGTTTTGTGGTTCGACTCGATGGAACCATTCTCACACAAGATGTGGATTATCTATTCACAAACTATGGAGACGGTTCCTATAATGTCACCATCCTTGCAATAAGTGGTAAAATCTCTCTCATCAAAAGCTACTCACTTCGAATCACTGCGGATCCCACGGATACAAAATATGGCAGTACAAGTGGAACCCTGACTTTCACTATTCGTGAACTTCAAACCATATTAAGCTATGATCCGCCGGCTCCTGAACCTTGGGGAAATGACCTAGAAATCATCTTCTACTATGACGTGGATGACCCAGCAAGTGGTTATCACGGAGATGGTATTACTACAATCGGGGTATCCGAAGTCTCTTGTACCTTAAATAGTTCAGCCGTAAGCAGTTTTGGTTGGACACACCTTGGATCAGGTCAATATCGCTTAACCCTTTATACAATTGACATTACCCAAGTTGATGTTTACGAACTTTATCTTGTAGTAAATGATGCTACAGATATCTACGCGGGGGCAAATCGAAGACTGTTCTTCCATATTCGTGCCCACCAGACTCAAGCGATAGTCGATCCCCCAGCACAAACTGCACTGGGTGAAAATACTCTAATTTCAATAGTATGGACTGATCTCGAAACAGCAACTGATGTCCCAGGAAACCTATCCAGCGTCGTGGTGTCCAACTGTCCCGTGGGTGGTGACCAAACCTTTGGTAGTCTTTCATTCTGGCTCCAAACGAATGGGTGGTCGGTTGGTACCTATGTACTCACGGTAACCGTAAATCCTGCAAATCCTCCTGGATGGTACGAAGGAGATAGCACCACAGTCAACGTGGTCATCCGAATTCATTATACTGGCGTAACGGTGCAACCCCCAGATCCAACTCCTTGGGGATTTTACACGACAATCATCGTTCTTTGGACAGATCTTGATATTGGTGGCAGCGTCCCAGGAAGCGAATTATCTCAAATAGTGGTTTCTGATTGCCCCGTAGGCGGCGACCAAACCTTTACCACCCTCATTTTCAATCTCGACACCTCAGGATGGGATATCAGCGCTGGTTATCTCCTCAATGTCACAGTATACGCCAAAACTGGTCCACAATCCTATAGTGATGCTTCAGGAAGTGTCATTGTAGTCATTCGTATCCACCGCGTCGAAGTCGTCGTCCCCACACCACCTCCCACTCCCTGGGGCTTCGACATTGAGGATATGACAGTCACCTGGAAAGATCTAGACACCGGTACCACTATCGCTGGTGTTAACTTGGATAACATTACCATTAGCGATTGTCCTGTCGGTGGCGACCAAGTTTTTTCCAGTCTCATCTTTACCCTTATCACTAACACGTGGAGTCAAGGTAGCTATACACTGAATGTAACTGTATACCCGAACATGATCCCACAACAAGAATATGCGATAACCAGTTACCAAGTAACGATTACTATTCGGGCCCATTATGTAAGCGTCACCGTCGATCCTCCTGCCCAAACTCCCTGGGGCTACGATACCGATCTGACCATCACCTGGCGTGATGTGGATACCGACTCCATAATTGCCGAAATAAATCTCGATAACGTAACAGTCACCAACTGCCCCGTGGGCGGCGACCAAACCTTTGCCACCCTCAGCTTTAGCCTAACTACTAACGGTTGGAGCGTGGGTAGTCACCTGCTGACAGTCTATGTCTACGGAAATGCCGATTATAGAGCGGGAAGTGGGCCTGTCACCGTGACCATTCGCGGCCATCAAACCCAAACCGTGGTCACACCACCCCAACAAACACCCTTTGGACTTGACACAGCAGTGATCGTGAGTTGGTTGGACCTCGATCAAGGAAGTAACCCCGTCCCCGGTGCCAACCTCTTACAAATTGTGGTCTCCAATTGTCCGGTTGGCGGCGATCAGACTTTCACAAGCTTTACCTTCACCCTCGATACGGATGCATGGAATGTAGGGACGTACACTCTAACTGTTACGACTTTTTCGTCATCGAGCTCCTACTTGGGAAGCAGCTCCAACACCACAGTAGTTATCCGAATCCATTATACCGGTGTGACGGTGCAACCTCCAGATCCAACCCCCTGGGGCTTTAATACTCAGATCACAGTGCTTTGGAGTGACCTTGACCTTGGATCAGCAGTTCCAGGCGGGGATCTTTATGAAGTTGTGGTATCGGACTGCCCCGATTTCATCGACCAAACCTTCACCAGCCTCACCTTCACGCTTGATACCACGGGTTGGACTATCAGCACTGGCTACACGCTTAATGTCACCGTGTATGCGACAACGGGTCCTCGCGCTTATAGCGACGCCTGGGGGTCAGTGACCGTTGTTATTCGAATTCACCGTGTCGAAGTCGTCGTCCCCACACCACCTCCCACTCCCTGGGGCTTCGACATTGAGGATATGACAGTCACCTGGAAAGATCTAGACACCGGTACCACTATCGCTGGTGTTAACTTGGATAACATTACCATTAGCGATTGTCCTGTCGGTGGCGACCAAACTTTTACAAGCCTTACTTTTACCCTCATCACTAGCACTTGGAGCCAAGGGAGTTACACGTTAAATGTGACCGTATTTCCCGAAATGAGCCCACAGCTCTATAGAATAACAAACTATTTGGTAACAGTGACTATCCGGGCCCATTACGTGAGTGTCACTGTTGATCCTCCAGCTCAAACCCCATGGGGTTATGATACAGACTTGGCAATTACTTGGCGTGATGTAGACACTGACTCCATAATTGCCGAAGTCAATCTCGATAATGTCACGGTCACCAACTGTCCCGTGGGTGGTGATCAGAGTTTTAGTTCTCTCAGCTTCACCTTGACCACTAATGGCTGGAGTGTGGGTAGTCATCTGTTAACGGTCTGGGTCTATGGAACCACCGATTACGTACTAAATAGTGGACAAGTCACGGTGACCATTCGTGGTCATCAAACCCAAACTGTAGTCACGCCACCTCAGCAAACGCCCTTCGGGTTTGATGCACCAATGGCGGTAACTTGGTTGGACCTTGATCAGGGAAGTGCCAACGTACCTGGCGGTAATCTTCTGCAAATTGTAGTGTCCAATTGTCCTGTGGGTGGTAATCAGATTTTTACGAGCCTCACCTTCACCCTCGATACCGACACATGGAATATTGGTGAATACGTAATTACAGTCACAACGTTTTCATCCTCAAGTCAATATCTTGGCAGTAGCTCCAATACAACAGTAATAATTCGCATCCACTACACAGGAGTCATAGTACAACCTCCAAATCCCAGACCTTGGGGCTTTAATACCCAAATCACTGTCATTTGGACAGATCTCGACTCGAGTATCGATGTCCCCGGTGCACAACTATACCAAGTTGTCGTATCGGACTGCCCCGATTTCATCGACCAAACCTTCACCAGCCTCACCTTCACCCTCGATACCGCAGGCTGGGATATTAGCAGTGGTTATACTCTGAATGTCACCGTATACGCCACAACTGGACCTCGCACCTATAGCGACGCCTGGGGAAGCGTCACCGTCGTCATTCGAATCCATCGCGTCGAAGTCGTCGTCCCCACCCCTGCCCCGACAGCCTGGGGGTCCAATATCATTGACATGAGTGTCACCTGGAAGGACCTAGACACTGGGACTACGATTGACGGAGCAAACCTCGATACCATTGTGGTATCAGATTGTCCCGTGGGTGGCGACCAAACCTTCACCAGCCTCACCTTCACTCTAATTACGAACACTTGGAGTATCGGTCAATATACTCTCAATATTACCGTCTATCCAATCACCACACCCTTTACAGAATATGAAACAGCCAACTACCAGTTGACTATTACAATTCGAGCCCATTATGTCAGCGTCACTGTAAGCCCTCCCACCCCCACACCTTGGGGCAAAAATACACAATTAACCGTCATTTGGCGGGATGTAGATACGGACACATTAATTGATCTTAGTGCCCTTGACAACGTGACAGTCACTGGAACCGAACCAAACCTTCCCTATTCGGTCTCTCAACTTGCATTCACCTTAAGCACCTCCGGCTGGACAGTTGGCGGACATAACCTCGTAGTCTGGGTGTATGGCAATGCCTCCTACAATCCAGGAAATGGTCCAGTAATTGTTACCATTAGCCCCCACCAAACCCAAACCATCGTCTCTCCTCCTGGTCAGACCCCATTTGGCTTCGATACACCTATTGTGCTTAGTTGGGTCGACTTAGATCTAGGAAGCACAAATGTCCCAACAGGTAATCTCTCCCAAGTGGTGGTTACGAATTGTCCATTTGGTGGCGACCAGACTTTCTTCGCCTTAAGCTTCACCATTGATACCAATGGCTGGGTTGTTGGCAACCATATTCTCACCGTCACCATACAGCCAGACCTCGGGCAAGGGTGGTATTATCAAAGCAGCTCAAACCTCACCGTATCCATCCGAATCCACTACACCGCCGTCGTCGTTGAAACTCCTGCCCCTACCCCGTGGGGCTTCGATACAAATCTCGTAATACTTTGGACCGATCTCGACACGGGAGCAGCAGTCCCCCTCAACAACCTATCCCAAGTCATCATCTCAAATTGTCCAATAGGTGGTGACCAATCATTTCTGACTCTGACACCTACTCTCATTACTAGCACTTGGCCAATTAGCATGGGCGAAACTCTCACAGTCACGATATACGCTACGAACACCCGATATTACAGTGATGCCGTTGGCAGCGTCACCGTTGGAATTCGCGTCCATCGTGTCGAAATAGTGGTACCAACGCCACCACCCACCCCTTGGGGTGCTAATACGCCGATGACGATTACGTGGAAGGACTTAGATACTGGCATGACCATCGATTCTAGTAATCTTAAGAACGTGACCATCACGGGTGGTCCAACCGGTGATCAAGACTTCAGTGGACTAAGTTTTACTCTTGACACCCTCACATGGAATGTAGGCTCCTACACTGTTACTGTCACTGTCAACCCACTGGTGATACCCGAACAAGAATATGAAATCGGCACCTATCAGGTCACCATCACGATTCGGGCACACTATGTGAGTGTCACCGTTGACCCCCCTGCCGCTGAACCTTGGGGCGATGACACCCAACTTGTCGTATACTGGCGCGATGTAGACATCGATGCCCTCATTGCTGAAATCAATCTCAACAACGTAACTGTGGCCGGTTCCGGTCCTGGACTCCCGTATATGGATACGGCCCTGATCTTCACGCTTCCCACAAACACCTGGAGCGTTGGTAGTTATGCCCTCACTGTTTGGGTTTTTGGCAATACAAACTATTACAATTCTAGTGGACCCGTTACCGTGACCATTCGCTCCCATGCCATGCGACTTGATATTACCCCACCCAGCGCCACTGCCTGGGGACTCTCCACCCACCTCATTGTCAAATGGTGGGACCTCGATGATGGTGTCTATGTCTCCTCGAACTTAGATAATATTACCATTACCGACTGCCCCGATGCCATCGACCAGACTTTTTATACCTTCACCTTTGACCTTGACACCACCGATGATACCGTCTGGCAATCCCCCAACACCTACTACGTCACAGTTAACTTCTATTCGTCCAGTGCCCTCTACCAACATGCCTCCGCACAGATTCCCATTACCATCCGCATCCACTACACCAACGTCATCGTACAACCACCCAGCCCCACACCTTGGGGCACCGTCACCCCCATCGTTGTGGAATGGCGTGATCTCGACTTAGGAAATAGCCCTATCGACCCCTCCAACCTTTACAGGACCTACGTGTATAACCGAACCTCCGGTTCACAACTGGAATGGTTTACCCAACTTGCCTTCAATCTAGACACGACCTTGATGCCACCTTGGAACTTTGGTACCCATCCCATCAATGTCACAGTGTACGCAGAGTCAGTAGGCAGAAAATATGGTGATGCCTGGGCGACAACCCAAATCACGATTCGACGTCACCGCGTGAATGTCGTCATCAACCCACCCAGCACCATCCCAGAAGGTGGAGATGTAAACATCACAGTATTCTGGGAAGATGTCGACACGGGTGGAGATATACCCGAAAGTTACCTTGACTATGTGACCACCACCGGCAGCCTTGGCTATCCAAGCCCAACCGCTGTAAACTATTCATTGAGCTTCCTTTTATCCGCGCAGGGATGGCCAACGCTCCTCCACACGCTCAATGTCACGGTCTATCCCCTTGATACGGAACGATACGATATTCAATGGGGATTAGTCACCATTCAAATTCGCCGACACAATATTCGAATTGATATTGACCCCATCCCCCAAATCCCCTGGAATAATAACACTCGGTTCACCATGCGTGTTAATGATAGTGACCTGAACAGCCCGCTTGATGGAAGCATAGAGCGTATTACAATCTTAGCAGGAGGGAGCAGGTGGATCTACGATTGGACCAACTGGACACTTTTCGTAACCAACATCACGACTGGTGTTTATAGTGTTCTTCTTCCAGCCGCTTCATGGTCGCTTGGATCACATGCGATTATTATTACTTCGAAAACAACAGCAGAGTATAATGATGGCACAATTCAGACTTCAGCCACTATTCGAGCATTGGCAACTTCTTTTCTCTTCACGCCAGCGACCCCGATTCCATGGGGAAATGACGGAACCCTTCTTGTCCATTATCATGTGCAAGACGAAGGAAGCACCCATGATACCGAAGCAATCACTGGAGCAACAATCACCATATCGGGGTGGACCGAAGGCATTCAATTCAATTCTGCACCCAGTGGAACCCCAGGAACATATATCATCACAATCAATGCTGCGTTCATCGATCAAGTGCAAATCTACTATCTTGATATTCAAATTGCAGCCGGAGCTAACTATTATGGAGCAGCATTGGATAATGTGCCACTAGATGTCCGGCAACTCTTTACCACCCTCGCCTATTCGCAAGTACCAAGCCAACCCTTCGGCGATGATGTCAACATCACCGTCAACTACATTGTCTTCGATGTCCAAAGCATCTACCACGAAGGCCCAATCCTTGGCGCAACCATCACCGTTAAGGGACTAGATTTCACCCTCGGTAGCAGCTATCAGATTCACTCTATAGGCGGAGGCGCCTATATCATCGAAATCGATCAATCCGTCCTTCCAACCATTCGTGCTTACCATATCGCCATTAATGCCTCTCTGCCTCCGCAATATCGACTCGCGAACATCCCCAGTATGGGCTTTAATGTTCGAACTGTCTACACGGAAGTTGAGAAACCTCCCGTCGAAGCAGCAGCCTACAACACTAACTTCACCATGACCGTCATTTATCGGGTTCGCGACGACCTCAGCTCACAAAATGGGTTAGGGATTGCAGGGGCAACCGACATCACCGTAGCCGCTATTGGCCCGTGGACATTAAATCCCGGAGAATACAGTGTATTTGATGCTGGCAATGGCATCTACTATATCTATATCAACTCCAGCTTCACCCCGGGCCCAGGCATTTGGCAGGTTAACATCACCATTGATTGGCTCGATCCCATACCCACCTATAAACCTCAATGGGTACTTGCAAGCTTAACGACTACAGAAAGAGCTACACAAGCCCGCATCACACTTCCACCAGATACAGGCTATGCGAACAACATTACCATCCATGTAAACTATTTTGACATTCTTTCGGGATTGAAAATTGATAATACCACGTGGGGTAGTGATGTTCGCATCTATGTGATTAATGCTTCAGATGGTACATTGCTCGATACCCAATATTGGGTTGCCGCGGATTATTCGAACCCCAACTATGTCTTTACGATACGCATTCTGGCTAGCGATATGGGCAAAGTCGATGTCTACTACGATTTTAATATCAACGTGACATGGGTCGGTAATGCTCCCTTTTATGCCAATGCTTCAGCCACATTCACAGTCCGCGTAGCAGGAACTCCAACTGTAGGATTCGCGGACGCAGTTCAAGGAGTGCCCTTTGGAGAAAGCCTGAATCTAACATTACATTACGAAACTGCCGAAGGCCAACCAATTAATAATAACACAGGAAATGTTGGAATCAGCGTCTTACCTGTTGAAGATGACATTCCTGGATGGGATGATACGTTTTGGTGGATTGACCAAGTAACACTTGATGATAAAGGAGCCGGTGGTATTTACCGAATTCTTATTAACGGCTCAAAGCTTCCTGGGTTTGGGTCATATGTTTTCGCCATCAATTTCACATGGCCTCCCGAGCTTGAACCCGGTAACGAGGATTTCTTTGAATCCACGACACTTTTCGTGGCGGGACAAGTGCAGGAAATCATTACTTTCTTAGAATGGGAGCAAAATGAAGATCTCTACTATGGTGAATTACTCAATATCACAGTCTGGTATGTAGACACCTACAACGATGAAAATGTAACCGGTGTCATCTGGGATCTGAATCCGAACTTGGAATATACTAACAGTACTGGCAAACTAGGAAGCATGATCCTACTTATCAATACCTCATCAGCACCTGCCGGTCAATTCACCTTCACTTTAACAGCAAATAGACCAAACTACATTGAAGCAAGCCGAGCGATATCTGTCCAAGTCAAATCACACCCCTTGAACTTGAACAGAATACAACCTGTAGGTTTGGTGTGGGAATGCAATTATCTCGATGACATAGAGATTATTGTTTATTTGGAAAGTGCTCTTCCTGGTGGAGAGCCAATCCGATGGGCAAATATCACATTCAATTGGGAAGGATCTTTAGGATTGCTAAACCAAATCGGCGACGGGCATTACAATACAACACTCCATTCGATTGATGCAGGTGCAGGAACCTGGCAATTGATTCTTAGAGTCGAATGGGGACTCAACTACACTCAGCCAATCCTTGTATACACTTTGACCATCAATCAAGTAGCTACAGAGATGAATGTTCCACCCGGAAGTTATGCTGAGATTACAAAAACTGTAGAATCAAATATCCAACTCAACATCAGCTTTACTTCAAGTGGTGTTCCCATTCCTGGTGCAGATGTCTATGCAATTGAAGGTGGCACAAGAATTGCTAACTTCAGTTGGGTTGACCCTTATTATATCGTTTCGCTTGAAACGGCAGATTGGGAGGTTCGGCCTTATCAAATTCTTGTTACAGCAATTTCAGCAAATTATGAACAAGGCAATCAGTTGATTATTATCAATCTCATTCACAAACCTCTTGTAATTATAACATTTGATTCGGATTTCGTAAATACAACCACTAACACTATTGAAACAGATTATGGCGATATAGTAACTTTTGATATCTTCTTGCAGGACAGTTTGAACGGTTCAGGAATATTAGGAGCTACAATGAATTGCACATGGGGACTCCATGAATACACGTTAACTTACAATGCCACACATGGTCGTGGTTGGTATACCGTGAACTTCACAGCTGACGATCGTCCCGGTTCTTATGCCTTCAAAATAATCCATGAAATTCAACAAAAATACGCTCGAATCGAACACCTTCTAACATTTAAACTAAATTCACGTAACACAACCCTTCAATTCATTGATGGTTGGACATGGAGAATAATCGATGGCGAGTTCAAAAATGTCTCCTTGAATCCCGATGATGCATTGTGGGAGATTCCGAGATATGACACTCTATTCCTAGTTTTTCAATTTCTTGACAAGAATGATATGGTACTCACACCTTCAGATTTCGTTATCGCCCGGTTTAGTGCGGCTAGTGTATATGATCTAAATTACAGCTCTGGATTGTGGTTTGTAGAAGTGAATCTTGACGCATACTACCAGAGTGCCCTGACGGTGAACTTTTATGATATTGAATCGTATTTCGTGAGCCGGTCATTCACGTTACAATTGAATGTCATTCAGACACCGACAACTTTGCGTTGGGCAGATCCTAACCAGTTGCCTTTGAATGACATCTATTACGTTGGTGAACCGATAATACTCTCTGTAGTATATTGGGATCAATATCATCAATGCGCAATTAGCGGAGCAGACTTTCAACTCGACGGCGTCATCGAAAATTCTGTTGTAAGGTATTTGGGTCCGGATGAGAATAATCCTGGCTATTATGAAATCGAAGTCTCTGGCTCGTGGCCCGCCCAAGGAATAATTACTTTTACAGTAACAAAAACTGACTATGACGATGCAGAATTAGCACAATTCTTCTCACTTCAATTCACTGAGTTAACCAACATGCTTATCATCAGTGGAATTGGGGCAGCCATTTTCCTCACCTTTGTCTTGATTCTCTGGACCCTCTGGGCTCGCGTATTATCGATTCCCTGGGAAGTGCGCAGGCTTCGGAAATTTGCTAAGTCCATTGAGAAGGATCAAACCTATTCGCTTGGACGGAAGGATAGGAAACGGTTCCATGTACGAGATGCAGTTCTGGAGAGCAAGGTTGATTCAGCGATGTCGACCATTGGGGTGACCATGACGCCTGCGATGGTGCCGGTTGTCACGATAACTGAGGAAGTCACCGCAACTCAAGAAGATATTATCTCGGAGCTGGACAAGATTCCTGGACTAGGACCTGAAGAAAAAGCGGTCCTAGCAGCGGAGATGCGGAAGATTCCCATGAAGGACCAGGTGTGGTTCCTGGATGACTTGAAACGGCAGATGGGTGAAAAGCGGATGGACTTCCTCACCAAACGGGAGCCCGCTGCGGCACCACCGAAAGAAGCACCACCACCGAAGTTGCCCCCACCGGAGAAAGTGCCGCCACCGAAGAAGCTCACTCCACGAAAGGAGGTACCACCGAAAAAAGCACCGAAGCCGCCTAAACCAGACCTTCCGCCCTTAGAGGACGTGGAGCCGGTTGAGCCCCCAGACTCGAAGGTGTTTACCGAAGACCGGACGGCGCCCACTGTGCTGCCGCCGGATTTGCAGCCAATACCCTCCGAACGACCTGAAGTAGTGGAAGAGATTCGCCGCGAACTGGACAAGATTCCTGGGCTGACCAAAGAGGACAAGGTGTCTTTGGTTGACCACCTTAAACATTTGACCAAAGAAGAACGGGAAGCCACTTACCGATCCTTACGGCAAACGACCGAAGAGTAGAACGTAGCATCCTGTGAGCCGGTAGAGCGTTGCGGTTCTTTATTTGCCTTATTGTATAGATAATGCTACAGCTAAATGTTTTTAAAGCGCCACTGAGGCGTTTCTGTAGCGGTTTAGCACCATTTCCAGAGGAACCTTTGGGTGAAGGGTGGCATGTGATCAATGCACAAAAGCCACGTACTGCCCTTAGATCATATTTACGTGCTTGAACCGTGTCCTCGAGGTCGATATGTATGAATCGTCGAACTCTAGTCTGTTTGACATTTCTCACGCTCTTTCTATTTTCAACGCTCAGCCTTATTACTCCGATAATTGGAACAGCTCCCAATATCAAGGCTAGCGGAAACGATAATCCAAATACAAATTTACCCTCATCTCCGTTAACACCACCACCTGAAGGTCCAAGTTGGGATGGGACTGAATATCTGTATGAAGGATTAGGACAAGTTCTCACAACGCAAGAATATTCATCCGGAACTACTAGTACGCTCTTTGTTTCGGATCTTGATTTTGGTGAAACACGTTTGGGACAAATTCAGCTTCCACAAGGTTGGACGGGATACGAACTGACTGCGAATGTGTTCAACCTGTTTGATAACATTTCACATATTGAAGGTAATACTCGAAACGGGAATTTTGAAAGTGGAACAACTTCACCAACCTATTGGGTTGAAAGTAAACGCGGAATGTCTGGCTATGGTCTGGCGGGTATTGATTGGTACTATGGAGCATCGTGGGGAGAAACTGGCGATGGAGTGGCTGTTTTAGCGAACTGCACGAACCCATATTATGATTGGGTATCTAATGCAACCTACATTGAATATGTCGGTTGGACACAAGTTATCGACCTCAACCGAATAGACGCCACAAGTGCTACACTATCCTTTGATGTTCAATTCTATGATGATGGTATCCACGGAAGAGACGACGATGACGAAATGGCTGTTTACGCAGAAGTTGGTGGTGCTGAACGTGTTTTTGTCTGCCATCGTTACGCCCTTAATGCCTATCGAGGTGGGTGGGGATTCCATCCAATCGAATTTTCTCTATCAGTCGATGAACTCGATGACTGGACATCTGACACAATCAATGTTACAATTGGAATGACGGTGGACTTCGATTGGAGGATTAACAACGCCTTCTATATGGAATTCGATAATGTCAAACTCGTGGTGAGAGGAAAACCGAGTCCAATTAGTAATGGCATACAACTGCGTTTGAATAGTACCAGTTCCTGGACTGACACCAATTATGGTCTAGGAACGATTAGTCTATCAGGATCGTGGGGACCTTATGCTGCTGACCACAATATCGCCGCAATCTGGTCCACTGCAGCTGCATTAAGTCGAAACGTGGATTTCAATTACACCATTACTTTGAAAATTCAACGAAGTGGTCAAACAGAAGCACAAACGGGTCCTGAAGGTTCCGCATTTTCTGTTACACATGGAGAACAGGTCTACTGGACATCTTGGTTTTTTGCGGACTTCTATCCTATATATTATGAGAATTATAATTTCACAATAGCCAAACTTGCTGGGGACATTTGGACACTTAGCAGTGTCTTTGATCCTAACTTGGTCAATAAGACGGATGATGTCCTGTTAGCAAGCGATAGCATCTATTGGCGTCTTCCGGCTTCCCTGATTGACGCCTTTGGTTGGTGGAATTTCGCTTTTACCTCAACAAACCAGATATCGTCAGTATCTGGATTGCAAAGCATATACCGGATCAGCCCACGAACTCCAAACCAACTATCAGTTACTGTAAACTTTGATAGCGTAACCTCGGGAAATGTCAATCTCACCATCTATGATGAGAACCACCAGGAGATTGATGATGTCATAGAAACGATTTCAAGTACCACGAAAATCCTAACGTATACCTTCACTGACGGAGACCTCTTTCCTGCAGGAACCTATGACCTCTGCATTTCTTATGATAATGGACCAACCGGATCCCATGCTGGATTCTATCATGCTACCTTCAATATTGAACACGATTCAAGTCTTTCACCTGAAACAACCCCAATTAGCGTAGATTATGCTGAAGGAGGATTCGTATATCCTCGAGTCTCATACAACGATATTGAGACCACTGGCAGCCCGTTTATAACTAATACCTCACAAACTACAATTACAGGACTGGTGAGTGGTTATCCTGTAATCATTTTCCGTCAATCTGGTAGTTTATATCAAGGTAAAGTCCCAGACGATTATATTTCCCCTGGTGACCACGCCTTTGTAGTGACCGCCAATGATCCAATTTATGATTCCGCTCAAACAACTATTTGGTTAGAAGTACGTAGTGATACTACACTCTCATCCCCGACACCAGGTTATACCGCTTATTACCAAGAAACCTTCACACTACAAGTCTTCTTCGAGGATAATGCAGAAGTAGGGATTTCTGGTGCAGCAGGCTGGTTTTCGACCCCAGGGTGGTCAGGAACCTCAATTACTGCAGGTGGCTCAGCTGGGTGGTATAACATTCAGGCTGATTCTGATGCTGATGGGCGGATACCAGGAACTTATACATTAACTGTGAGTGTCACGGATCCATCGGATTACTATGCATCACAAACTCTTGATTTTACTATCATTGTTAGAGGACGAAATACTCTCTTAACCTCCACTACGCCAAGTTCTGTTCCAAGTGGCATTTCCGCTGACTTCAGCATCACACTTTCTGATTTAGATGGAGGTTCACCACCTGATAATAGTACAAGCCGACTTCACCTGTCTGTCTGGTTAGGGGCAACTCAATGGGTAGCCCCGGATGCAAGTATCAGTTACAGTGGTTCTCCAGGAGTATGGGATATAAGTATCGACACCCTTTCCCTCGGTGTTGGACAACATACCTTTACTGTTAACTTTTCGTGGTATAGCATTTCTAGCCATAATGCACCCTATTATGGGAATCGTACAGTAGATGTCATCGTATCTATTCGGGAAACAGGCACCACAATCGACTACGATCCTCCAAGTGCTGAGCCTTGGGGCAATGATATGGTGATTACTGTCAGATATGTAATCGATGATCCCCCGCTCTCGGGTGGAATTACAGGAATTAGCAAAGTGGATGTCAGCTGTGAATTGGGTGGTGTTCCATATGCGGGTTTTGGATGGACATCCTTGGGAGGGGGAGCATATGAAATCACTATTTATTCATCAGTTATCTCCCAGGTTCAAGTGTATTGGCTCGATATTACCATTAATGATCCGACTGATAGTTATCAAGAGGCAAGTCGAATACTCACATTCTCTATACGAGGCCATCAGACTCAAACCATTGTTGACCAACCTGATCCTACACCCTATGGCCAACAGACATCGGTGACAATCACCTGGCGGGATCTTGACACCGCAACAGATCTCACCGATACGCAACTTAGTCAGCTAACCCTCGAATTCATCAACAGCACGGGGTTACCCAACGAACTGTCCCTTTCATTCACTCTCGACACTAGTGCGTGGAATCCAGGGTCATATGAGATTATTGTAACAACGGTGCCAAACTCCAATCAATATCTTGGAAGCAGCGGAACCCTCCGTATCACGATTCTTATCCACCAAACCGCAGTTACTGTTCTCCCTCCGGAAGCTACACCTGTTGGTTACACAACAGATATTACCATTCAATGGTCTGATCTCACTGCAGGTGGTCAAATAGCTTACACTGAGGTTGAGAATATTACCATTACAGGTGCCATTAGTGATGTCGTTTTCGGTCCTCTTTCAAGCTGGACTTTCACTTTGGATACTTCAGGATTGACCATTGGAACTTATTCTATTACCGTAACTGTATATGCAAAAACCACACCCACTCAAATCTACGAGCACTCGACTGGAAGCTTAAATAATGGATTAGTAATCCGAGCCCATCGGGTCTATGTGCTTGTTACAGGTCCTCCTCCAGTCCCTGAAGATGGCCAGATTTTTATTAGCATTTCATGGACAGACCTTGACACAGGATTATCGATCGGGACAAGCATCTTAGATCATGTTGAAGTCACATATATATCAGGTCCCCCAAGCCACCCAAGTCTACCATATACTAACACTACTTCATTATCGTTTTACATCGATGCAACTGGCTGGGATACAGGTACATTTCAGTTGAATTGTACTGTCTACCCTTTGATTACCGAACCCTACGATACTGGTTGGGGCCAAGTGAACATCATCATTAGAGTCCACTCGATCACAGCAGATATAGATCCTATTCCTCGTGTCCCATTTGGGTATGATGTTCCCATTACGTTCCGAGTGAATGACAGCGACCTTCTTCCTTCCATGGGGCTTCCAGAAAACCACATTGTTTCCATCATAATTACAGGTGGTCCATCTACTCTTACTTTGAATAGTGCTAACTGGGCTACTTGGGTTAACAATGGCACCGCAGGTGATGGTATCTATGTAATAATCTTAGATGTCTCAAGTTGGGCACTTGGAACCTATGTATTAACCTTCAATGTAGAAACCTCGGTTGAATATGGTAATGGTTTTGTGACCACCCAGCTAACAACACGTCCCCTGGCAACGAGTTTCACATACCAAAGCCCACCTGTTGTCCCATGGGGCGAGGATGGAAAGCTGATTGTTAGGTTTCTCGTTGACGATACTGACCCAATAACAACGAACCCAATAACGAATCCCATTTCCGGTGCAAGCATTTCAATCGACACCCTAACTCTTGGTGTTGACTATGGTTTTGTTTATTGGCAGAATGGAAAATACAACATCACCTTCTATAGTTCGCATCTGACCTTTGTAGATGAATACCTATTCGATATCACCATTAACGGAGGAGCGCAATATGATATCGGACAACTCGATGATGTTCCCCTCAAAGTTCGAGCATTGTTCACTTGGTTGCATCCAACTGATGTTCCAGTCACACCATTTGGAAACGATGTCATTATTGAAATCGAATACATTGTACTCGATGGTGAAAGTTCGCAATACGGAGATCCTATTCATACAGGTTCAGAAAGTATCATTGTCACCGGATTAGATGGTTTCAATCCAACATCTGTTACTTGGGAATGGGTTAGTGCATTCTCAGTATATCGAGTAACTATCGATGCCTCGGAAGTCACAAATATCCAAGCATATAAGATTATGATCAGCATTTCTGGGTCCGGTGCAGGCTATGAACCTGACACCATTCCCGAACTAACCTTCAATGTTCGTACGGTATTCACAGCTTTAGCCGTAGCACCAGTAGACGCTCAAGCCTACCTTGATAACTTCACAATTCAGATCACTTATACAGTCAATGACCCAGACAGCTCTTTGAATGGATGGGGAATTGATGGACAAGCTTCAATCATTGAACTCGTTGAATACCCAGGACTATTTGATGTAATTCCATTTGGTAATGGAATCTATAACATAGTCATCAACTCAACTAATATTGGAGCACCAGGATCTTATCTCGCCAACATATACACTGACTGGACGCAATCTCCACCACCCTATGCTGTTCAAACCCGACAGGTAACTCTCTTCATTACAAACCGTCCAACAACTATTCAAAACACAATAGGTGGAGAATTTGGTTACCTTGAAGAAATTCGTGTCAACTTTACCTATTCTGATCAACTGCGGACCGAATGGATACTTAATACCTCTTATGGAGGAGGGCTTCTCCTTATTTCGGTCTATAACACAACCCCTGCAATACCAGTTCTAATTGACAACGCAGCGTGGTATGTCGTGACTATCGCTGGAGTTGATGCGTTCCAACTCCGAATCGATGCTGACTACTTCGATAGAGTTGGTTCTTTTGATTTCAAAGTTGAAGTGACTTGGCAACCTGGAACCGCGCCGTATTTTGTAGCGAGGGAATTCGAATTTCGTGCCTATGTTTATGGGCAACGCACCGATATTATCATGCAGCAAAGTGCTGGCGCAACTCCGTATGACACCAACATCATTATCGAATTCGAATTCATCACAGAACAGGGCGATCCCATCAACCAAACAGATTATCCAGATATTGATATTTCACTCCTTTGTGATGAGCTGCACGGCTTTGGCCTCCAAGGAACAGATTGGAATTATACATTTGAAGGTAATGGTCTATACCGGATCTGGGTCGATTCCACTCGACTCTTAGGAATAGGCTCTTATACATTTTTTGTCAATGTGACATATCCTGAAGGATTAAGTCCTTTCTTAGAATCTCAATACAATGAACCCGTAGCACGAACTGTCCGGAACATAACTACACTGCTAGCTTTCAAAGATCCTGGTTCACTGTATTCTGGTGATGACTTGAATATCACGGTTCGTTATTGGAATCTTGATAATGACTCGGCCGTTTTTAATAATCCACCAATCGACTACATTATTACAGGGGGAACCACTCTAAGTAATCGGTCTCTGGGAGGAGGTTGGTGGGAATTTATCGTTGCTACCTCGGGTTTACCAGCAGGAACTGAATTTGATATTTGGATTTATGCGCATCAGAACTTCTATACATTCCAGAATATTTCGATTCCCATTTATATCTTTAAAGTCCCCCTAGAGATTGACCTCTTAACCTTGGGAGTTATCACGAGATACTTTGGAGAAACCCCATTTCCAATTGTAATCATCAACTTAACAATCGGTGCTGGATCTGATGTTAATGATCCTGTAACTGACGCAACTGTCATTGGTACATGGGACCATGGAACACTTGTCTTCGCGAATGCACTAAATGGCACCTATTGGATTGAAATAAGTTCTCTCTATGATAAAGGGGCATACTTCATTGAGATTATTGCTTCGAAAGCGGGATATTTTGCTGAGGATTCCCGTATAATTTCTTATACGATCACTGCAGGTCCAAGTCAACTGGATACTTATCTTTGTGGTCCAGAACCAGGTGTAGATGAAGGTACATCTTTCACTCTCTATGCTAATCAACCATATTTCATAGGGGTCTGGTTTAGAACACTTTCTGGTGATAATATCACAGGTGCAATTGTAACTTACAGCAGCGCATTCACTGAAATTGGCTCTGATGTTCTTCCAGAGATCTCCCCCGGAATTTATGGAAAGGCGTTTGATTCATCAACTTATGGCAAACTAATTTATTCAATGGAAGTCGTTGCTGATACTGCCACCCGAAACGTTCAATCCCAAAGGCTGCAATTCCAAATGGATGTCCGGTTTACTCCAGCGAAAATGGAACCATCAGGAGGTACCTATTTTATTTCAGTGGAATATTTCGAAGACTTTACAATAACGATATATCTTAACGATACAGAAAACAATCTGCCAATACTTAACCAAAATATCACAGCCACGTGGAGCCCACTTTCAGGTGGAAGTGCATCACTTTATAATTGGACTGGCGGGTATTATAATTTCACATTTCCTGCAACACTCGCAGCTGGATTTACATACGAATTATATTTAGACTTCAATGGTCCAGGGTCATTTGACTGTCCTCGAACCATAATGACTATTCAAATTGTACCACGTCAAACTAACCCCGTCGACCGGACGGGAATTGTATCAGTTCGAGATGAATGGAACAACACAATCAATATTCTTCAAGTGCCTGTTGGCGATTGGCTTTTCATCTACCTCAATTACACTGATGCAGAGGGTATCCCCATTCCGGACGGTGAAGGTCTCGTTATTGTTGGCGATGTATCAGTTCCAGGGGCGTTCCACTTCGATATCAACAGAGGATTATATGTAGCCATGCTCAACGCAAGTCTCTTTGGTCGAGGAACCCACTCGCTTCGCGTCACAATTTCTAAGACAAACTATGAAAGCAAAGCCTATACAACGAACTTTGAAGTCATCAGCATCCCTACAGAACTTACAGTAGTATCTATTGATGGAAATCCACCTCCAATAACCCGATCAGCTAATTTCTTTATAGGTTCAATAATCTCAATTCGCCTTTATCTAAATGATACATGGCACAATGAACCTATTGATGGAGCAACCCTAAGTCTTCCTCAAACGTTGGATGCTTCAGGTTTCGAAATTATAGCATTAGGAGATGGTTTTTATGAGATTCAAGGTGTGTGGAGCCAATTCTCACTTGGACCTACTTCTATGGCACTGACAGTAACTGCAGAAAAGACTCAACCGCTTACTCATGAATCAGCCTCTTTGACCGATTGGGTGATGACCTTTGAACCGCATCCCACAGTTCTCTTTGCGGTCTATGGTGGAGCCGGTGCAGCGATTGTACTAATAGTTCTTCTAATGAGTTGGATTCTTTGGGCACGTGTTCTATCAATTCCTTGGGAAGTTCGTCGAATGCGGAAACTTGCCAAGACCGTTGAAAAGGATGAGACCTACAAACTTGGTAGAAAGGATTTGAAACACTTCCATGAGCGTGGAATGATTTTAGAGAGTAAAGTCGATTCAGCAATGACACCAATTGGTGTAGGCGTGACTCCTGCGATGATTCCAAAGGTGGAGGTAGTCGAAGAGGTCACGGCGACTGAAGAAGATATCATGGGTGAATTGGATAAGATTCCTGGGCTAGGACCAGAAGAAAAAGCTGTCCTGGCAGATGAGATGCGAAAGATTCCACGGAAGGATCGAATTTGGTTCCTCGATGACTTGCGTCGCCAGATGGGTCAGCGTCGTATGGACTTCCTCACTCAACGAGAAAGACCACCAAAGCCTGAAGTAGAACCAACTACAGAGCCTGAAGCTCCTAAAGTCACTCCGATTGAGCCTGAAGAACCACCTCTTGAGGATGTGAAACCAAAGGAGCCGCCACCGTCGAAGGCGTTGACGGAGGATCGGACCGCTCCGACTGTATTGCCACCGGATATTCAACCTACTCCTGCCATTCCTACAAAGGTGATTGCGGAAATCCGGCGTGAGTTGAGCAAGATTCCAGGCTTGTCACAAGAAGAGAAGGATGCTTTGGTAGACCATCTGCAGTATTTGAGTAAAGAGGAACGACTGGCGACTTACCGGTCACTGAAAATGTCAGCCAATGAAGAAAAGTAATCCCAAGAGATCTGACATTCAGTCCCCTGGAATAATGGTCGTATTTGACATCATCTAGGAAGTATGCCGTTTACACCATTGGGCATAGCGGGTCATTACACCCAAGGCATGTGCTGCACGCTCAGGCATTGTGTATACAGGGATGCCAGCGTCTTGAAGTGTACAAATAGCAGGGTCGCTGCGATCTTGGGTGGAGGAAATTAGCACTGGTTTCTTATGTTGCTGGATGGTGTGGATGAGCTGTTCAGCGGCATTGCCGAATTCGTTCTGTATGGCAGTGACGACTGCTTGTGGGATGTCAGGACTTTGACGGAATTGATCCATTAGGTCTGGGCCAAAGAAGCCGTGAATGATTAACGAATCGATTTCGTTAAGGGAGAGTAGAATATCGGAGCATTGAGAGAAAATTTGCATGTTAATAGTGAATGTGCTATCGACGGGATTTCCTGTGACTGCTGTGGGAGGCAGGAATGCTTGTAATTGGCTTTGGACCTCTTCGGGAAGCGGAGGGATTATGAGGCCTTGTTCGGCACAAACATCGGTGAGGGACACGCCCGGACCGCCGGAATTGGTGAGGATGGCAACGCGGTTGCCTTTAGGCAGTGGTTGGTGTCCGAGTGCCATAGACCAGTCGAAAAGGTCTTCGAGGCTTTGCCCTACAACAACCCCCGCTTGTTGCATAGCGCCGTGGAATACCGTAGCATCACCGGCAAGGGCGCCTGTATGAGAGATCGCAGCGCGTTGGCCTTGCTGGGTCCTTCCCACTTTCATGAGCAAAATCGGTTTCTTTTTCGTGATTTCTTTGGCAGCTTGAAGAAACCGGGGGCCATCATTGAAGCCTTCGATATAGAGGAGGATGACTCGGGTTTCGGGATCGTTGGCCAGGAGCTGAATATAATCGGTGCAGGTGAGGACCGCTTCGTTACCCGTACTGATAACCGTGCTTAAGCCAAGGCCCCAGCGTTCGACGGAGAGGAAGTTTTGGACAGCGAAGGCCCCGCTTTGGGAGACGAAGGCGACGGGTCCTTGGCGAGGGAAGTAGGGCATGGAGGTGAGGTTGAGTTTGAGGGCGGGGCGACTGATGCCGACGCAGTTGGGTCCGACGAGGTTGAAGTTGTGGCATTTGGCGATGGCTTTGATTTCCTCTTCGGCGGCTTGACCGTCGGGTCCCACTTCGCGGTAGCCTGCAGTCACCAGGATGATATTGCGGATGTTGGCTTGGGCGCATTGGTCAAGGATTTCCGGAACAGCTGGTTTAGGTACGATGATGGAGACCACATCCGGGGTGGGACAATCGAGGATACTGGGGTAGGCCTTGTAGCCATGGACGGTGTCAGCTTTAGGATTGATAGGGTAGACCTCGCCTTCATAGCCACCGGAGCGAACATTGAAGGTGATGAGAGAGCCCATTTTTGTGATGTTGGTTGAGGCACCGACAATTGCAATTGATCGGGGGTTGAGTAGGCGATCCATGGTACTGGCTCCAAGTCGGATATGGTGAATGGGTTACTTGGTCCCATAAGCCTTCTGCCTATTAAGGAAAATGAAAAACAATTAAAGCGTGTTAGTCACGTAGCTGCTACCAGATGAGCTACCTGATGGAGGGTATCCCATGACGACGGAAAAAGTTGAGATTGTTAAAGGTGTATATTGGGTAGGTGCCATTGACTGGATGCTCCGAGACTTTCATGGACTCTGGACACCGAAGGGTGGTACCTACAATGCGTACCTCATTGTTGATGAAAAAGTCACCCTCATTGATACGGTGGCGCCTAACTTCACCGAAGAACTACTAGACCGTATTCGTACGATTATTGATCCAGCCAAGATTGATTATATCATTTGTCAGCATGTGGAACCGGATCACTCCACAGCCTATGTGGCGATGCTTGAAGCGGCACCGAACGCAACAATTGTTACATCTGCGAGGGGGGCTGAATTTTTGCAGCTAAGCTATCGCGGTGTTGAGTTTCCCCTTGAAATTGTTGAAGAAGGGGCATCACTTAAGTTGGGCAAGCGTTCGCTGACCTTCGTGAAAATTCCGATGGTACATTGGCCAGAGACAATGATCAGTTATATGCCGGAAGAAAAATTGGTGTTTAGTAATGATGCCTTTGGAATGCAGATTGCTACGCCCTACCGATTTGCGGACCAAGTTGATGACTGGTATGAAGCCCTACGTGCATATTATAGTTATATTGTTCGGTTCAATGCCAGAGCAGTGCTCAACGCGTTCAAAAAAATAGAAGGAGTTCCAATCAAAATTATCTGCCCATCACATGGACCCATCTGGCGGAAGGATATCGACCGAATCGTTGAGATTTATCGCCGCTGGTCAAGTAATCCAGAACAAGAACGTGCTGTTGTTGTGTATTCAACTATTTGGAAAAGTACTAAGCGAATGGCAGAGGCGATTCGGGAAGGCATCAGCAGCGTGGGTGTGCCTGCTGAGATTTATGATTTGGAAAAAGAAATCCACAGCCGTGTTCAAGGCGCAGCCATGGAGGCCAAAGCGGTTGTGGTGGGAGCTATGACCTATAATATCGATCCCTATTATCCGACCGCAGCGTTTATGCCGTATTTGAAGCATCTGCGACCCGCTAACAAGATTGGAGCGGCCTTTGGGTCCTATGGGTGGGGAGGTGGTGCAACCCGGGTTCTCACCCAGCAGTTGAAGGATTTCAAGTTTGGTGAGGTATTAGATCCTTTGGATGTGCAATTTCGTCCTAGCGAGGAAGATTTAAAGCGATGCTTTGAATATGGACAGGAAATCGGACGAAAGGTCAAAGCTGCTTTCGCCTAACTGGATAATCGTGAACCGTTTTTCATCGTTGGCATCTATTTATCAAAATATGCTGGAGAAATCGTCGATACCCTTTACATCCGTAACCTCAAGTCAACGAATGTGGTCGCTGTTAAGCGGAACATTGAAAAGCAGATAGACTGCGGGAAGCGGGTATAAACGAGCTAAACAGAAAAGGAGACAAGGAAGCCGTGCCAGAAGTTGGAATATTAGGTTATGGTGGTTACATTCCCAAGTATCGCATTAAAGTTGAAGAAATCGCCCGAGTGTGGGGTAAAGACGGAAAAGCCATTGGACGGGGATTGAATTTAGTTGAGAAAAGTGTCCCTGGCCTTGATGAAGACACCACCACCATCTCGGTCGAAGCTGCCCGGAATGCCTTAAAATGTGCCCAGATTGACCCGAACCGAATTGGGGCAGTTTATGTGGGATCTGAATCCCACGTTTATGCTACTAAACCAACCGGAACAGTAGTCGCAGAAGCAATTAATGCACCCAATAGTTTGCAATGTGCAGATTTTTCCTTTGCATGTAAAGCGGGAACCGCTGCGATGCAAGTCTGTATTGGATTAGTGAAATCCAAGGAAGTGGACATCGGGCTCGCCATTGGAGCCGATACCGCCCAAGCGAAACCCGGTGATGCCTTAGAATATGCAGCTGCCGCGGGAGGAGCCGCGTTTCTCATTGGCAGCGATGACGATATGGTCGCCCGATTCGAAGGTACGTTCTCCTATACTAGCGACACACCCGATTTTTGGCGGCGTGAAGGAACCGATTTTCCCGAACATGGGTCTAGATTTACTGGAAAGCCAGCATACTTCCGGCATGTCCAACAAGCCGCAATGGGTTTGTTTGAAAAAATGGGAACTAAAACCAGCGATTATGATTGGGGTGTGTTTCATTCACCTAACGGTAAGTTTCCTCGTCGAGCTGCGAAAACTCTGGGGTTCAAGGATAAGCAAATCGAACCCTCCCTTGTTGTCGATTATGTTGGGAACACCTATGCTGGAAGCTCGCCATTGGGGTTAGCAGCTACCCTTGAAGTCGCAAATCCTGGAGACAAAATTTTGGTTGTTTCATATGGTTCAGGGGCGGGCAGTGATGCCTTCCATTTGGAAGTCATGAAACCAATCAAAGAAAAACGGAAACGAAAACCCAAGGTGCAAGATTACATCGATGATAAAGTCTACATCGATTATGCCCAGTATGCGAAGCACCGACGCACCATCAAGGTAGAGTGATAATCATGAGTAAAGAAAGATCAGCAAAAGATCGGGTTGCCATTATCGGCGTGGGTCAAACCTCTTTTGGTGAACAATGGGATCGCAGTATCCGCCGAATATCCCTAACCGCGGCTACTGCCTGTCTCGCAGATGCAGGCGTCAGAGGTGATGATATCGACGCCCTCTATGTTAGTAATACTTCCACAAGTTCCTTCATCCAACAGGAGCACCAAGCGGTTATGGCTGCTGATTCAGGGGGACTCCTCCCTATTGCCTCGACTGAAGTAGAAGCCGCATGTGCGAGTGGAGGTGTAGCAGTTCGTCATGCATACTTGGCTGTAAAATCAGGCGAACACAAAGTCGCCATGGTGATAGGTTGTGAAAAAATGAGTGATATTTCAGAACCTGCCATTGCTGACACACTTATGAGTGCAGCCGATCGGGAATGGGAAGGGCAAATCGGTGCCACATTTCCTTCCTTGTTTGCACTGCTTGCTCGTCGTCATATGCACCGTTATGGCACAACCTCTGAACAGCTTTCAGCACCTGCTGTTAAGGCTCATGCCAATGCGGTGAATAATCCCTATGCTCAATTTCGATTCAAGATTACAACTGACCAGGTTCTCAAGAGTCCGCTAGTTGCTGATCCTTTGAGGGTCTTGCACTGTGCCCCCATTTCAGATGGGGCCGCCGCAGCGATTATTGTTCGGGGGGATTTAGTAGATCAATTTGAAGGTGATCCTATTTGGATCGAGGCAGCCACTCAAGCCTCAGATACCCTTGCTTTGCATGATCGACCTCACATCACAACCTTTCGTGCAGTAAAGAGTGCTGCTAAACAAGCATATGATAAACTTAAAATGAAGCCTGATGATGTGGAAATCGCTGAGCTTCATGATTCATTTAGTATTAGTGAAATTATCTCAGTTGAGGATCTGGGCTTTGTTGAAAAAGGGAAGGGTGGTGAAGCCATTGAAGATGGCTTTTTTGACAAGAAGGGAACCATTCCGACTAATGTGAGTGGCGGACTCAAAGCGAAAGGGCATCCGGTAGGAGCCACAGGAATAGCGCAAGTTGCGGAAATAGTTGAACAACTCCGCGGAACCGCAGGTAAACGCCAGGTGAAAGGGGTTAGACAAGGTCTCACTCTAAACTTAGGGGGCACTGGTTCCACGGCTGTACTCCATATTTTGACGCATGATTAGACCAAGGTGAAAAAAGATGTCTGAACAAAGCGTTCCAATGTTGTGGCGAAGGATTAAAAATGTCTATAATCTGGTGGGTCGACACTGTCGAACCTGTGATACCAAATATTTCCCACCTGTACCACTTTGTCCGAAATGCCGTAGGAAAACAGATTTCGTTGATACACAATTTTCGGGGCTTGGAAAGATATACTCGTACACAATTATCCATGATCCACCAGCGGGTTTCAAAGATCTTTCCCCATATGTCATTGCCTTGGTCCGATTAGATGAAGGCCCTTTAGTTCTCTCTCAAATCGTCGATGTTAATCACGAGCAGTTAAAAATCGGGATGAGCGTTCAAGTGGTGTTTCGTCGTATCGGTGAAGCAGGACGGACTGGTGTCCTACGGTATTCCTATAAATTCCGACCTCTTCCCGAATATGCGACTGGCCACATTATTGCTTCAGTCGATGGAGAAGAAGGTGTTGTCCACTTGGAAGTTCCTATGGAAGAGCGAAAACGCCGATCAGTACGGCAGGTCCTACAAGAAACCTATGAACGTGGAAAACGTCGACTACGCCGAGAAAGGAAGAAAAACGATTCTAAAAGCAAGTCCGCTAAGAAGCCAAAAAAGAACAAATCCAATAAATCAAAGTAACGCTAGCCCTGGCAAAATCGACCTGAGATATTTCTGGAACCACGCATTTTATAAGAACAAGGCATGGATGTTCGCCCCAGCATTTAGTAAACAGTAGAGCTGGTCTTCCTTTGGGGGCTGTTATGTGTCAAGCCAACGAAAAATCTTCAACTGTAAAAACATCCTCGTCATTTTGATTTGTTCACTGATTCTGGGGATGCTTGTCAGCGTTATCCCCTGGCTTCAACCTAATGGAGGCTTGTGGATGGACATTTCCTGGGCTAACCTTCCCACTTCCTCGAGCGAAGAAATCCAAGGACTCACTGGGGAAGTCCATATTGTTCGGGATGCCTGGGGTGTTCCCCAGATTTTTGCAGGCGATATCAATGATCTGTATCTAGCTTGTGGGTATGTGCATGCCCAAGATCGACTCTTTCAACTGGACCTATATCGACGAATAGCCCAAGGAAGACTATCGGAGCTCTTTGGTACATCGTATCTAGAACTTGACCAATACCATCGACAGCTTGGTTTTGAAGCAATAGCTAACGCTTCTGTGCTCCTGCTTAATTCTACCGTTCTTGGGTTGCTCAAAAGCTATGCTCGAGGAATCAATCAGTATATGGAGAGTATTGGTTCCAAGATCCCAGTGGAAATTCGCGTGCTTGGTTATTTCCCAGAACCATGGAATGAAACGGACAGCCTCACCATTGAACGATATGTCGCCTGGCAACTTTCAGCCAGTGATGCGTTTCAAGACCTACAAATGGCGAACTTGATTGATACCTACGGTGTAGACCTCGTCTTCAAGGACCTTTTCCCTGATCTGCAATATAACGAAACTTTCATCGTGGCACCAACCCTTCCAGCGCACCTTCAAACTGCAGCCAAATCCCTTGCCAACCGCTTGGAAGCACTGCAAAAACAGAACCCAGTGTCCCTGGCGACCGGAGGAAGCAACTGCTGGGTAATAAACGGTTCTCACACTACGACTGGTGCCCCCCTATTAGCTAGCGACCCACATCTTTCAATGACGCTATCACCCATTTGGTATGAAATGCAGATGGTGGCTCCAGGATATAATGTGCAAGGAATCACCTATACAGGCATTCCCTTTATCTACCAGGGACATAATCCGAACATTGCTTGGGGATGGACCGGAATGCAGTCCGATATGAGCGATTTCTACTATTATCTTTGGAACCCAGGTAATGCTAGCCAATACTGGTGGAATAATAGCTGGCAACCCATTGAGCAGCGAAACACCACCGTGTGGGCCCGAGTTGAAGGCGGACTCGCCCCCGTGGAGATAGTGCTTAACTATACTGTGCATGGACCCCTATTTGATGAGGAGACGGATCGATTTGCCCTTAAATGGACCGGAGCAAACGGATCCCGTACCACCGAAGCCCTTTACGAACTGGGACTAGCCACCAACCATGCCGGCTTTCTGTCTGCTATTCAACAAATTGACGCACCCAATCTCAACTTCCTTTATGCTGACACCTCAGGGAATATTGCTTATCATGCAGCTGCAGCTCAACCGATTCGAACATCGGGACAGGGACCAAGCCCCCTGAATGGTTCAGCAAATAATACAAGTTGGCAGGGATTCATTCCATTCAACCAACTCCCTCAGGACTTCAATCCCACATCAGGGATGCTGGTAGCCGCTAATAATCGCCCAGTTAACACCAGTTACTCCTACTATCTCGGATATGATTTCGCCGCACCTTACCGTGCGAATCGCATCACAGCCTTACTGGAGAGTATACCTAGTAGCACACTTGTAGACATGGAGCACATTCAACAAGATGCCCTATCACTCCACGCTCTTGCTATCAAAGATATCGTGGCAAGTGTGATTCTAGCGGAAGTGACCGAATCCGAAGAGCCCACGATGTATACAGCAGCACTAGCCCTTCAGAACTGGGATGGCGTAATGAATACCGAGAGCATCGGTGCGACGATTTGGTCTACATTTTCACCAACTTATTTGAATAACACGTTCTTCGATGAATACTCAGCTGCTGGAACCCCCACGGGACCCTATCCATCCATGAGTGTTCTCGATAATTTCACCCTCATCAATTATGACCTCTGGTTCAACAATGTAAGTCAAACGGGCACCCAAACTCGTGATGATATCATCCTCGCAAGCTTTGCAGACACCGTTGAATTTCTCACCTTGAACCTGGGATCCGATACGTCCACCTGGCAGTATAATCGGATCCATATCCTCTGGGTGCAACATCCAATGTCTGATAACTTCGCATTTCTAAACGCGCCACGTTACCCTGTGAATGGAAGTGCATACACTGTCAATTATGCTCCGGGATACCTGGTTGCGGTTGGAGCAAGTTATCGACTCATCATGGACCTGGATAACCTCGCGAACTGCGTAGGCGTTTTACCTGGTGGACAGCGAGGAAACGGCTATGCTCGTAACTATATGGACCAATTGGGATTGTGGATTATCGGCGAATATCATGTACTACCTTATTCATCGGCACTCGGGGAAATAACCGAATTTGCCTCTCTGATCATTCTTATTCCGGGGTGATTCCATGTCAGGAGATTTTAGCCGAGAAAGTCTGAAAGCCTTCTTCAGAAAGAAGCATGGGATAATCGTTGGATTTGCATTCTGCTTCTTTTTCGCCATCCTCATCCAAGTAACTGGTCAAGGGATTCTTATTGTTATTGCCGGAATCCTCGCAGGATTTTTAATAAAAAATAATTTTCGAGCCATCATCATAACCTTCCTCGCAGGATTTCTCGCCTGGCTTACCCTCTTCGGATTATTCGCAATCAACTTCACCAATGCTTTCATCAATGCATGGATTCTAGTTGGGATATTGATGCCTATACCACAAGTCTTTGTATGCCTTATCGGAGGGGTCATCACAGGAGTCGGCGGACAGATAGGTGCCCTCTTCGCTGAAATCGCCTATCCCCCAGAAGACGATTTAGGATTACCCCCGGGACCAGAACGGATTCCAACCGAAGAACTTCCAAAACGGAAACGGGTGAAACGCAAACAACCGAAACGAAAGAAAAAGAAGAAACGATACTAAGAACAAGCAGCTGCCTATCAAGTGTATGGGAAGATACTAATAATTAAAAACAGTTGACCCTGCGAGGTTCCCAGCATGTCACCCCCACATCCTACAGATGTATCGACCCCTGCGAAAAACGAGCAGGTTCATACATACATCAAAACAATAAGGAGTGAAGATGATCAACTCCGACACAACGCAATCCGAAAACTAGGACAACTGGGACCCGAAGCAGCAACGGCTCTGCCCCACTTACGATCCGCTCTAGGCCATCCTGATTTTGTTACTCGTCTGGAAGCAGCAATTGCTATCGGTTTCATTGGCACCAAAGAGGACGGCGCTTCTCTAATCCCATTACTCGACGATGATGTAGAAGCTGTTCGATTCCAAACGCTAAG